>NZ_JBLRVY010000045.1:0-69715 GCF_048159485.1 Streptomyces sp. 4F14
GGGGGCGGGGGCCCGGGGGGGGGCCCCCGGGGGCGCGGGGGGGGCGCGGGGGGGGGGCCCCCCCCCCCCCGGGGGGGGGGCGGGGGGCGGGGCCCCGCCCCCCCGCGACAGCGCCTTCGGCAACTGCCAGTCCCGGCCGCGCGAACGGGGGTTGTAGAAGGTGACGACCAAGTCCGCCTCGGCCGCCGCCCGTACCCGCCGCTCGATGACCTCCCACGGCGTGTGCAGGTCGGAGAGGCTGATCGACACGTGGTCGTGCCCGAGCGGCGCCCCGAGGATCGCCCCGGCCGCGAGCGCGGCGGTCACCCCGGGTACGCCGACGACGTCGATGTCGTCCGACGCCTCGGCCAGCGCGGGCGACGCCATCGCGTACACGCCCGCGTCCCCGCTGCCGATCAGCGCGACGGCCAGCCCCTTGCGCGCCTCGGCGACAGCGGTCCGCGCCCGCTCCTCCTCGGCACCGAGTCCCGACTCCAGCACGACGGTTCCGGGCCGCAGCAGATCGCGGACCTGGTCGACGTACTGATCCAGGCCGACGAGGACCGAAGCCCGCCGCAGCTCCGCCTTCGCGCGCGGCGTGAGGAGATCCCGGGCGCCGGGACCGAGCCCGACCACCGCGAGCCGCCCCCGCACGGGAAGCCGGACGACAGCGCAGGTCGCCATCGCGGGCGAACCCGCCGACTTCCGCTTGGGGACGAGGAGTTCACCACCCCCGACCAGCGCGGCGGCCTCCGCGACGGACGGCGTCCCCACGGCGGCGAGCGGCGCGTCCGAGGGGTTCGGCACCTCGACGCCGGCCAACTCCCCGGCGGAGTACGTCACTACGGGCACCCCGAGCCGCGCGGCGGCCTCCAGGATGCCGGGCTCCTCCGACTTGGCGTCCACGGTGGCGAGGTGAGCGACGCTGCGCGCCGACAGCCCCGCGTCCCGCAAGGCGTCCTCGACCACCGACAGCACCTCGTCGGCGGGCGCCCCCTTGGAAGCACCGACACCTACGACGAGGGACGGGGGCCGCAACAGGACTTCGCCGGACGCCGGTTCGACGGCGCGGTCGGTCAACCGCGCCCGGTACGCGGCACCGGAGGCGCCGGCACTGACATCGGCGAACGGCACCGGCGGCAACGGCCACGCCACCTCCGCCTCCAGCACCACCGCCTCCCCGTCCAGCAGAGCCCGCGACACCCCGGCCACATCCCCCTCCACCGGCACCCCGAGCAGGTCCAGCCCGGCCACCCCGACGGAGTCCGTAGCCGTCGTCACCACCGGCCGCGCCCCCAGCAACTCCCCGACCTCGACGGCGAGTTCATTGGCCCCACCCCCATGCCCCCCGAGCAGCGACACGGCGAACCGCCCGCCCTCGTCGACACAGACCACCCCAGGATCGGCCCCCTTCTCCGACAGCAGCGGCGCGAGGATCCGCACCGTCGCCCCCGTCGCCAGGAAGGCCACCACCTGCTCGCACTCCGCGAACGCGGCCCGCAGGGCGTCCCCCACCGCCCCGTCGTACACCCGCGTACGGTCCGGCCAGGCCACGGCCAGCCGGTCCCGCGCCGCAGCCCCCGCCGACGTGGCGGAAATCAGGCCGATCACTGAGCAACTCCTTCGTCAGAGAAGGACGTTCGCACGCCCCACAGCAGAAACACGGGATTGGTGGCGGCGAGCCGCGTCACATCCCCGGGCAGCGGCGCGAGCCGCGACGACTGCAACAGCACCCCGTCACAGGCGAACCCGGCACCGGAGAGCGCCGCCCGCACGCCCGGCACCCGGTCGAGCGCGGCCATCGCCACGACGACCACGCGCCGCGCCCGCCGAGCGCACTCGGCGACGACGGCGGTCAGCTCCGCGCCCCCACCGCCCACGAACACGGCGTCAGGATCGTCCAGTTGAGCCAGCGCGCCAGGCGCGACCCCATGCACCACCTGGACATCGACCCCGTGCGCGGCGGCGTTCGCCCGCACCCGCTGCACCCCGTCCGCCGCCTTCTCGACGGCCGACACGGCGGCCCCGAACCGCGCGCACTCCACGGCCACGGACCCCGACCCGGACCCCACGTCCCACACCAACTCGCCGACGCGAGGCCCGAGTCGGGCCAGCGCGAGCGCCCGCACCTCGAACTTCGTGATCATCGAGTCCCGGTGCGCGAAGGCGTCCTCCTCCAGCGCCCAGCGGTCGGGGGAGACGCGGCCCCCGGCAACCGTCCCCATCCCCACACCCGTTGGCCGCGCGTCGAGACAGAGCACGACACTCACCGCCGTACCCCAGTCCCGGGAAGCCGCCTCCTCGGGCGTCACCCGCTCGACCCGCTCCCGCGCCGGATCACCCAGCGCCGTCCCGACGACCAACTCCCGCTCGTACCCGAGGAGTCCGGCCCCCAGCTCGGCGGGCCCGCCCCCCGGCCCGGTCAACACGGCCACCTTGGGAAACGCCCGGCACACGTTCACGGCGGTCCGGGGGTCCCGCCCGTGCGCGCTGACCACGACCGCGTCGTCCCAGGCGACTCCCAGCCGGGCGAAGGCGGTCGCCACCGACGACACCCCCGGCCGCACATCCAGCGCCCCCGGCCCGAACCGCTCGGCGAGCGCCCGCACGATCCCGAAGAACCCCGGGTCACCGGAGGCGAGCACGACGACGCGCCGCCCCTCACCGACGTACTCGTCGATGACGTCGAACGCGGGCGCCAGCGGTCCGAGGGCGATGGAGGCGGCCCCCTCCGGGAGGGTGACCGCGGACAGATGCCGCTGCCCCCCGACGACCAACTCCGCGCCGTCCAGCGCCTCCTGGGGAACCGGCGCCCCCGTCCCCGTACCGACGACGGTGATCACGTACTCGCACCCCGTTCACGCCTGAGCGCCCTGCGCGCCTCCGGGTCCGCCTTGCGGTAGCCGTGGAAGTGGCCGGGGTGGTAGAGGTGCGAACGCGTGCCGCGCGCGCCGAGCGCCGGGCCGATCAGGAACAGCGTGTGCTTCCACAGCCTGTGCTCCTTGACCGTCTCCTCCAGCGTCTCGATCGTGCACCGCACGACCAACTCCTCGGGCCACGTGGCCTGGTAGGCGATCACGACCGGCGTCGTCGTCGGATAGCCGCCTTCGAGCAGCTCCCGCACGAGCTGCCCGCTGCGCGCCGCCGACAGGAACACCGCCATCGTCGTACCGTGCCGCGCGAACTCCCGGACCTCCTCGCCGGGCGGCATCGGCGTCTTCCCGCCGCCCAGCCGGGTCAGCACGACGGACTGCGCGACCTCCGGGATCGTCAGCTCGCGCCCCGCTATCGCCGCGACCGCCGAGAACGACGACACCCCGGGCACGATCTCCGTCTCGATGCCGAGCTCCTCGCACCGGTCGAGCTGCTCCTGCGTCCCGCCCCACAGCGCCGGGTCACCGGAGTGGATCCGGGCCACCTTCAGACCGTCCAGGTACGCCCGCTCGTACACGGCGACCACGTCCTCCAGCGACATCGTCGCCGAGTCGAGGATCTCCGCCCCCTCGCGGGCATGCTCCAGCACCTCCGCCTGGACCAGGCTCGCAGCCCAGATCACCACATCCGCGTCGGCTATGGCCCGGGCGGCCCGGAACGTCAGCAGATCGGCGGCGCCGGGGCCGGCACCGACGAACGTCACCTTGCCGGTGGGGGCATCGGCCATGGGGGAGAGTCCTTTCGGGAAGGGGTGCTGGAGCGTCACCGGACACCGGCGGCCGTACGGCCCGCCCGGCTCCGGACATGCGCGGACAGGGGAAGATCGGATACGAAGTCCTCATGGCGGTCCTCGTCGCGCTCGGCGCGTTCCTGATGACGCTGGCCGGCGGCTGGACGGCACAGCGTGTGACCGACCGCCGCCACCTGGTGCTGGGCCTGGCGGGCGGCCTGATGCTGGGCGTCGTCGGCCTCGACCTGCTCCCCGAGGCCCTCGACGCGGCGGGCACCGAGGTGTACGGCGTCCCCGCCGCCCTCCTGCTCTTCGTCGCCGGGTTCCTGCTGGCCCATCTGGTGGAACGCCTCCTCGCGGTCCGCCAGGCCGCGCACGGCGCGGAACGACACGACGGCCGCACCCCCGAGGTCGGCCTCACGGCCGCCGCCGCGATGGTCGGCCACAGCGCCATGGACGGCGTCGCCATCGGCGCCGCCTTCCAGGTCGACGGCGGCATGGGCACGGCCGTCGCGCTCGCCGTCATCGCCCACGACTTCGCCGACGGCTTCAACACGTACACGATCACGAGCCTCTACGGGAACGCCCGCCGCAAGGCCCTGACCATGCTCTTCGCGGACGCCGCGGCCCCCGTCGCCGGCGCCCTGTCGACGACGTTCATCACCATCCCCGAGCAGCTCCTCGGCGGCTATCTCGGCTTCTTCGGCGGCGCCCTCCTCTACCTCGCCGCAGCCGAGATCCTCCCCGAGGCCCACCACGACCACCCGGCCCGCTCGACGGTGCTGTGCACGATCGCGGGCGCGGCCTTCATCTGGCTGGTGGTGGGGCTGGCGGGGTGAAGTCGGGCGAGGTGAGGTCGGGTGGGGCGAGGTCCGGTCAACCGCGCGCACGAGCCGCCGCCCGGCGAGCGGCCGTACGACGGAAAGCGGTTCCCCACCCGGCCCGGCGACAGGTCTCACAACTTCCCACCCCGCCCGCTCTCCCGCCGCGCCGGCGAGATCAGCGTGGACAGATACGGCAGCGGCCCCCCGTCCAGCTCCGACGCGCCCCGCACCATCTCCCCCTCAAGCCCCAGCGAGGCCCCCCACACGGCCCCCTCGACCCGCCCGGTCTCCCGCAACGCCTCGACGACCTCCGCCGCCTGCCGCCCGAACTTGTACGCCACGACGGTCCCCGCCCCCGCCAGCGCCTCCTTCAACACCGCCGACCCGGCCGTCACCGGCACCAGCGTGAGCGGCTCGGTCCCCTCTGTCAGCACGGCCCCCGACCGCGCCGCGAGATCCTGCATCGCCGTGATCCCCGGCACCGTCTCGACCACGGTCCCCGGCACCAGCTCGGCCACGGTCTGCGCGAGATACGTGAACGTCGAGTACACGTTCGGATCCCCGATGGTCGCGAACGCAACAGCCGCATGCTCCCGCAACAACTCCGCGACCCGCTCCCCGGCCGCGTCCCAGGCAGCCTCCCGTCGCCCCCGGTCACTGCGCTCGTTCAGCGCGAAGACGACCCGTACGACCTTGTCCTCCGGGACGTAGTGCAGCACCGTCGCCTCAGCGCGCCCCCGCTCACCTGTATCCATCACGGGTACGACGACGACGTCCGCGTCCCGCAGCGCGTTGACCCCCTTGACGGTCACCAGCTCCGGATCCCCCGGCCCGACCCCGACCCCGACCAGCCTGCTGCTCATGACGTCCGGCACCTCTCCACGAACCGACGGGCCACACCGGGCTCGCTCGCCCAATGCGTATGCAAATAACTCGCATGCACATTACGTGCCACGAACCCCTCCACTCGACCCCGAGCCCCCCGAAAACCCCAGGCCGGAGCATCCCCCGCGCCCGGCTCGACCACGGTCCGATGAAACTCGTGCCCCCGCATCCGCGTCCCGACCCCGGCAAGAACACTCTCACTCACGGCGACGGCGTCCCGATACCCGAGAGTCAACCGCTCACTCATCCGAGCGGAAGCATCGATGACTCCGCACATGGGAACCCCGTCGAGCTCCCGGCACAAATACAACAACCCGGCACACTCGGCGGCAATGGGCGCCCCTGCCTCGGCAAGCGAGGTAACCGCCTTACGCAGAGCATGATTTCCGGACAGCTCAGAGGCGTACACCTCAGGAAACCCACCCCCGATGACAAGCCCGGAGGTCCCTTCGGGCAGATCCTCATCCCGCAATGGATCGAAGGCCACGACCTCAGCCCCGGCAGCGGCCAGCAGTTCGGTGTGCTCGGCGTAGGAGAAACTGAAGGCGGCGCCTCCAGCCAGGGCGACAACAGGTGTCTTCAGCCCGTCTGGGGGTACCTCCCTGCTCGAAGAGCTTGGGGGAGTTTGAGGACGAGGCCCCTTCAGGGCCGGAGCGGGGGTCTGGGGGCGGCAGCCCTCAGGGTCGGGAACGGGAAGGGGCGGCGGGGGCGAAGAACTCAGAGCCGCACCCGGACTCCACACCTCGCCCCCCAACTCCCCAGCTCCCCGCGCCAGGTCCATCACCGCCTCCAGATCGCACCCCGCCTCGACCTGCGCAGCCATCGCCGCCACCGCCTCGACAGCCGCCCCCCGCCGCTCGACCACCGGCACCAACCCCAGATGCCGCGACGGCGTATCCACCTGAGCCACCCGCCGCAACACCCCCAGCACCGCCACCCCGACCCCCTCCAACGCCTCCCGCAACAACTCCTCATGCCGGTCGGAGGCAACCTTGTTGAGGATCACACCCCCCACCCGGACCTCGGGATCCCAGGACACGAACCCATGCACGAGCGCGGCGACGGACCGAGACTGCGACGACGCGTCGACCACCAGCACCACCGGCGCCCGCAACAACTTCGCGACCTGAGCCGTGGACGCCAACTCCCCTTCCCCCGCGGCCCCGTCGTACATCCCCATGACACCCTCGACGACCGCGAGATCACACCCCTGAGCCCCGTGCAGGAACAGGGGCGCGACCAACTCCGGCCCACACAGGTACGCGTCGAGATTCCGCCCCACCCGCCCAGTGGCCAGCGAGTGATACCCGGGATCGATGTAGTCCGGCCCCACCTTGTGCGGAGACACGGCGAACCCCCGCGCGGCGAACGCGGCCATCAACCCCGTGGCAACAGTGGTCTTCCCGCTCCCGGAGGACGGCGCGGCGATGACCAGCCGAGGAACGGACCTCACCACTCGATACCCCTCTGCCCCTTCTGTCCGGCGTCCATCGGATGCTTCACCTTGGACATGTCGGTGACGAGATCGGCGTAGGCGACGAGCTTCTCGGGAGCGTTACGCCCGGTGATCACGACATGCTGGGTACCAGGCCGGTTCCGCAGCACCTCGACGACCTCATCGGTATCGACCCACCCCCAGTGCATGGGATAGGCGAACTCGTCGAGGACGTACAGCTTGTACGTCTCGGCGGCGAGATCCCGCTTGACCTGCTCCCAGCCCTCCCGAGCCTTCTCCTCGTTGTCCAGCTGGTCGTCCCGCTGAACCCAGGACCACCCCTCACCCATCTTGTGCCAGTCGACGGACCCGCCCTCCCCGGACGCCCCGAGCACCCGGAGCGCGTTCTCCTCCCCGACCTTCCACTTCGCCGACTTGACGAACTGGAACACCCCGATGGGCCACCCCTGGTTCCAGGCACGCAGAGCGAGCCCGAAAGCGGCGGTCGACTTCCCCTTCCCAACTCCCGTGTGTACGACGACCAATGGCCGATTACGACGCTGACGGGTCGTCAAACCGTCGTCCGGCACCACACTCGGCTGCCCCTGAGGCATTACGCGGCCCTCCTCTGAACATCCTTGACCAGCCCGGCAATCGAATCGGCCCGCAACTCGTCGAGCGTGACGGCCGAACCCCCCAACTCACCCGCGAGCTGCCCCGCGAGCCCCAACCGCACAGGCCCCGACTCACAGTCCACGACGACGGAGGCGACCCCGTCGGCGGCGAACAGCCGAGCGGCACGCCCGGCGAGAGCGACAGGCTCGGGCCCCCCGGTGGCACGCCCGTCGGTCACCACGACGACCAGCGCCCGCCGAGCCGGATCCCGCAGCCGCTCGACCCGCAGCACGTCATGCGCCTTGAGCAGCCCGGCGGCCAGCGGCGTACGCCCCCCGGTCGGCAACGACTCCAACCGCGCGGCGGCGGCATCCACGGACGAGGTAGGAGGCAGCGCGAGATCCCCGGAAGTCCCCCGGAACGTCACCAACCCCACCTTGTCCCGCCGCTGATACGCGTCGAGCAGCAACGACAGCACAGCACCCTTCACCGCACTCATCCGCTGCCGAGCCGCCATCGACCCGGAGGCGTCGACGACGAACAGAACGAGGTTCCCCTCCCGCCCCTCCCGCGCCGCCTGCCGCAGATCGTCCCGGCGCACCACAAGCCCGGGACCCGACCGCCCCCGAGCCCGCTGATGCGGCGCGGCGGCCTGCACGGTCGCCGCCAGGTGCAGCTTGGTCAGCGCCCCTTGAGGCCGCCGAGCCCCCGTCGTACGACCGTGCTCGGTCCGCGCCCGGGACCGCCGGCCGGCAGCCCCCTCGCCGATCCCCGGCACGCTCAGCACCTTGGTCCGGAACGGCTCGGAGGCCCGCACGGCGGACTGCTCCCCGCCCCCTCCTGCCGGTTCCCCGCCTTCCCCGGCCTCGGGCTGAGCGGCGGATCCACCGTCCCCCTGCCCGTCCTGGGGCGACGGCTCCCCGCCACCCCCGCCGGGCCCGTCCGGATCCGGATCGTCCTCAGGAGACTCCCCCGAGAACTCCTCCAACGTCTCGTCGAGCTTGTCCTCATCAAGTCCCGGCGCATCAAAGGGATTTCGCCTACGACGGTGAGGTAGCGCCAGCAGCGCGGCCTGCCGCACGTCCTCCGCCAGCACCTCGGTCCGCCCCGCCCACGCGGCCAGCGCGGTAGCGGTCCGCGCCATCACGATGTCGGCCCGCATCCCGTCGACCTCGAACGCCGCACAGGTGGCCGCGATCTGCCGCAACGCCCCGTCCCCGAGCCGCACGGACGGCAACAACTCCCGCGCGGCGACGATCCGTTGCCGTACGGCGCTCTCCTCGTCGGCCCAACGCGCCGAGAACTCGCCGGGGTTGTCGTCATAGGCGAGCCGCCGCCGCACGACCTCGACCCGCTGATCGGGCTCCCGAGAGGCGGCGACCTCGACGGTCAGCCCGAACCGGTCCAACAGTTGGGGCCTCAATTCGCCTTCTTCGGGATTCATGGTCCCGACGAGCAGGAACCGTGCGGCATGCCGCACGGACACACCCTCGCGCTCGACGTACGAGGCCCCCATCGCGGCGGCGTCGAGCAACAGGTCGACGAGGTGGTCGTGCAGGAGGTTGACCTCGTCGACGTAGAGGATCCCGCGATGAGCATCGGCCAACAGCCCCGGCTCGAACGCCTTCACGCCCTCGGCGAGCGCCCGCTCGATATCGAGCGCCCCCACGAGCCGGTCCTCGGACGCCCCGACAGGCAACTCGACCATCCGAGCGGCCCGTTGAGCACCCCCGCCCACCTCGTGCGGCCCATCAGGACAAGCCGCATCAGGAGCCGCCGGATCACAGGAGAACCGGCACCCGGCCACCACGTCCACAGCGGGCAGCAACGCCGAAAGCGCCCGCACAGCAGTGCTCTTCGCGGTGCCCTTCTCGCCGCGCACCAACACGCCACCCACAGCGGGTGACACCGCGTTCAGCAGCAGCGCGAGCCGCAGATCGTCCTGCCCCACAACTGCCGTGAACGGAAACGGAGTACTCACTGGTCGCCCTCCAAGTCGCCTTCAAGCTCCAGGTATGTGGCACGCAGCCGCTCCAGCGTGTCCGCGTCCGGCTCCGCCCACAGCCCTCGGTCGGCGGCCTCAAGGAGCCGCTCCGTGATCCCGCGCAGCGCCCACGGGTTGGACTTCTTCATGAAGTCCCTGTTCTCCGGGTCGAAGACGTACTCGGCGCTGAGCTTCTCGTACATCCAGTCGTCGACCACGCCGGCCGTCGCGTCGTACCCGAACAGGTAGTCCACGGTCGCGGCCATCTCGAAGGCACCCTTGTAGCCGTGGCGCCGCATCGCCGCCATCCAGCGGGGGTTGACCACGCGCGCGCGGAACACGCGGTGCGTCTCCTCGCCGAGGGTGCGCGTCTTCACCTGGTCCGGCGTGGCCGAATCGCCCACGTACGCCTCGGGGTTGGTCCCCGTGAGGTGCCGGACCATGGCGACCATGCCGCCGTGGTACTGGAAGTAGTCGTCGGCATCGACGAGGTCATGCTCCCTCGTATCCACGTTTTTCGCGGCGACGGCGATCCGCTTGAACGCCGTCTCCATGTCCCCCCGAGCCGCCCGCCCGTCCAGCCCCCGCCCGTACGCGTAACCGCCCCACACCGCGTACACCTCGGCGAGATCCGCGTCCGAGCGCCAGTTGCGCGCGTCGATGAGCGGCAGCAACCCGGCCCCGTACGCCCCCGGCTTGGAGCCGAAGATACGGGCGGTGGCCCGGCGGCGGTCGCCATGAGTGGCCGTGTCCTCGTCGGCGTGCGCGCGGACGAAGTTCCCCGAGGCGGGCTCGTCGAGTTCCGCGACCGCGCGGACGGCGTCGTCGAGGAGGCCGACCACGTGCGGGAACGCGTCCCGGAAGAAGCCGGAGATGCGGACGGTGACGTCGATGCGGGGCCGGCCCAGCTCGTCCAGCGGGACGACCTCGAACCCGGTCACCCGGCGCGACGCGTCGTCCCACACCGGACGGCACCCCAGCAGCGCGAGGATCTCGGAGATGTCGTCGCCCTGGGTGCGCATCGCGGACGTCCCCCAGACGGTGAGCCCGACGGACTTCGGATACTCCCCGGTGTCCGCGAGATACCGCTGCACGAGCGAGTCCGCGAGCGCCTGCCCGACCTCCCAACTCAGCCGCGAGGGAATGGCCTTGGGGTCGACGGAGTAGAAGTTGCGGCCGGTAGGCAGGACGTTGACGAGACCGCGCGTCGGCGACCCGGAGGGCCCGGCGGGGACGTAACCCCCGTCCAGCGCACGGAGGATGTGATCGATCTCGTCCGTCGTACGCGCCAGACGCGGTACGACCTCCTCGCACGCGAACTCCAACACCGCGACGGCGTCGGGCAGTTCGGTCCCGAGCACTTCACGCACCAGAGCCGGAACGGCAGTCGAGGCCCAACCCCGCTCCTCCATCCCGAGCGCCACCCGCCGGCACAGCTGCTCCAGCAGGTCGATCGCGTCGGCGGCGGTCCGCGCGGGCCCCTCCACCAGCTCGCTCAGCTCCACCGGCACCTTCAGCGCGGCCCCCGGCTCGGCCAGCAACTCCTTCTCGACCAGCCCGAAATGGGCCGCGAAGGCGGACCGCAGACCCGGCAGCGCGTTCGCCTGCCCGCCCCACACCTGCGAGGCCCGCAGCACGGCGAGGACCAGGTTCACGCGCGCCTCGTCGACCGGCCCGCCGCCGAGGATGTGCAGCCCGTCGCGGATCTGCACGTCCTTGATCTCACACAGGTAGCCGTCGATGTGCATGACGAACTCGTCGAAGTCGTCGTCGCCCGGCTGCTCGTCGACATGCAGGTCGTGATGCAGCTCGGCGGCCTTCACGAGCGTCCAGATCTGGGCCCGCACCGCAGGCGCCTTCACCGGGTCGAGATCGCTCACGAGGGCGTACTCGTCGAGGAGTTGCTCCAGCTTCGCGAGGTCCCCGTAGGTGTCCGCGCGGGCCATCGGCGGCACCAGGTGGTCGACGACGGTCGCGTGCCCGCGCCGCTTCGCCTGCGTCCCCTCGCCGGGGTCGTTGACGATGAACGGGTAGATCAGCGGCAGTTCACCGAGCACGGCGTCCGGCGCGCAACCCCCGCTCAGACCAAGGCCCTTGCCCGGCAGCCACTCCATCGTGCCGTGCTTGCCCATGTGGACGATCGCGTCGGCGCCGAAGGAGTTGTCGAGCCACCGGTACGCGGCCATGTAGTGGTGCGACGGCGGCATGTCCGGGTCGTGGTAGATCGCGATCGGGTTCTCCCCGAAGCCGCGCGGCGGCTGGATCATCACGACGACGTTCCCGAACTGGAGGGAGGCCAGGACGATGTCGTCGCCGTCGACATACAGCGACCCCGGCGGCTCGCCCCACGCCTCGGTCATCGCGTCCCGCAACTCCGGGTCCAGCTTCCCGAACCACGCCTGATAGTCGGCCAGCGGCACCCGCGCGGGCGCCGACGCCAACTGCTCCTCGGTCAGCCACTCCACGTCGTGCCCACCGGCCTCGATGAGCCGGTGGATCAACTCGTCGCCCTCGGCTGGGTATCCGGACACCCCGTACCCGGCGTCCCGCAGCGCGTCCAGCACCCGCACCGCCGAGGCGGGCGTGTCCAGACCGACCGCGTTGCCGACCCGGGAGTGCTTCGTCGGGTACGCCGTGAAGACCAGCGCGACGCGCTTCTCCGCGTTCGGCTTGTGCTTCAACCGCGCGTGGCGCACGGCGATTCCGGCGACCCGCCCGGCCCGCTCGGGGTCGGCGACGTACACCGGGACGTCGTCCGGGCCCTGCTCCTTGAAGGAGAACGGGACGGTGATGATCCGCCCGTCGAACTCGGGGATCGCGACCTGCATCGCCGCGTCCATGGGGGAGAGGGCGGCGTCCGACTCGTCCCACGCGGCCCGCGACGAGGTGAGGCAAAGCCCTTGCAGCACGGGGATGTTGAGGTCCGCGAGGGCGCCGATGTCCCACGCCTCCTCGTCACCGCCCGCCGACGCCTCCGAGGCGTGCGTGCCCCCGGCCGCGAGGACCGTCGCCACCAACGCGTCGGCCCCGCCCAGGAGTTCGTACAGCCCGGCGTCCGCGCCGCGCAGCGAACCGCAGTACACGGGCAGTGCGTTGGCGCCGCGCGCCTCGATCGCGTCGCACAGGGTGTCGACGAAGGCGGTGTTGCCGCTCAACTCGTGGGCCCGGTAGAAGAGAACGCCGACGGTCGGCCGGTCCGTACGGATCTCGAAAGACCCGTGAACCCCGAACTCCGGCATCTTCTGCGGCTCTTCGAACCCCTCACCCGTCAACAGCACGGTGTCGGAGAGGAACCGGGAGAGTTCGACGAGGTTCGCCGAACCGCCCTCGACGAGGTAGCGCAGCGCCTCCGCCACGACCCCGGCCGGCACCGACGACTCGGCCATCAGCTCCGCGTCCGGCACGGTCTCGCCGCCCAGCAACACGGTGGGAATCCCCGCCGACCTGAGCGCCGCGAGCCCGTCCTCCCAGGCGCGCTTGCCGCCGAGGAGCCGCACGACAGCGATGTCGGCGCCCTCGATCAGCGCCGGAAGCTCCCCGGCGACGTCCACCCGGGTCGGGTTCCCGATCCGGTACGGGGCGCCGGAGGCGCGGGCCGCCAGCAGATCGGTGTCGGCCGTCGACAACAGCAAGACCGTGCTCATGCGGGCGCTCCTGGGGGGATGAAGGGCAGTCCTTGCGGCGCTCCCGACTCGATGAGCCGCCAGAGCGCGTCGGTGTCCGCGTGCTGTTCGATCAAGTCGCCGAGCAGATCGAGCTGTTGCTCTCTCAGCGCGGCGAACGAGGTGTCGGCGGCGGGCACGAAGCGGCGGCCCGCGGCGGCGGCCACCTCGCGCAGGAACGCCCGCCGGAACCCGTCCGACTCCAGCGAACCGTGCCAGTGCGTACCCCAGACGGCGCCAACTCGGCAGCCGTCCAAGAAGGGTTCACCCCCCGCTACGGAGGCGACCCCGTGATGGATCTCGTACCCCTCGACCCGCTCCCCGAGGGCCTCGCCCACCGGCCGGGTCAAGGTCTTCTCGCGGGCGAACCGCACCCGCACCGGCAGCAGTCCGAGCCCGTCGACGACCCCGGCACGCGACTCGACGTCGTCCTCGATGCGCTCGCCGAGCAACTGGAAGCCACCGCAGATCCCGAGGATCGGCTTCCCGTCAACAGCCCTCCGCAGCAAGGCGGTTGCCAACCCCCGCTCGCGAAGCCACTCAAGTGCCTTCACCGTCCCCCGAGTTCCCGGGACGACGACCAGGTCCGCGTCGGCGAGTTCCTCCGGCCGGTCCACGAACCGCACCACCACGCCGGGTTCGGCGGCCAGCGCGTCCACGTCCGTGAAGTTCGACATCAACGGCACGGCGCACACCGCGACCCGGAGGATCTCGTCCCCGACCGGCGGCGCGAGCGAGGACTCCCGTACGGCGCCCCGCAGGGACACCGCCATGCCGTCCTCCTCGTCGATCCCGAGACCCGGCCGGAACGGCAGCACCCCGTACGACGGCCGCCCGGTCAGCCCGCGCAGCATCTCCAACCCCGGTTCCAGCAGCGACACATCGCCGCGGAACTTGTTCACCAGGAACCCGGCGACCAGCGCCTGGTCCTCCGGCGAGAGCAGCGCGACCGTCCCGAAGAAGGAGGCGAAGACGCCGCCCCGGTCGATGTCCCCGACGACCAGCACCGGCAGCCCGGCGTTGCGGGCGATACCCATGTTGACGATGTCGGTGCGCCGGAGGTTGATCTCGGCGGGCGATCCGGCGCCCTCGCAGATCACCGCGTCGTGCGTGGACCGGAGTTCGGCGAGACAGTCGAGGACCGTCCCGAGCAACTGCTCCTGCCGGCCCCCGTGATAGCGGCGCGCGTCCATCTCGCCGACGGGCTTTCCCATCAGCACGACCTGACTGCTGCGCTCCCCGCCGGGCTTCAGCAGCACGGGGTTCATCAGCGCGGTCGGCTCGATCCGGCACGCCTGCGCCTGCATGGCCTGCGCCCGCCCGATCTCGGCACCCTCGCGGGTCACGAAGGAGTTGAGGGACATGTTCTGCGCCTTGAACGGCGCGACCTTGACGCCCTGCCGTACGAGCCACCGGCAGATCCCGGCGGTGACGACACTCTTCCCGGCGTCTGAGGTGGTCCCGGCGACCAGCAGCCCGCCGCTCATACGCCGACTCCCTTTTTCAGCAACCGTCCGCCCAACACCCGCCCGGCGACCGTCGCCCCGAGCGCCAGCCAACTCACCCGCCGAGACAGCCGTACCGCCCGCTCGATGTCCCCGACGACGACCCCGCGCCCACCCCCGTTGAGCACGGGCCGATGCTCGATCCGCCCGGCGTACGACAACGTCCCGCCCATCCGCACCCCCAGCGCCCCCGCGAACGAGGCTTCCACCGGCCCGGCGTTGGGGCTGGGATGCTTCACGGCGTCGGTCCGCCAGGCCCGCACGGCCCCCCGGGGATCGTCCCCGGCGACACACGCGAGGACGGCGGTCAGCCGCGCCCCAGGCCACCCGGCGACGTCGTCGAGCCGCGCGGACGCCCACCCGTACCGCAGATGGCGCGGCGACCGGTGCCCCACCATCGCGTCGAGCGTGTTGACGGCCCGGAACCCGAGCAGCCCCGGCACCCCGCCGACGGCCCCCCACACGAGCGCGCCCACGACGGCGTCGGACGTGTTCTCGGCGACCGACTCCACCACTGCCCGCGCGATCCCGTCCGCGTCCAGCGCCTGCGGATCGCGCCCGCACAGGTGCGGCAGCCGGTCCCGGGCCGCCTCGACGTCCCCGGCCTCCAGCGCCCGCCCGATGTGCCGGGCCTCGCGCGCGAGGGAGGTGCCGCCGACGACCGCCCAGGTGGCGACGCCGGTCAGGGCGAGAGAGGCGGCGGGGGAGCGGCGTACACCGGCGCTCATGGCGGCCCCGAGGGCGACGGCGCCGCCCGCGCAGACGGCGGTGTGCAGCGCGCCCCACCCGCGGTGGTCGCGCCACAGGGCCTTCTCCACGGCGGCCGCGGCACGCCCGAACGCGGCGACCGGATGCCCCCGGCGGGGATCGCCGAGCAGCAGGTCACCGAGGAGTCCGGCGGCGGCGCCGTACGCGTGGATGCGATCGGCACCCATCGGCTCAGGCGGCCGTGGGGACGGGCAGGCGTCGGGGTCGGTACCTCAAACGGCGGCCGAGCATGGCGATATGTCCTCACTCAGGGTGTCCACGCCCTGGTTCGACGAGACCGGCGGTGGGAGTTCCTGGCTCCCGGGGATGACTACCCCGGTCACAGTGGCGGGACCGCGCCGGATTCGCACCGGTCTTCCTCCTGAGCCGCCGTACATGGCCCTGGCAGTCCACCACGGGCCTCGAAGAGCCGTCAACTCACTGTTGACCTGCGAGAGCGGAGTGTGCAGAACCCCACACGAAACCCCGTACAGCGGGTGCCGTACGGGGTTGTGGAAACGCTTGCTGCCGGTTCTCAGGGCGCTCAGGCGACGATCAGGCTGATGCCGTACGCCACGGCCCCCAGGCACGCCGCGAAGCACGCGTACGCCCCCGTCACCGCGAGCGCCGCCGAGCCGCCGTCGGCCTGGGCGCGCTCGTGGCGGGAGAGGCCCATCACGCCGAGCGTGAAGAGGGTCACGAGCCCGATGGTGACCACGAGGCTGACACCGAAGACGGAGCCGAGTGCGGACCAGTCGATCTTCATGGTTGCGGTGTCCTTCGGGGTCAGACGGTCGCGGCCGGGGGAGCGGCCGGGTCGGTGGTGGCGCCGGCGGTCGCCGGGGCGGGGATGACGACCTTGATGTCGGAGCTGTCGGCGCTGTCGGCGCCGGGCGTCGCGGCGGGGGCGTCGTCCGTGTCGTTGACGTTGGTGTGGTCGATGACCTCACGCCGCGAGATCTTCCAGATCGCCGCGCTGGAGACGACGAGGAACACCGCGACGACGGCCGTGCCCCAGTCGCCGAGGTCGGTGACCGACTCCGCGAGCGCCCCGACCAGCGCGGCGGCCGGCAGGGTCAGACCCCACGCGACGAACATCCGCGTGGCCGTCGACCAGCGCACGACCCCGCCCTTGCGGCCGAGGCCCGCGCCCATCACGGACCCGGAGACCGCGTGCGTGGTGGAGAGGGAGAAGCCCAGGTGGGAGGAGGCGAGGATGACCGTCGCGGCGGACGTCTGCGCCGCGAAGCCCTGCTGGGGCTGGAGGTCGGTGAGGCCCTTGCCCATCGTGCGGATGATGCGCCAGCCGCCCAGGTACGTGCCCAGCGCGATCGCGAGACCGGCGGAGAGGATGACCCAGGTGGGCGGGTCCGAGTCGGGCGCGAGCGAGCCGCCCGCGACGAGCGCCAGCGTGATGATGCCCATCGTCTTCTGCGCGTCGTTCGTGCCGTGCGCCAGCGAGACGAGCCCGGCGGAGGCGATCTGCCCGAACCGGTAGCCCTTCTCGGCGGCCTTCCCGTCGGCCTTCTTCGCCAGGGTGTACGACAGCCGCGTCGCCAGCATCGCGGCGAGCCCGGCGACGATCGGTGCGGCGACCGCGGGGATCAGCACCTTCGTGACCAGCACGTCGCCGTGCACCGCGCCCGTGCCGGCCGAGGCCAGCGTCGCGCCGATGAGGCCGCCCATCAGGGCGTGCGAGGAGCTGGAGGGCAGGCCGACCAGCCAGGTCAGCAGGTTCCAGAGGATCGCGCCGACCAGCGCCGCGAAGATCACCTCGGGTCGTATACCGCTTTCGTCTACGAGTCCCTTGGAGATCGTGTTCGCGACCTCCACGGAGAGAAACGCCCCCACAAGGTTCAGCGCGGCGGACATGGCCACCGCCACCTTGGGCCTCAGTGCGCCGGTCGAGATGGTCGTGGCCATCGCGTTGGCGGTGTCGTGGAAACCGTTCGTGAAATCGAACGCGAGAGCGGTGACCACCACTATCGCGAGGATCAGCGAGAAGTTTTCCATTTACCCAGGCAATCGTTCGAAGTAATCGGCTGGTTGAAGGTAGGTAACCTGGATGAACGGAAGGTGAACTGGACAGGGCATCGCGGTGTCACTGTGGGCATGAGTCCCCCACCTGGCAGGATCACCCGCATGGCTGAGCACAGGCGCCCGCGTCCCGAAGAGGCCGCGGCATGGGAGTCCCTGGTCGCGACGGCCCGCCGCACGGTCACCGACGGACTCGTGGTGGGCACCTCCGGAAACGTCTCGGTACGCCTCGACGACGTGGTCCTCGTCACCCCGACAGGCGTCCCGTACGACCGGCTGGGGCCCGGGGACGTCACCGGTGTCGACCTCGACGGCAACCAGGTCATCGGCACCCTGAGACCGACCAGCGAACTCCCCATGCACCTCACCGTCTACCGCGCGACCGGCGCCGGAGCCGTCGTCCACACCCACGCCGTCCACGCCACGGCCGTCTCCACCCTCGTCCCCGAACTCCCGGCGATCCACTACATGACCGGCGCCCTCGGCGGCCCGGTCCGCGTCGCCCCCTACGCGACGTACGGCACCCAGGAACTCGCCGACCACATCCTCACCGCCCTCCAGGACCGCACCGCCTGCCTCCTGCGCAACCACGGCACCCTCGCGTACGCCCCCACCCTCGACCGCGCCTTCACCGACACGGCCCAGCTCGAATGGATGTGCCGCCTCTGGCTGACGGCGGCCTCGGTACCGGGCCACACACCGAGCCTGCTGACCTTGGACCAGGTGAGGGAAGCGGGGGACAAGCTGAGGGGGTACGGACAGGGGACGGCCTGAGGGGCGGGGCGGGGCCGGGCCGGGGGCGCGGCCTGCGGCGGCCTGAGAGCCGGGCGCGCGGCCCGGGACGGGGTACGTCCACTGGCCGCCCCCGCCCGTCACCCGGACACTGGACGCGTGCGCCCAGTCAAAGCGACGGCCCTCGCCGTCTCCGCAGCAGTGGCCGCCGGCGCGGCGAGCGTCGCCGCGGGCCGGGTGGTGAGCGACACGGCGTTGAAGGCCCCGCCCGGCCGCCCCCTGCCGACGGAACCGAGACTCACGGTCCACGCCACCGCGCCGGGCCGGCTCACCCTCACCCGCCACCTCGCCGCCCTCAGACCCGGCACCTACGGCGTCACCGGCGCCGACGTCCACGCGGTGGTCGGCCCGGTCCTCCCCGACGCCCCGCACGACGCCGACACGGTCGTCCGCCGCCTCGAACGCGTCTCGTACGGCACCCTCGGCGCCGGCACGGCCGTACGCCTCACCCCGAACCTGCACGTCGGCGACCCGACGACGGCCCTCGGGCTGGCCCACACGGACGTCCGCTTCCCCGGTGAACTCGGCGCGCTGCCCGGCTGGTTCGTGCCCGGTGCGCGCCGGACGTGGGTGATCGCGGTGCACGGCCTCGGCGCGGGCCGCGAACACGCCCTGAACGTCCTCGGGTTCCTGCACCGCCGCCGCTTCCCGGTCCTCGTCCCCGCCTACCGGGGCGACGAGGGGGCGCCCCGCTCGCCGGACGGCCTCAACCACCTCGGCACGACGGAGTGGCGGGACGTCGACGCGGCGATGCGGTACGCCCTCGGGCGCGGCGCGGACCGGGTGGTCCTGCTCGGCTGGTCGACCGGCGCCGCGATGGCCCTGCGCGCGGCCACCCGCTCCGGCCTCGCGGACCGCGTCTCCGGCCTGGTCCTCGACTCCCCGGTCCTCGACTGGCGGACGACCCTGCGCTCCCTCGCCTCCGCGCGCCGCGCCCCCGGCGCCCTGCTCCCGCTCGCGGTCCGCGCGGCCCTGGGCCGCCTCGGCGACGGCGGGCAGCCCCCGGACGACGACCTGAGGCTCCCCGCCGTCCCCACGCTGATCGTCCACGGCCCCGGCGACACCGTCGCCCCCTGGGCCCTCTCCCGCCGCCTCGCCGCCCGGGCGCCCGCGCTCGCCACCTTCCACGAGGTCCACGACGCCCCGCACGGCGCGATGTGGAACGCCGACCCGGCGGCGTACGAGGAGACGCTGCGGAGGTTCCTGACGCCGTTGATGTGAACGACCGGTGCGCGCCCCCGCGTTCCCTCCCCATGCCCCTGCGGTGTGAGTCCCGGCACACCCGGCACCCCCGGTAGCGGGGATTCCGCTTGAGCCCGTCCCCGTGCCGGACACCCCCTCGACCCCCTCTCCGCACCTTGTGCGTTGGCCAGTCCCGTAGCCCCCCGTGACATTCCGTTTGGGTTTTCGGACCGTCAACCGGAAGACTGCACCCGTGACGTCCCGTATCCCGCGCGACTCCAGGCTTCGACTCGTCCGCCCGCGACCCCTGGCCGCCGCCCCCTCAGCTGTGAACCAGCGGCGCCCGCGCCGCGCCGCGCCCCGCCCCCCGGAGGGCACACCGGCCCCGGCGGAACTGGCCAGAATGGCTCGCTCGGGCCTGGCCGCCGCCGCCCGCGTGGCCCGCTGGGCGGACAACGCCCTCGGTCCCGGCAAGGACGCCGCGACCATCGACGGCAGGGCGACCCTCTCCCACGCGACCGCCGAGCGCGCCGCGAGCGACCTCGGCCTGAGCGTCGACCAGGTCCGCGCCGACTGGGACACCGCGCGCCTCGCCGGCCTCATCGAGGTGCACGGCGCGAGCGCCCGCCCCGGCTGGCGGCTGCGCGCCTGGGACCGCGACGACAGCGCGGTGCTGCGCGGCTGGGTGGCCCTCTTCGACGCCTGGTCCCTCGCGATCACCGAACCGGCCGACGAGGAGCCCGCGACGGTCGCCGAGGTCGTCTCGGCGATGCCGCAGGTCCTCTCCTTCCTCCAGCTCTCCGCCGGACCCGTCCCCGTCGACCAGCTCCTCGACCTCCTCGCCCAGCGCGTGACCGAACTGCGCACGGAACGCTGCGAGATCCCGTACGCCGCGGGGGCGGACGGGGACGCGGCGACGGCCGAGGCCACCGGATTCACCGCCCCGGCGCTCACCACCGCGACCGCCGCTCCCCTCGGCCTCGCGGAGCCCGCGCAGGCCGCCGACCCCGTCGAGCTCACCCCCCTCCTCGACTGGGCCCTCCACGCCCTCACCTCCGTCGGCGCGCTGACCTGCGGTGACGGACAGGCCACCCTCACCCCCCTGGGGAGCTGGGCGACCTGGGTCAAGCTGGAGCAGATCTGCGTCGCCGCGCAGAGCCCCGCCGGGAACATCGAGCAGGCCGCCGAGGACATGCTCCGCGGCTGCGCCCAACTGCGCCCGAACGCGGCCCGCTCCGAGTACCGCGCCTGGCTCGCGGCCCGCACGGTCGGCAGCGCGGTGACGGAACTCCTGGTCGCCGCGCGCGGCGAGGACGCGCTGCTGCGGGGCCTGGCCTTCGAGGCGCTGCGCGTCGTCGGCGCCCCGGCCGAGCCGGACGTCCGCGCCGTCGTCGACGAACCCGCGCTGCGCCCGTACGCCCTGCTGTGGCTCGCGGAGCACGACGGCGTCGACCCCGAGGACGCGCACGAGGTCCTCACGCGCGAGGAGGCCACCTGGCTCTGGGTCGACACGGCCGCCGCCGTCGCCGACCACGGCGAGGCCCCCATGCTGGTGCGCCACCTCGAATCCGCGCTCCAGCCGACCGTCCCCGCGCTCCTGAACGAGGTCCGCGCGGTCGGCCACCCCCGCACCGTCCAGGTACTCGTCGCCCTCGCCGCCGCCCACCCGGACCCGGCCCTCGCGAAAGCCGTCCGCAGGGCGGCCTTCCAGGTCCACACCGGGGGAAGCTGACCCGCCGGGGGCGTCCCCCACCGCCCCCGCGCCGTCACCCCCTGACCTCCGGCGCGTACGTCCCGAACGACCACACGTTCCCCTCCAGGTCCCGCGCCAGGTAGTCCCGCGCCCCGTAGTCCTGGTCCGTCGGCGGCATCAGGATCTCCGCGCCCTGCTCCACCGCGCGCCGGTGGTGCGCGTCCACGTCGTCCACGACGACGTACGTCCCCGTCGGCCCCGCGCCCTTCATCGCCGCGTCGAAGACCCCGCCCCGGCCCTTGGAGCCGAGCATCACGACCCCGTTGCCGTACACCAGTTCGGCGTGCAGGATCACGCCGCCCTCGCCCTCGTACACCGTCAGTTCCGTGAAGCCGAACGCCTCCGTGAGCTGCCGGATCGCCGCTTTCGCGTCGCCGTACAGCACCGTCGGGCAGATGCTCGGGCGCCCGCTGACCGCTCCCGCCATACCGACCACTCCCTGAGGATTTCCGCCGGAATATCACCTGTGGACCAGTCTGGCACCCGCCACTGACAACCGGGTCGGAAACCGCACGAGCCCGGTCAGCGGAAGGTGTCGCAGCGGTCCATGTCGCCGCTGCGGTACCCGGTGTCGAACCACTGCTGCCGCTGCGCCGCCGACCCGTGCGTCCAGGACTCCGGCGTGACCCGCCCCTGGAACCGCTCCTGGATCCGGTCGTCCCCGACGGCCGCCGCCGCGTCGAGGCCGTCGCGGATGTCGGCGTCGGTGAGGTCCGTCAGCAGGGGCCGCCCGGTCGCGGAGTCCCGGGTGGTGGTGGCGTGCCGGGCCCAGACACCGGCGTAGCAGTCCGCCTGGAGCTCCACCCGCACCGCGTTGCTGTTCACCCCGGTCCGGCCGTCCTGCGCGCGCCTGAGGGTGCCCAGGAGGTCCTGGACGTGGTGGCCGTACTCGTGCGCGACGACGTACGCCTGCGCGAAGGCGCCGCCGCTCGCCCCGAACTTCGTACGCAGCTCGTCGAAGAAGCCCAGGTCGAGGTAGACCTTGCGGTCGCCGGGGCAGTAGAACGGCCCGACGGCGGCACTCGCCGCTCCGCACGCGGTGTTCACGCGCCCGCTGAACAGGACCGTCGGCGACGGCGTGTACGTCCCGCCGCGCCGCCGGAACTCCTCGCTCCAGTAGTCCTGCACGCTGTTGACGACGGCCACGATCCGGCAGTCGTCCTTCGTGTTCGCGTCCCGCCCGGTCCGGCAGGTCTGCTGCACCTGCGCCAGGGAGGAGGCGGTGGCGGCCGGCTCGTCGCCGCCCGAGGAGAGCCCGAGCTGATCGGGGCCGACCCCGAGGAACAGCGCCAGCAGGAGTGCGATCACCCCGGCGATCCCGCCGCCCACGGTGGCCCGCCCGCCCGGGATCCGGCTCCCGCGCACGTCCTGCACCTCGGAGGTGTCCAGCGGAGCGTCGTCGTCGAACTGCATGCGCCCAGCGTGCAGCGCGATCGACGGCAGCGCCCCCGCAGCTCACCCGGACGGCGTAGCACCCGAGGCCGCAAAACACCTTGCGAGCCCCCGTTAGACTGGCCTCATGGCCATTCTCCTCGCGCATTAGACGACGGGATCGTCCGCACACCCTCGTCCAGCCACCCCATCACGCCCTGGAGTCTGTCCGTGATCTCCGCCTCCGGTATCGAACTGCGCGCAGGCGCCCGCATCCTCATCGAGAGCGCCACCTTCCGCGTCGCCAAGGGCGACCGCATCGGCCTCGTCGGCCGCAACGGCGCGGGCAAGACGACCCTGACGAAGGTCCTGGCCGGCGAGGGCCAGCCCGCCGCGGGCCAGGTCGCCCGCTCCGGCGAGGTCGGCTACCTCCCCCAGGACCCCCGCACCGGCGACCTCGACGTCCTCGCCCGTGACCGCATCCTCTCCGCGCGCGGGCTCGACGTACTGATCCGCAAGATGCGCGAGAACGAGCAGCGCATCGCCAACGGCAGCGGCGCCACCCGCGACAAGGCCCTGCGGCAGTACGAGCGCCAGGAGACCGAGTTCCTGACCAAGGGCGGGTACGCCGCCGAGGCGGAGGCCGCGACGATCGCCGCCGCGCTGAACCTCCCCGACCGCGTGCTGGGCCAGCCCCTGCACACGCTCTCCGGCGGTCAGCGCCGCCGCGTGGAGCTGGCCCGGATCCTGTTCTCCGACGCGGACACCCTGCTCCTCGACGAGCCGACGAACCACCTCGACGCGGACTCGATCATCTGGCTGCGGGACTACCTGAAGACCTACCGCGGCGGCTTCATCGTCATCTCCCACGACGTGGACCTCGTCGAGACGGTCGTCAACAAGGTGTTCTACCTGGACGCCAACCGCGCCCAGATCGACGTCTACAACATGGGCTGGAAGCTCTACCAGCAGCAGCGCGAGGCCGACGAGAAGCGCCGCAAGCGCGAGCGGCAGAACGCCGAGAAGAAGGCCGCCGCCCTGCACTCGCAGGCCGACAAGATGCGCGCCAAGGCCACCAAGACGGTCGCCGCGCAGAACATGGCCAAGCGCGCCGACCGGCTCCTCGCGGGCCTGGAGGCGGTCCGCGTCTCTGACAAGGTCGCCAA
Source organism: Streptomyces sp. 4F14 (assembly GCF_048159485.1). Lineage (NCBI taxonomy): Bacteria > Bacillati > Actinomycetota > Actinomycetes > Kitasatosporales > Streptomycetaceae > Streptomyces > Streptomyces sp. 4F14. The sequence continues at coordinate 23,602 of NZ_JBLRVY010000045.1, forward strand.
GCTCCGCTTCCCGGAGCCCGCGCCCTGCGGCAAGACCCCGCTGATGGCGGAGGGCCTGTCGAAGTCGTACGGCTCCCTGGAGATCTTCACGGACGTCGACCTCGCCATCGACAAGGGCTCCCGCGTCGTCATCCTCGGCCTCAACGGCGCCGGCAAGACGACCCTGCTGCGCCTCCTCGGGGGCGTCGAGAAGCCCGACACCGGCGAGGTCAGGCCCGGGCACGGCCTCAAGCTCGGCTACTACGCGCAGGAGCACGAGACGCTGGACCCGGAGCGCACGGTCCTGGAGAACATGCGCTCCTCCGCGCCCGACCTGGACCTCGTCGAGGTCCGCAAGACGCTCGGCTCGTTCCTGTTCTCCGGGGACGACGTCGACAAGCCCGCGGGCGTCCTGTCCGGCGGCGAGAAGACCCGCCTCGCGCTCGCGACGCTCGTCGTGTCCTCGGCGAACGTCCTGCTGCTCGACGAGCCCACCAACAACCTCGACCCGGCCTCCCGCGAGGAGATCCTCGGCGCGCTGCGCACCTACAAGGGCGCCGTCGTCCTCGTCACCCACGACGAGGGCGCGGTGGAGGCGCTCCAGCCCGAGCGGATCATCCTGCTGCCCGACGGCGTCGAGGACCTGTGGGGCGCGGACTACGCGGATCTCGTCGCCCTGGCTTGATCGAATGGATGATCCACTGAGTATGGATCATTCGGCCTACCGGTGATCCATCATCTGTGTGAGATCTCCTCGTATCGAGGTGTGTCCGTTCCGGATTTCACGGCCGGCCCCTTTGTCGACAACCGTCGACGGGGGGTCGGCCGCTGTGTCTCTCTGACCTGCATGTTCACGCAAAGTGGCGTTCGACGGGACGGACGCGGCCGAGCGGAATTCCGGATTCCGATTGTGGGGACGGACTCCTGTCGTCAAAACCCTCATCCACGGACCTTGCCGAATGGGTGGCCAGGACGACCGGGAGGGGTGATCATGAGGGGACCAAGAGCGCACTTCCCATGAGGAGGCACGGGTGGCCGAGACTCTGAAGAAGGGCAGCCGGGTGACCGGCGCCGCGCGCGACAAGCTCGCGGCAGACCTGAAGAAAAAGTACGACTCCGGTGCGAGCATCCGGGCGCTGGCCGAAGAGACCGGCCGCTCGTATGGCTTCGTCCACCGGATGCTCAGCGAGTCGGGCGTCACGCTCCGTGGGCGTGGCGGCGCGACGAGGGGCAAGAAGGCCGCTTCGTCCTGACGTCGGGCGGCCCATCGTTCTTCGATGGTGGCCACCCGGTCGGCACACTGACCGACCGGGTGGTTACTGTGCAGTCACTTAGCTGTACTCAGGTGACCGCACCCATCGGAGGCGCCCCATGGCTTCGCTCGCACCGGCACTGGACAAGGACGGCGTACGGCTCACCGTCGACGACACGCTCGCCACGGTGACGCTGACCAACCCGGCCAAGCGCAACGCGCAGAGCCCCGCGCTGTGGCGGGCGCTCGCCGAGGCCGGGCGGTCACTGCCGGGCTCCGTCCGTGTCGTCGTGCTGCGCGGCGAGGGCAAGTCCTTCTCCGCCGGCCTCGACCGGCAGATGTTCACGCCCGAAGGCATCGAGGGCGAACCGTCCCTCGTGGACCTCGCACGCCGTGGCGACGCCGAACTCGACGCCGCCATCGCCGAGTTCCAGGAGGGCTTCACCTGGTGGCGGCGCAGCGACATCGTGTCCGTCGCCGCCGTCCAGGGCCACGCCATCGGCGCGGGGTTCCAGCTCGCCCTCGCCTGTGACCTGCGCGTCGTCGCCGACGACGTGCAGTTCGCGATGCGCGAGACCAGCCTCGGCCTCGTCCCCGACCTCACGGGCACCCACCCCCTGGTGACCCTGGTCGGCTACGGCCGCGCCGCGGAGATCTGCCTCACCGGCCGCTACGTCCACGCCGAGGAGGCCCTCCGTATCGGCCTGGCCAACGCGGTCGTCCCCGCCGCCGACCTCGACACGGCCGTCAAGGCCCTCACGGCCCCCCTCCTGGCAGCCCCCCGCGACGCGGTCGTGGAGACCAAGGCCCTCCTCCAGGGCGCCGCAGGCCGCACCTACGACGACCAGCGCGCGGCGGAACGCGCGGCCCAGGCCCGCCGCCTCAGGGACCTGGCAGGGCTGGGGGAGTAGGCGGGCCCAGGGCCGCAGAGGGCCGACGACCGGCACGGGACCGGCCCGCCCGCCTCTCACCCCACGGCGATCACCAGCACCGCCACCGTGGGGCTGCCCGCCAGCCGCCCCACCGCCGCGCGCACCTCCCGCGCCACATCCAGCGCCCGCAGGTCCGCGCGTACGGCGACCTCCACGCGCGCGTGCGGGCGCGGGAGCGCGTTCGGGCCGGGCCGGTCCTCCAGCCGTACGGTGCCGCCCAGCACCCCCGGCACCCCGGACAGCGCCTCGGCCAGGGGCCCCTTCCACGGCGGGAGCGGCTCCGGCTCGTCCGCCGGGTCGTCCGGCAGGACCAGGCCCGTCACCCGCAGGTCGATCTCCGTCACGACCAGCCCGAGGCGCTCCGCCGACGCCGCCGCGAGGGCGGCACGCAGGCGGGCGGCGGAGTTCGGCAGCGGCTCCGTCGGGCGGGCGGAGAACTCGGCGGACATTCTCAGGGGGCCCGGCGGAAGGGCGGCCGGGGGCGGCGGTACGACCGGCTCGTGCGCGGCCCCGGGATCGGCGAGCTCCAGCCGCAGCGGGCCCAGCCGCGCGCCCTCGACCGTGCCCGCGACCGCCCGCGCGAGGGCCGCCCGAGCCGCGCTCTCCGCCAGCCAGCAGCCGTCACGGGGGCCGCCGAGGGGGAGGAACCTGCCGAGTCCGAGCTGCTGCCGGACCGTCTGACGCCAGTGCTGCTCCGCAGTCATTCCACCAGCCTGCCGCATCCCCGGAGCGCTATGGGTGAACCGCGCTTACGGTTGGTCTGGTCGAAGAGAGCCGTCCGGAAGGGACGTACGGATCATGACCGACACCACGCAGAACCCCGTCGGCGAGACCGATCAGGCGGTGCGCAAGGCCGTGAAGCGCGGCGGGGGAGACCCCGCGACCAGGGGGCGGACGACGATCGCCGACGGCGTCGTGGAGAAGATCGCGGGGCTCGCCGCACGGGACGTCGTCGGTGTGCACGCCATGGGCAGCGGGCTGAGCCGCACCTTCGGCGCCGTCCGCGACCGGGTCCCCGGCAGCTCCAAGTCCGTCTCGCGGGGCGTGAAGGCCGAGGTCGGCGAGGTGCAGACCGCGCTGGACCTGGAGATCGTCGTCGACTACGGCGTCTCCATCGCGGACGTCGCGCGGGCCGTGCGGGAGAACGTGATCGCCGCCGTCGAGCGCATGACCGGCCTTGAGGTCGTCGAGGTCAACATCGCCGTCAGCGACGTCAAGCTGCCCGAGGAAGAGGACGACGAGCCGGAACCCCGGATCCAGTGACCCGGTGTCCAGGGACGCGAAGGGACCACACATGAGCAGGGCCGTCATCGGCATGATCGCCGGCATGGCGCTGGGCTTCGCCGGGTACTTCGGCGGGTTCGGCGCCTTCCTCCTGGTGGCCGCCCTCGGCGCCATCGGGTTCGTCGTCGGCCGGTTCCTCGAAGGGGACCTGGAACTCGGCGACTTCCTGCGCTCGCGCGACGACCGGCGCCGATGACGTCGGCCGTCGCGGCGGGGGAGCGCGGGGCGACGCGGATCGCCGACCGGGTGGTCGCGAAGATCGCCTCCCAGGCGGCCCGCGAGGCCCTCGGCCCCCTCCCGCCCGACGCGGCGCCCCCGCACGCCATGGTGGTCGTCACCCACGACCACGCACGCGTGCGCGTGTTCCTCGAACTCGGCTACCCCACCGACATCGCGGCCCATTGCCGCGAGGTGCGTCGAAACGTGGTCGAGCGGGTACGCGCGTTGGTGGGAACGGACGTGCAGGACGTCGCCGTCACCATCGAACGCCTCCACCCGACGGCGGCCCACGGCGAGGCACAGGGGAGGACGCGATGAGCGAACCCCGGGGCAGCGAAGGCACGACCCAGCGGCTGCCGGTGATTCTCTCGAAAGAGCCAGAGGCGTACGGGGGTGACAGGGCGGGCGGCGAGGCCCGGACCCTGGAGCCCGAGGCGCCTCGCCCGGCGGGCGTACGCCGCTTCTGGTCCCCCCGCCGGGCACCGGCCGCCCTCACGGCCGTCCTGGTCCTCGCCGGCGCCGGTCTCCTCCTGTACGACATCGCCGCCGTCCGCGCCGACCGGCCCGCGATGCGCTGGCGCCGGGAACTGGCCCACCAGCTCGCCCAGCGACCCCTGGACGACACCTGGGTCCTCACCGGCGCGGGCATCGCGACCGCCCTCGGACTGCTGCTCCTGGCGCTGGCCCTGACACCGGGCCACCGCGACGTCCTCCCGATGCGGCCGACCCACCCGGACGTCCGCGCGGGCCTGCACCGCGACGCCGCCTCCCTCGTCCTGCGCGACCGGGCGATGGAGGTGTCGGGCGTCCAGTCCGTCCACGTGCGGATGGGACGGCGCCGTATCGACGTCCGTACGGTGTCCCACTTCCGTGACCTCGGCGAGGTCCGCGCCGACCTGGAGGCCACGCTCGCGGCGGCGCTGGACGGGCTCGGGCTCGCCCACCCGCCCGCCCTGGCGGTCCATGTCCGCCGACCCGCCCGGAAGGGGTGACCCCGATGCTGCGTACCGTCAACCGTGTCCTGCTCGGCCTCGCGGGGCTGGTCCTGCTCGCCGTCGGCGGCCCGGTCCTCGCGATCGGGCTGGGGGCCGACGCGCCCTCCTGGTGGATCCACGGCGACCGCCACGACGCCCTCCTGACAGCCGCTCAGCGCACCCGGTGGCGCGACGAGGGCTGGTGGTGGCCCACGGTCATCGGGGGGCTTGCGCTGGTCGTCCTGCTCGCCCTGTGGTGGCTCGCGGCGAACCTCCGGCGCCGGCGCCTCGGCGAGGTCCTCATCAACACCGGCGACGGCGAGTCGGCGATCCTCAGGGGCAGCGCCCTGGAGAACGTCCTCGCCACCGAGACGGCCCACCTCGACGGCGTCTCCCACGCGCGCGTCCACCTCACCGGCCGCCGCGACGCCCCGGAGACGCAGGTCCACCTGAGGGTGGAGCCGCACGCGTCCCCGGGGGAGGCACTGCGGAACTTCATCACGCACTCCCTCACGCGCGCGCGGGACTCGGCGGCGCTGAAGGCGCTGCCGGCGGAGGTGAGGATGAGGGCGATGAAGCACAAGGCGGAGAGGGTCAGCTGAGGGGTCAGAACCCGTGACGCATCCCGCCATCGACCGGAACCATGATCCCGGTCAGATAAGAAGCGGCCGGCGACAGCAGAAACGCTCCTGTCCGCCCGAACTCCTCCGGCCGCCCGTACCGCCGCAACGGGATCCGCGCCTCGTGCTCAGCCCTGGTCGCCTCCGGATCCGCCGACAACCCGTCCAGCTCGCGCACGCGGTCCGTGTCGATCCGCGCCGGCAGCAGCCCGACGACCCGGATGCCCCGCGGCCCCAGCTCGTCCGCGAGGGACTTCGCGAACCCGGCGAGCCCGGGCCGCAGCCCGTTGGAGATCGTCAGCCCCGGGATCGGCTCGTGCACGGACCCGGACAGCACGAACCCGATGACACCGCCCTCGTCCAGCTCGGCGGCAGCCGTACGCGCGAGCCGGACCGCGCCGAGGAAGACGGACCGGAACGCGGCCTCCCACTGCTCGTCCGTGTTGTCCGCGACGAACCCGGGCGGCGGCCCGCCCACGCTGACGAGGACCCCGTCGAACCGCCCGAACTCCTCGCGCGCGCGGGCGACGAGCCGGGCGGGCGCGTCCGGGTCCGCGTTGTCGACGGCGACCCCGACCGCGCCCCGGCCCAGCTCGCGCACCGCCTCGGCGACCCGCTCCGTGTCCCGCCCGGAGACGACCACCTTCGCCCCGTCCGCGAGCAGCTCGCGCGCGACCGCGTTGCCGAGTCCGCGCGTGGCCCCGGTGACGACGTACACCCGGTCCTTCAGTCCAAGATCCATGGCCCCTATCCTGCCTCCCCGCCGCCGAACAGGGCGAGGGCGGAGTTGACGAGCCCGATGTGGCTGAACGCCTGCGGGAAGTTGCCGAGCTGGCGCCCGGCGACGGGGTCGTACTCCTCGGCGAGCAGCCCGACGTCGTTGACGAGCCCGGCGAGCCGTTCGAACAGGGCCAGCGCCTCCTTGTGGCGGCCGGTCAGATGCAGCGCGTCGACCAGCCAGAACGAGCAGACGAGGAACGTCCCCTCGGAGCCGGGCAGGCCGTCGACGGTCGTGCCGTCGGTGCTGTAGCGGCGCACCAGCCCGTCGTGGCCGAGTTCCGCGCGGACCGCGTCGACCGTGCCGACCACGCGCGGGTCGTCGCCGGGCAGGAACCCGACGCGGGGGATCAGCAGGAGCGAGGCGTCGAGGTCGGCCGACCCGTAGGACTGCGTGAACGTGTTCCGCTCGGCGTCGTACCCGCGCTCGCACACCTCCGCGTGCACGGTGTCGCGCAGCTCGCGCCAGCCGTCGAGGTCGCCGCGCAGCTTCGGGTACGTCTCCAGCGCGCGTACGGCGCGGTCGGCGGCCACCCACACCATCACCTTGGAGTGCGTGAACTGGCGCCGCCCGCCCCGCACTTCCCACAGCCCCTCGTCGGGCTGGCGCCAGTTGTCGCGCAGCCACTCCATCAGCGCGTGCTGGAGCGCCCACACGTGCGGGCGCGCGGGCAGCCCCGAGTCCCGCGCGAGCGCGAGGGAGTCCATGACCTCGCCGTACACGTCGAGCTGGAGCTGGTCGACGGCGCCGTTGCCGACGCGTACGGGGCGGGAGTTCTCGTAGCCGGACAGCCACGGCAGATCCAGTTCCGGCAGACGGCGTTCGCCCGCGACGCCGTACATGATCTGGAGGTCGGCCGGGTCGCCCGCGACCGCGCGCAGGAGCCAGCGGTGCCAGGAGGCCGCCTCCTCGTGGTAGCCGGCCGACAGCAGGGCGCCCAGGGTGAGCGTCGAGTCGCGCAGCCAGCAGTGCCGGTAGTCCCAGTTGCGCACGCCGCCCGGCTCCTCCGGCAGGGAGGTGGTGGGGGCGGCGACGATGCCGCCCGTCGGCGCGTACGTCAGCGCCTTCAGCGTGATCAGGGAACGCCGCACAGCGGCCTCGTACGGCCCCTTGTAGCGGCAGCGGGCCGACCAGGCGCCCCAGTCCTCCAACGACGCCTCCAGGGCCGCGTAGGGGTCCACACGGGGCGGATGCGGTTCGTGCGAGGGGTGCCAGGTCAGCACGAACGCGACCCGCTCGCCCTCGGCGACCTCGAACTCCGCGTGCGTACCGAAGTCCTCGCCCCACGTCCGCACCGGCGGCTCGCTGCGCAGCCACGCCGAGTCGGGCCCCGCGACGGCCACCCGGTGCCCGTCCGAGCGGCGCATCCACGGCACGATCGACCCGTAGTCGAACCGCAGCCGCAGCGTGCTGCGTACGGTGACCCGGCCGCGCAGCCCCTCCACGATCCGCACCAGGTCGGGCGCCTTGTCCCGCTGCGGCATCAGGTCGGTGACCCGGACGGCGCCGTCCCCGGTCTCCCACTCGGTGTCCAGGACGAGCGTGTCGCCCCGGTACGACCGCCGGGTGCACGGACCGCTCACCCCCTTGGGCGCGATCCTCCAGTGGCCGTTCTCCTCGTCGCCCAGCAGGCGCGCGAAGCAGGCGGCCGAGTCGAAGCGGGGCAGGCAGAGCCAGTCGACAGACCCGTCCCGGCCGACCAGCGCGGCGGTCTGTTCGTCGCCGACGACGGCGTAGTCCTCGATACGCATGGAGATCCGGTTTCCCGGAGAGGGCCACGGCAATCAGGCGCACGCCCGCGCGGGCTACACGGCCGTGGGCTCCGCCTTCTCCGGCTCGTCCGCCTCCGCCCGCTGCGCCTTCTCCGCGCGGTCGCGCACCTCACGCCGGACCAGGACGAACCAGCCGAAGGGGACGGCCGCGGCGAACAGCCACCACTGGATGGCGTACGCGTAGTTCAGGGCCGCGTTCTCGTCACCCGGCTTGCCGATCGGCTCGGGGGTGTCGCCCTGGGGCTCCGGGGCCGTCAGGACCAGGTAGCCGCCGAGGACCTGCGCGTTCAGGCGGGTCGCCTGCTGCTCGCTGCTGATCAGCATGATCTGCCGGTCGGGCAGGCCCTTGAGGTTCTTGATGCCGCTCGCCTCGGTCGTCTCGTCCGGCATCAGCCGGCCCGTGACGGTGACCTGGCCCGCGGGGGGCGCCGGGATCTTCGGGAACGCCGTCTGGCTCGGCCCGTCGGCGGGGATCCAGCCCCGGTTCACCAGCACGACCTTGCCGTCCGCCAGCACCAGCGGCGTCAGCACGTGGAAGCCGACCTCGTCGTCCGCGTTCACCCTGCGCCGGACGACGACCTCACGCGCGGTGTCGAAACGGCCGACCGCCGTCACCGAGTGGTACCGCTCCGAACGGGTGACCTCGTGCCCCGGCGACGTCAGCTTCTCCACCGGCACCGGGGCCGCGTGCAGCGCGCTCGCCACCAGCTCGTTGCGGGCGTGCCGCGTCTCGTACCGGTGCATCTGCCAGATGCCCAGCCGGATCATCGTAGGGATGAGGACGAGGGCGACCAGCGTGAGGATCACCCACTGCCGGGACAACAGGAAGCGGTACACCCCACGACCGTACAACCCGCTCCGCGCGCGGGTCCCGGCAGGGTCGGACGCGGGTCCTACTCGCCTGCGTCGGCCGCCTCCACGTCCCGCAGGAGCTGGCCGAAGGCGGCCTCGTCGACGACCGGCGTACCGAACTGGCGGGCCTTGAGGACCTTCGACGTGCCCGAGTCGGGGTCGTTGGTCACCAGCAGGCTGGTGAGGCGGGAGATGCTCGTGGAGACGTGCAGACCGGCCTCCACCGCGCGGTCCTCCAGGAGGTCCCGCTCGGTCGACGTGTCGCCGGAGAACGCGACACGCATGCCCTGCTTGAGCGGCTTGCCGTCCTCGAACCGGCCGGGGTTCGGGTACGGGCAGGCGGGCCGCTTACGGGCCGGCCGCCACGTCGTCGGCTGCCGGTAGCCGCCGCCCTGCCGGCCGATCCACGGCGTCGAGGGCCGGTCCTGCCACTCCGTCAGCGGCCGGCACTCGTGCAGCGGCAGCCGCACCCCGCGCGCGGCGGCGGCCCGCAGGCTCGGCCGGAACGCCTCCGCCAGCACACGCGCGTCGTCCAGCGCGTGGTGCGCGCGCTGCTGGACGACGCCGAAGTGCGCGGCCAGCGTCTCCAGCTTGTGGTTCGGCAGCGGGAGACCCAGCTCCTTGCTCAGCACGATCGTGCACAGCCGCTGCTTCACCGGCGCCTGCCGCTGCGCGCGCGCGTACTCGCGGGCGATCATCTGCCAGTCGAACACCGCGTTGTGCGCGACCAGTACGCGCCCCTCCAGGCGCCGCGAGAACTCCTCGGCGACCTCCGCGAACAGCGGCGCCCCTTCGAGCACGTCACTCGTCAGCCCGTGGATCCACACCGGCCCCGGATCCCGCTCCGGGTTCACCAGCGTGTACCAGTGGTCCTCGACCTCCCCGCGCGCGTCCAGCCGGTAGACCGCCGCCGACACTATCCGGTCGTCCCTCGCGAGCCCGGTGGTCTCCACGTCGACCACGGCGTACCCCTCGGGGTATGCGTCGGGCCAGCCTGTGGGCGACGGGGTGGTGATCGTACGGTCTTCGAGCATGGTCCCTGAGGATACGGGGCGGCACCGACAGCCCCGCCCCCTCACCCCAGCGCGGCCACCAGATCCCCCGCCGCCAGCGGCGTCAGCCCCGCCCCGTCGACCGGCCCCGGCAGCAGCCGGTACACCTCCCCGCTCGCCCCCTCCGGAGCCACCCCGCCGTGCACCAGACCCAGCAACACCCGCTTCTTCGCCGCGAGTTCGGCCGCAGCCGCGTCCGCGTCCCCGACCGGCTCCTGACGGTCGGGCACGTCCAGCACGCGCACGCGCGCGGCGAACGACGCGGCCGACTCCCCGTCACCGCGCCGGTAGTGCCACAGCTCGTCGAGCGCCCCCGGCACCGGCGCACGCCGGATCACCGTCACCTCCCGCGCCCGCGCACCCGCGTGCCACACCGTCAGGTCCCACAGCGTGGAGCGCCCCGACGCGAAGTACTGGTGCAGATCCCGGCCCGCCCGCGCGAGAGCCGTCGAGTGCCGGCCCGCACTGTGCAGCCCCTCGGAGCCCGACAGGTGCAGATCGACCCACAGGAACGTCCGCTCCTGAAGGTCCACCAGCATCGGGACGTGGATCCGCGAGTCCCCGGCCAGGTCGTACCGCTGGCGCACGGTCCGGGGGTCGTACGCCGCGCCGGACCCCGACGGCAGGGTCATGAACCCGGCGAACGCGTCCAGGAGGTGTTCGAAGGGGATGTTGTTGAAGCTGAACACCACCGGGAGCGCGTACCGCACGCCGTGCGCCCTCAGCGCGGCCAGGTCCAGGTCGACGTACTCCGTCGCCCCCTCCGGCGCCGGAGCCGACGTCAGATCGCCCGAGTGCACCGCCCAGCGGTCGCCGTGGACCAGGTTCGTGTAGTCGCACAGGCCGATCTGCCGCCACTCCTCGTCGAACAGCGCGACCGACAGATCGAGGTCCACGCGCGTGCGCGCGGGCTCCGTCCAGTGCAGGAACAGCCGCAGCACCTCGCCGCGCGGCAGCGGCTGCGTGCTCCCGCGCGGCACCGACACCAGCGCCTTCGCGTCCGCCCGCTCCGTCGCCGGTACGGCGAGCCCCGCCAGCGCCGAGTCCACCACCGCCAGCTCCACGCGCGGGGCCGACCCGAGCCGCCGGACCGCCTCCGCCTCCAGCAGCGCGCACACCGCGCCGGTCACCGCCTCGGCGAGCGGCGCGCGCGTGTCGTCGACCGTGTACGCGTGCGTGACCTGCCCGCGCGGGAAGAACACCCGGCGCTCGGCCGGGAGATGCCGGGCGCGCAGCCGCCCCAGCGCCGCCAGCAGGGGCGCGGGGCCCGCCTGCGGGAGAGCGGAGCGCAGCACGTCCGCGAAGTCGTCCGGCAGTTCCTGGAGGCCGTCCAGGCGCAGGACGTGGTCCAGGCGGCGCAGCAGCTCGCCGGGGCGCTCGGCGAGCAGGTCCAGGGCCGCGCGGGTGTGCCTGCCGGCCAGCGCCTCCTCCACGCGCGCGTGCCAGGTCGCCGCTCGCACGCGCGCGCCGTCGACGCGGACCTCGTCGGGGTGGGCGGCCGCCGTGCGCAGGATCTCCGCGCCGAGTTCCCCCGTCATCGGCGTGCCCCGCAGGACCGCGAAGGCGAGGGTCGTCCGGGGATGCCGGGTGTGGTGCTCGAAGGGGTGCAGCGTCTCGGCGGCGCGCTTCCAGGCGGTCGGGTGCCGGAGCACGTCCTCCACCAGGCGGGGGGACCGTTCCAGGACGGTGAGCAGGTGCCGGCGGATCCCGCGCGGGAGCGAGCGCATCCTCGGCGGCTCCAGCAGGTCCGCCTCCCCGCCGGACCACACGCACAGCAGCCGCAGCACGTCCGTAGCGGTCGTCAGATGCGCGTCCAGCAGCGGCAGAACGTCCTCACGGCGGCTCTGTACGGCCAGCAGACGGCCCAGCACGAGCGCCTTGGTCTCCCGGACCGGCACGTCGTCCGGGAACCACTCCACGCCCCGTGGAGCGCTCCCCAGCAGTACGCCGAGATCCTCCCGGTCCCGGGGCGGCAGCGGCGTACGGCGGGCCAGGAGCGTGCGCAGCGCCGTGACGGCGTCCGCCCGCGCGTCCGTGCCCAGCGCGAGCAGCTTGAGCGGGCCCACGCTTGTGTCGTCACGCCGGGTTCCCCGGGGGACCGGCTTCAGGAACGGGTCCGCCGCGTCGATCCTGCGGTGGCAGATCGGGCAGCCCGCGTAGTCGGCGCCGTCCCAGCACTCCCGGCACACCAGGTGCGCGCACGGGGACACCGGGTGCACGCTCGCCACCGTTGCGCACAGGACGCACGGCTGCTGCGGCCACTGGAGCAGCAGCGTGAAGACCCGGTCCACCCACAGCCGCCCGGTGTCCTCCGGGACGGACACCGGGAAGTTCCGGAACAGCGGCATGTGCGTACGGTCCGCGCCGAGTTCCTCGTCGATGTACCCGATCAACTCCCGCCCCGCGCCCGCGAGTCCGGCCGGACCCAGCCAGGCGAGGGCATCCCTCAGCTGCCTGCTCGGCGCGAACCCCCGGTCCAGCAACTCGGCTTCCAGAGCTGTCATGCCGTCCGCCGTCGACGGATCCCCCGGGCGCGGGCCCGGCTGGTCGACGTAGACGGTACGGAGACGACGCAGCAGAACGGAGGCGAGTTCGGGCAAGAGGGGTCCCCCGGAAGGTGAGGTGAGAGGCGGGGGCGGAGAGGGGGTGCGCTATGAGCTTTTCAGGCGATGAAGAAGGAAGCACACCGGGGAGCCGCCCCCGTGGGGATGACGGTAGGAGGGAGGGGAGGGGTGGGGCCACTGGTTTTTCTCAGTCGACGGCCAGGCGGGCCGGGGGGATGAGGCCGGTGCCGAGGGGCTGCTTGCAGCGGTAGAGGCGGATGTCCAGGTGGGCGAGGGGCGCCAGGGGGGTGAGGTCGAGGTGGTGGCAGCCGGAGAACTCGATGAGCTTGAGGCGGGGCAGTTCGGCGAGGGCCGCGAGGCCGGCGACCTGTTTGACGCCGGAGAGGTAGATCTTGGTCAGGTCCTGGTGCGGCGTCAGATCGGCGCAGTCGACGAGGGGTACGCCCATGAGCTGCACCGACCTCAGCGGCGAGCACACCCCGCGCGCCAGGAAGTCGAGCCACTGGCGCTCACCGGTGAGGGTGAGCCATTCGAGACGCGTCATGGCCTCGATCCCGGCGAGGTCGGTGCCGCTCGCCTCCTCGAAGAGGCCGAGACCGGTGAGCCGGGGTGCGAAGGACAGCTGGTCCAGGCGGGTCTGGGGCGCCCGGAAGTCGAAGGCCAGGTGCTGGAGTTCGGGGAGGTCCGCCAAGGGGGCCAGGGAGAACGGGAGGACGGGGGTGTAGAGGTAGACGTGGGTCAGCGGGGAGCCGGCGAGGGAGTTGAGACCGGCGACGCGCGTGCAGTGGTTCACGGAGAGCCGGCGCAGGCGCGGGAATTCCCTGAGGGGGGAGAAGCCGCCGACCCCGCTGTTGCGGAACATGCCGAGGAACTCCAGTGCGGGGAGGCGCGCGGCCACTTCGGGGATGCCGTGGTCGCCGATCAGGTTCAGCCCGGTGAGCTGAGGCAGGCGGGAGAGCAACGGCACCTCCTCGGCCCGGCGCACGTTCAGGATCTCGGCGGGGGTGACGGTCCCTTCGAGAACCGCCTCGAAGTACCGGACGGCGTCGAACGCCTGCCAGGCATACCCGAGCGCGGTCCGCACGGCGAGGCGCTCGTCCTTCCGGAACCGGGTGATCACCCCCAACGCCGTGTCCCCGCCGACCAGTTGAGCCGTCCGCACCACGGACGCCGCTTCCTTCGCGGTCAACCCTTCGGGGCCCGGCAGCAACTCCAGGGCCAGGTGGCCCACTTCGGCCAGGGCGTCCGACTGCTCGTCCGAGCGTGGCGGCATCAACACGCCCGTCCGCGCCTCCACTTCCCGCCGCACCTCGGGGTCCAGCTCCGGCGCGTGATCGAGACTCGCCGCCGCCAGCAGCACCAGCCGGTCCCGGTGCAGCCGCACTCTGTTGGCATCCCGCAGCAACTTCCGCAGAATCAAAGCCCGTTCGTCCACGCGCGCATGCCCCACCGCCATGCACACCACGTCGCCCCACTGGTCGTCATGCGCGTTCTTCACCAACAGCCCGAAGTCCCGCGCCTCGACCGCCGCCTTGGCCCCCAAGTAGTCCTGGAACGTCCGATGGACGAAGTCCACGTACCCCGGCATCGGCTCGCGCAGCAGCCCCGTCCGGATCAGCAGATGCGCGAACACCTGCTCCGCGTCCCCCTGCGCCCGCACCTGCGGCATCGCCTCCAGCCACTCCCCGAGCAGCCCCACCGCCTCCTCCCGGGCGATCTCCACCTGCCCGTTGCGGATCATCCAGTACGCCAGCCGCTGGAGGAGGACGGTCTGTTCCTCCCGGGACAGTGAGACCCCTTCCACGGCCCCGATCTCCCGCTCGGAGTCCCGCCGCACGAGCAGCATGTCGAGCGCGGCGTCGTACAACTCCTTGCGTGCGCGGGGGAGTTGCATGCGCCGGTCCCGGTTGAGGGCACACAGCAGCGCGCACATCAGGGGGTTGGTCGCCAGCCGCCCCAGATCCCGGCGAGTGCCCACCGCCTCCCCGAGCCCGGCCTCGTACCGGTCGAGCTGCGCCGCGTCCCCGGGACGCTCCTCCCGCGCCGCGTCGTGCCAGTGCCGCACGAAGGAGCGGATGTCGTCCCGGTCCATCGGCACCAGCGTGTGCGCGGTGAACCCCTGCGGCGCGAGCCAGTCCTCGGGCACGGCGGAGGGCCGGGTCGTGACGAGGTACCGCGCGTGGGGGAACGCGGTCAGCAGGGAGCGGAGCCAGCGTTCGGTATGGTCCCGCAGCCGCGCGGGCACCTCGTCGACCCCGTCGACCAGGACCAGCGCCCGCCCGCTCTCCAGCAGCCCTTCGACCCACCCCTCGGGCGCGCTGAGCGGCACTCCGGACGCGCTCAGGAAGTCCGCCGGCAGGGGCAGCGCCTCGGGGGAGTGGAACGACCGCAGCCGCAGGACGAACGGCACGAGCCGGTTCCAGTCGCCCAGTTCACCCCCGAAACTCTGCCGGGCGGCGTTGAAGGCGACCCACTGCAACAGCGTCGACTTCCCGGACCCGGCGGGCCCGCGCAGCAGCAGCCGCTCCCCGCCCGCGAGCGCGTGCTCGACCCGCACGGTCGTCGGCGCGCTCTCGCGCAGCGGCTCGTACCGCCGCTCCCCGCTCACCGACAGGCTCAGGTACGCCGTGTCGAGCGGCCACTCCGCCCGATGCCGCCCCCCGAGGGTCACCCCGAACAGCTCCACGCGCGCGTGCGCCTCGGCGACGTACCGCGTGTACCGCCCCTCGAAGGCGTCGACGGGCGGCTCGGCCCGCTCCCGCAGCAACTCCCCGCTGCGCCGCGTCTGTTCGACCGCCGCCCGCGCGACGAACGACGGCTGGGCGGTGAGCTGCTCGACGAGGTGGACGCAGCACAGGTCCAGCAGCTCGCCGTACAGGTCACGCGCCCGCGTGGAGAGGTCGGCCACGGGTCGGCGCAACTCGGCGGCCAGGCGCGCGGGTTCGAGGTCCACGGCGAACAACCGGTCGGCCGTCAGCTCGCCGGCGCCCGCGAACGTGTCCTGCACGGCGGCGACGGCGGCCAGCCGCTCGTGCTCGGGCAGGCCCCCGTACGCGTCCTCGATCCGCCCGCCCAGCACCCGCGCGAGCCGCTCGGGGCTCGCCGGCTTCGGCAGCGGGCGCACCGGCTTCGCCACCAGCCCCGCCCCCGGTCTGGGCGTGAGCAGCGCCTTCACGACCGTCACCGCCAGCCGTGCCACCACGCTCTCGATCCCCTGCATCCAGCAGCCCCCTCCCGCCTGCCTCCGAAGCGTAGAGGCCGCCACTGACAATGGCCCCGACCTGCCCCGATGCGCGCCTTCTACCCATCCCGGCGTACGGTGAAAAGGCACGAACCGGAACAGAGAAAGACCCCTCCCCATGCGCGCGACCATCTTCCGAGGCCCCTACGACGTCCGCGTGGAGGACGTCCCCGAGCCCGTGATCCAGCGGCCCACGGACGCGGTCGTACGCATCCTGCGCGCGTGCGTGTGCGGCAGCGACCTGTGGGCGTACCGGGGTGAGACGGCGCGTAAGCCGGGGCAGCGGATCGGGCACGAGTTCCTCGGGACCGTCGAGGCGGTCGGCGCGGAGGTGACCGGCGTGCGCGTGGGGGATCTCGTCGTCGTGCCGTTCGTGTGGTCCGACGGGGTGTGCGACTACTGCCGCGAGGGGCTGACGACGTCCTGCGAGCACGGCGGTTTCTGGGGCGCCGTCGGCCATGACGGCGGCCAGGGGGAGGCCGCGCGCGTGCCCTACGCCGACGGGACGCTGGTCAAACTCCCCCAAGAGGCGGCCTCGGACGACCGGCTGCTCGCCGCGCTCCTGAGCCTCTCCGACGTCATGGGCACCGGCCACCACGCGGCGCTCGGCGCGGGCGTCCGCCCCGGGGCGACGGTCGCCGTCGTCGGGGACGGCGCGGTCGGCCTGTGCGCTGTGCTGGCCGCCAAGCGCCTCGGAGCCGAGCAGATCATCGCCCTCGGGCGCCACGGGGACCGCACCGACATCGCCCGCCGCTTCGGCGCCACGGACGTCGTCGCCGAGCGCGGCGAGGCCGCTGTGGAGGCCGTACGCGCCCTCACGCGCGGGCAGGGCGCGCACGCGGTCGTCGAAGCGGTCGGAACCGAACAATCCATGCGCACCGCTCTGGACATCACGCGCGACGGCGGCGCGGTCGGCTACGTCGGCGTCCCGCACGGCAGCGCCACCGGCGTCGACCTCTCCACGATGTTCGCCCGCAACATCGCCCTGCGCGGCGGCGTCGCGCCCGTGCGCGCGTACATCCCCGACCTGCTCCCCGATGTCCTGGACGGTCGCCTCGACCCGTCCCCGGTCTTCGATCTGACCGTCGGCATCGAGGGCGTCCCGGGCGGCTACCAGGCGATGGACGAACGGACCGCGCTGAAGGTGCTGGTCACGAACGGGTGAGCCTCGGAGGGCCGTCACCCTCCGAGGCGTACCGGAACTACTTCTTGACGGCCTTCAGCGCGCTGACGACGCCGGCGCCGTAGAAGCCGTTGTAGTACTTCCCGCCGACGCAGGTCGCGTCGACGACCCCGTCACCGTTGCCGTCGTACGGCTCGGTCGGGCACGCCTGCTTGTCGGCCTGGATCTTCAGCAGGGCCGTGAGCTGCGCCGGGCTCGCCCACGGGTGGGTCGACTTGAGGAGCGCGGCGACACCGGCGGCGTGCGGGGCGGCCATCGAGGTGCCCTGGAGGTAGCCGTAGGTGTTGCCGGGCAGCGTCGAGAGGATGCGGCCGTTCTGGGACGGGGTGTCCGGGATCTGGTAGCGGTCGCCGCCGGGGGCCGCGACGTCGACCTGGCCGTAGCCGTACGTCGAGTAGTACGACTTGGTGCCCTTGACGCCGGTCGCGCTGACCGTGACCAGGCCCGGGAGCTGCGCCGGGACGTCGAGGCACTTGTGCGGGTCGATCGTGCGGGACACCGGCGTCGTGTCGTTCGGGCTGGTGGTGTCGACGATGGCGTCCGAGTCGAGGTCGTGGTTGGAGTTCCCGGCGGAGGCGATGCTCAGGGTGCCCTTGCGCTGGGCGTACGACTGGGCCCGGTTCACCGCGTCGACGACGGCCTTCTGGTCGGGGTCGTCGAGGCAGTTGTAGAGGTACGGGTCGACGTAGTAGCTGTTGTTCGTGATCTCCACGCCGTGGTCGGCGGCGAAGACGAACGCGCAGACGACCGCCTCGGGGTAGAAGAACTGGCCCGGGCCCTGCGAGACGCGGATCCCGGAGACCTTGACGCCCGGCGCGACCCCGGCGACGCCGATGCCGTTGCGGGCGGCGGCGATCTCACCGGCGACGTGGGTGCCGTGGAAGTGGGCCGGGTCGGCGGGCCGCCAGGCGCCCGGCGTGGTGTCGGCGACCCCGCCGACGCAGCTCGCGGACTGCGAGGCGGAGAAGTTGGGGGCGAGGTCGGGGTGGGTGTCGTCGACGCCCGTGTCGATGACGGCGACGGTGACCTTCTTGCTGCCGGGGTTGATCGCGGCGGCCTTGTCCGCGCCGATGGCGCGCAGGTCCCACTGGTCGGCCTCCATCGGCTCCTGACCGGCGGTCGCGTCCGCGGCGAGCTGAGCGGCCTGCGCCCGCGTCAGCTTCTGGACCGCGCCCTCGTCGGTCGTACCGGCGGGGGTGAGCGGCGCCGTACGGGTCGCGCCCGCGGACTGCACGCCGCGCGCCGTGCGTATCTGGGCGGCGAACGCCGGGTTCGCGGAGTGCGCGACGATCACGCCGATCCTGTCGTACGCGATCACGACGGTCCCTCCCGCCGCCGTGACCGCCTTCTTCACCGACGCGATCGTGCGGCGGTCCACCTTCGTGTTGACGACGTACGTCAGCGTCCCGGCCTCGACGGCGACCGAGGAGCCGGCCGGTGCGACGGGCGCCGCGGTCGCCGCCGTCGGCAGGAAGCCGAGGGAGGCGGTGAGCGACAGCACGAGCGGGGCCGCGAGGGCGAGACGGCGTCTGGAAGGCAGATGAGCCATGGGGTCTCCACATCATCCGGGTATGGCGAAGCACCGGGCGCGAGGTTCGCGACCGGGCAGGTACATGACCAGCGGTACGCTCCGAAACTATCGGCCCGGCCGGTGCGCGGCAATGTCTGCCGGAGACCTCGCGGAGGCCGCCGATTCCCCCGAACGTCAACTTTCGAAACAACCCGAACGAGTTGAACCGGCCTCAACGCGGCGCCGTGACCTTGGGCAGGAAGCCCGAGGACGTCCGATACCGATCGAGCTTCCGTCGTATGCCTGTACATATATGCCTGTACGTCCGTTAGATCCGACCTTCGCAACGCGAGGAGACTCCGTGGCCACCGAGACACCGCCCCCTTCGAAGATCCCAGCCCAGCGCCCCTCGGCCGAGGAGTTCGAAGCGGTCCAGGAGAGCGCGGAATTCGGTGAACTGCGCCGCTCCTACCGCTCGTTCGCCTTCCCGCTGACGGTCGGCTTCATCGCCTGGTACCTGCTGTACGTCCTGCTCTCCAACTACGCGGGCGATTTCATGGGCACCACGGTCGTCGGCAACATCAACGTCGCCCTCGTCCTCGGCCTCGCCCAGTTCCTGACCACGTTCCTCATCGCCTGGTGGTACGCGCGCACCGCCGCCGCCAAGTTCGACCCCAAGGCCGAGGCCATCAAGACCCGTATGGAGAACGCCGAATGAGCGCCCTGACCACTCTTGCGGCCGGTGGCGCGGCGAGCGAGCACCGCACGCTGATCATCAGCCTGTTCTCGGTGTTCGTCGCCGCCACCCTCGTCATCACCGTCTGGGCGGGCCGGCAGACCAAGGACGCCGCCGACTTCTACGCGGGCGGCCGCCAGTTCACCGGCTTCCAGAACGGCCTGGCCGTCGCCGGCGACTACATGTCCGCCGCCTCCTTCCTCGGTATCGCGGGCGCGATCGCCCTCTTCGGATACGACGGCTTCCTCTACTCCATCGGCTTCCTGGTCGCCTGGCTCGTCGCCCTCCTCCTGGTCGCCGAACCCCTGCGCAACTCCGGCCGCTACACCATGGGCGACGTCCTCGCCTACCGGATGCGCCAGCGCCCGGTCCGCACGGCCGCCGGTACCTCCACCATCGTCGTGTCGATCTTCTACCTGCTCGCGCAGATGGCCGGCGCCGGCGTCCTCGTCTCGCTGCTCCTCGGCATCACCAGCGACGCCGGGAAGATCGCCATCGTCGCGCTGGTCGGCGTCCTGATGATCGTCTACGTCACCATCGGTGGCATGAAGGGCACCACCTGGGTCCAGATGGTCAAGGCCGTCCTGCTCATGGCGGGCGCCCTGCTGCTGACCTTCCTGGTGATGCTCAAGTTCAACTTCAACATCTCCGACCTGCTCGGCAGCGCGGCCGACAACAGCGGCAAGGGCGCCGCGTTCCTGGAGCCCGGCCTCAAGTACGGCCTCACCGGCACCACGAAGCTGGACTTCATCTCGCTGGGTATCGCGCTGGTCCTCGGCACCGCCGGCCTGCCGCACATCCTGATCCGCTTCTACACCGTCCCCACCGCGCAGGCCGCCCGGAAGTCCGTCCTGTGGGCCATCGGCCTCATCGGCGCCTTCTACCTGATGACCCTCGCCCTCGGCTTCGGCGCCGCGGCCCTGATCAGCAACGCCGAGATCACCGCGTCCAACAAGGCGGGCAACACGGCCGCGCCACTGCTCGCCCTCCATCTCGGCGGCGTCGACTCCAACTGGGGCGCCATCCTGCTCGCCTCGATCTCCGCCGTCGCCTTCGCGACGATCCTCGCGGTGGTCGCGGGCCTCACGCTGGCGTCCTCGTCGTCCTTCGCGCACGACATCTACGCCAACGTCATCAAGAAGGGCAAGGCCAGCGAGAAGGAGGAGATCCGCGCCGCCCGCTGGGCCACCGTCGGCATCGGCGCGGTATCGATCCTGCTGGGCGCCCTCGCCCGCGACCTGAACGTCGCCGGCCTCGTCGCCCTCGCCTTCGCGGTCGCCGCCTCCGCGAACCTGCCGACCATCCTCTACAGCCTCTTCTGGAAGCGCTTCACGACCGGGGGCGCCCTCTGGTCGATCTACGGCGGCCTCGTCAGCGCCGTCGGCCTGGTGCTGTTCTCGCCGGTCGTCTCCGGCAAGCCGACGTCGATGTTCCCGGACGTCGACTTCCACTGGTTCCCGCTGGAGAACCCCGGCATCATCTCGATCCCCGTCGGCTTCCTCCTCGGCATCGTCGGCACCTACCTCTCGAAGGAGGAGCCCGACAAGAAGAAGTACGCCGAGCTGGAGGTCCGCTCCCTCACGGGCACCGGCGCGCACTGACGCCCGGCCCGTGACCCGAAGGGCCGTGCCGCACCCCCTCCGGCGGCGCGGCCCTTCGCACGTCCGGTGGTCCTAGGACCGCTGGGGCATTGGATCGTTGTCAGTGGTGTCACGTAGGCTCGCAGGTAACGGAAAGGCGATTCCGCGACAGCGACCGTACGAAGGGGAGGGGGCGCGCGTGCTCATCGACACCTACGGCAGAGTGGCCACCGACCTCAGGGTCTCGCTGACCGACCGCTGCAACCTGCGCTGCTCGTACTGCATGCCCGAAGAGGGCCTGCAATGGCTGGCCAAGCCCGACCTCCTCACGGACGACGAGATCGTCCGCCTCGTCGACATCGCCGTCCGCCTCCTGGGCGTCGAGGAGGTCCGCTTCACCGGCGGCGAACCCCTCCTGCGCCCCGGCCTGGTCGGCATCGTCGAGCGCGTCGCCGCCCTCGCCCCCCGCCCGCGCATGTCCCTCACGACCAACGGCATAGGGCTGCGCCGCACCGCCGAGGCACTCAAGAAGGCCGGCCTCGACCGGGTCAACGTCTCGCTGGACACCCTCCGCCCCGACGTCTTCAAGACCCTCACCCGCCGGGACCGCCACCAGGACGTCCTGGACGGCCTGGAAGCCGCCCGCGCGGCGGGCCTCACCCCGGTCAAGGTCAACACCGTCCTGATGCCCGGCCTCAACGCCGACGAGGCCCCCGACCTCCTCGCCTGGGCCATCGACCACGCCTACGAACTGCGCTTCATCGAGCAGATGCCCCTGGACGCCCAGCACGGTTGGACCCGCGACGGCATGGTCACCGCCGGCGACATCCTCACCTCCCTGCGCACCCGCTTCGACCTCACCCCCGAGACCGAGGACGAACGCGGCTCTGCCCCGGCGGAACGCTGGCTGGTCGACGGCGGCCCCCACAAGGTCGGCGTCATCGCCTCCGTCACCCGCCCCTTCTGCGCCGCCTGCGACCGCACCCGCCTCACCGCCGACGGCCAGATCCGCACCTGCCTCTTCGCCCGCGAGGAGACCGACCTGCGTACGGCCCTGCGCGAGGGCGCGTCCGACGAGGAACTGGCGAAGCTCTGGAGCGTCGCGATGTACGGCAAGAAGGCGGGCGCGGGCCTGGACGACCCGACGTTCGTGCAGCCGCAGCGCCCGATGTCGGCGATCGGCGGCTGATCAGCTCCCGGGCGCTTCCCAGTCCTCGAACGCGACGACGTCCTTGAGGAAACCCCGCACCCCGAGGAACTGCGACAGATGCTCGCGGTGCTCCTCGCACGCCAGCCACGTCTTGCGCCGCTCCGGCGTGTGCAGCTTCGGGTTGTTCCAGGCCAGCACCCACACAGCGGCGGTGCGGCAGCCCTTGGCCGAGCAGATGGGGGTTTCGTCAGTCACAGCGCCGTCTCACAGACCCGTACACAAAAAGGCGACGCCGAGCAGCCACGGGGGGAGCTGCCCGGCGTCGGTCCGTCGCTCCGACGGGGGATGCGGAGCGCGTAGGAAGTATGTCACGGCGAGGTGCTCGCACGGCACCGGAACAACATGATTGATCTGAGCTTTTCTTGAGCCTTGTCCACAACCGACGCACAGTGCGTTCACTGTTACCGACCGGTAGCACCCGGCCCCGTCTCACCCGCCGCGGACGCCGCCGGAGATTCCGCGGACCGCTCCGCAACACCCGGCGCGGACAACTGAGCCCGCCCCGGCGAGGGCACGAACGTCGACGGCAGCCCCGGCGCGTTCTCCCGCCCCGCGTTCGCGATCACGACCGCGATGTACGGCAGCAGGATCCCGAGGGCCAGCGCGACCATCGCGACATGCCGCTCCACGTTCCACAACAGCGCCGCGAGCACCACCGACACCGTCCGCACGGACATCGAGATGATGTACCGCCGCTGCCGTTGCCTCACGTCGTCCTGCAGACCCTGCCGCGCCCCGGTGATCCGGAACACCTGGGCGTTCCCCTCGGCACCCTGCTTCCGCATCACATTCCACCGTCCGCCCGACTGCGACTCCCCCCGGGCACGGAACCGCCCCCGGGCGCCCTCCACGTTACGCCGCGCCTGCGCAGCCTTCGAGACCGGGGCGTCTCCCGGCCGGGCGATCCTCCTGCGCCGGGCCGTGTACGCCCGCCTCGACATGCGGCGTACCGCGACCGGACCGACACTGGGGGCACTGCTCACGTCGATCCGTACAAGGAGGCAGCCATGGGCTGGTTGTGGGCGATCATCGTGGGGTTCGTGCTGGGCCTGCTCGCGAAGGCGATCATCCCGGGCAAGCAGCACAGCCCTCTCTGGCTGACCACCATCTTCGGCATCCTCGGCGCGATCGTCGGCAACGCCCTCGCCCGCGCGGTCGGCATCGAGTCGACCCGGGGCATCGACTGGGGCCGCCATGTGTTCCAGGTGATCGCGGCGGTGGTGATCGTGTTCCTGGGCGACATGGCGTACTCGGCGACGCTGGGCAGGAACAAACAGCGCACCTGACATGAGAAAAGGTGGCCCCGGGATCCCGGGGCCACCTTTTCTGTCGTACGTCGGCTCAGCCGGTGAACTCCACCGCCGCCAGGTTCTTCTTGCCGCGCCGCAGCACCAGCCACCGCCCGTGCAACAGGTCCTCCTTCGCCGGCACCGCGTCCTCGGAGGCGACCTTCACGTTGTTCACGTAGGCGCCGCCCTCCTTGACGGTCCGCCGTGCGGCGGACTTGCTCGCGACGAGCCCGACCTCCGCGAACAGGTCCACCACGAGCCCCAGCTCGGCGACCTGCACGCGCGGCAGCTCGGAGAGCGACGCGGAGAGCGTGGCGGAGTCCAGCTCCGTCAACTCACCCTGCCCGAACAGCGCCTTGGACGCGGCGATCACGGCGTCCGTCTGGTCCGCCCCGTGCACCAGCGTCGTCAGCTCCTCCGCCAGCGCCCGCTGAGCGGCCCGCGCCTGCGGACGCTCCTCGGTCTGCCGCTCCAGTTCCTCAAGCTCCGTACGGGACTTGAAGGACAGGATCCGCATGTACCGCGAGATGTCCCGGTCGTCGACGTTCAGCCAGAACTGGTAGAACGCGTACGGCGTCGTCATCTCCGGGTCGAGCCACACGGCCCCGCCCTCGGTCTTGCCGAACTTGGTGCCGTCCGCCTTCGTCATCAGCGGAGTGGCCAGCGCGTGCGCCTCGACGCCCGGCTCCAGGCGGTGGATCAGGTCCAGCCCGGCCGTGAGGTTGCCCCACTGGTCGCTGCCGCCCTGCTGGAGCGTGCAGCCGTACCGGCGGTAGAGCTGGAGGAAGTCCATGCCCTGGAGGATCTGGTAGCTGAACTCCGTGTAGCTGATGCCCTGGTCGGACTCCAGGCGCCGCGCGACCGAGTCTTTCGTCAGCATCTTGTTGACGCGGAAGTGCTTGCCGATGTCCCGCAGGAACTCGATCGCGGACAGCCCGGCCGTCCAGTCGAGGTTGTTGACCATCACGGCCGCGTTCTCGCCCTCGAAGGACAGGAACGGCTCGATCTGCCCGCGCAGCCGCTCCACCCAGCCGGCCACCACCTCGGGCGAGTTCAGCGTGCGTTCGGCGGTCGGGCGGGGGTCGCCGATCAGGCCCGTCGCCCCGCCGACCAGCGCCAGCGGCCGGTGCCCGGCCTGCTGGAGCCGCCGTACGGTCAGCACCTGGACCAGGTGTCCGACGTGCAGGGACGGGGCGGTCGGGTCGAAGCCGCAATAGAACGTGACGGGACCGTCCGCGAACGCCTTGCGCAAGGCGTCCTCGTCGGTGGACTGGGCGAAGAGCCCACGCCACTTCAGGTCATCGACGATGTCCGTCACGTTCTCTGTCTCCTTGAAGATCACATCAGCGGCCGACCGGCCACCGCCTACGAGGTTATACGCCCTGACTGACAGAGCTCATATTGAAATCCGGCACCCGCAGCGCCGGCATCGCCGCCCGCGTGAACCAGTCGCTCCACTCCCGCGGCAGCGTCTTCTCCGTACGCCCCGCCTCGACGGCCCGCCCCAGCAGGTCGACCGGCGACTCGTTGAACCGGAAGTTGTTGACCTCCCCGACGACCTCGCCGTCCTCGACGAGGTACACGCCGTCCCGGGTGAGCCCGGTGAGCAGCAGCGTCGCCGGGTCCACCTCGCGGATGTACCAGAGGCAGGTCAGCAGCAGCCCGCGCCCGGTCGCCGCGACCATCTCCTCCAGGGACTGCGAACCGCCCCCGTCGAGGATGAGGTTGTCCCCGCCGGGCGCGACCGGCAGCCCCGTCAGCGAGGCACTGTGCCGGGAGGTGACCAGGTTCTTCAGCACGCCGTCGCCGACCCACTCGGTCGCCCGCACGGGCAGCCCGTTGTCGAAGACGGACGTGTCACCGCCCGACGCCTGCGCGATGACGAACGGCGCGGATTCGAGCCCCGGCGCGTGCGGGTCGCTGCGCAGCGTCAGCGGCAGTCCGGTGAGCCGCTCACCGAGCCGCGTACCGCCGCCCGGCTTCGAGAACACCGTCCGCCCCTCGGTCGCGTCCCGCCCCGACTGCGACCACATCTGGTAGATCAGCAGGTCGGCGACGGCGGTCGGCGGCAGCAGCGTCTCGTACCGCCCGGCGGGCAGCTCGATCCGCCGCTCGGCCCAGCCGAGGCGTACGGCCAGCTCGGCGTCCAGCGCGGCCGGGTCGACGTCCTTGAAGTCCCGCGTGGAGCTCCCGGCCCACGCGGAGCGCGTACGGTCGGGGGACTTGGCGTTCAGCTCCAGCGTGCCGTTGGGCTGGTCGTGCCGGAGCCTGAGACCCGTCGAGGTGCCCAGGTACGTCGAGACCAGCTCGTGGTTGGCGAACCCGTACAGCTCGCGCCCGCCCGTCCGCGCGCGGGCGAACGCCTCGCCCAGCGCGGGCGCGAAGTCCGCGAACACGGCCGACGACGTCTCGGCGGGCGCCTCGGTGAACTCCGGCGAGAGGGGCGTCCCCGACACCAGCGGCTGCGCGTCCTCGGCGGGCCCCGCCGCGCGCGCGGCGTCCTCGGCGGCCCGGACGAGGGACTCCAGCTCGTCGCTCGTGACGGCGGCCCGGGTCACCACGCCCGACGCGGTGCCCTCCTTGCCGTCCACGGTCGCGATCACGGTCAGCGTGCGCCCGCGCGTGACCCCGTTCGTCGTCAGCGCGTTGCCCGCCCAGCGCAGGTTCGCCGACGACTGCTCGTTCGCGACGACGACACACCCGTCCGCCCGCGACAGCTCCAACGCCCGCTCGACGATCTCGTGCGGCTTCTTGACGGCGGCACTCATCGCCCGGCCTCCTGCGTCGTGTTCAGAATGTTGACACCCTTGAAGAGCGCGGACGGGCAGCCGTGCGACACCGCCGCGACCTGCCCCGGCTGGGCCTTGCCGCAGTTGAACGCGCCGCCGAGGACGTACGTCTGGGGCCCGCCGACCGCCGTCATCGAACCCCAGAAGTCCGTGGTCGTCGCCTGGTACGCGACGTCCCTCAGCTGGCCGGCGAGGCGGCCGTTCTCGATGCGGAAGAAGCGCTGGCCGGTGAACTGGAAGTTGTAGCGCTGCATGTCGATGGACCAGGAGCGGTCGCCGACGACGTAGATGCCGCGCTCGACACCCCCGATGAGGTCCTCCGTGGACATGCCGGCCGGGTCGGGCGCCAGCGACACGTTCGCCATGCGCTGGACGGGGACATGACCGGGCGAGTCGGCGTACGCGCACCCGTTGGAGCGCCCGAGCCCCGTCAACTTCGCGATCCGCCGGTCGAGTTGGTACCCGACGAGCGTGCCGCCGCGCACCAGGTCCCAGGACTGGCCCGCGACGCCCTCGTCGTCGTACCCGATGGTCGCGAGGCCGTGCTCGGCGGTGCGGTCGCCGGTGACGTTCATCAGCTCGGAGCCGTACCTGAGCTTGCCGAGCTGGTCGAAGGTCGCGAAGGAGGTCCCGGCGTACGCGGCCTCGTAGCCGAGCGCGCGGTCGAGTTCCGTGGCATGGCCGATGGACTCGTGGATCGTCAGCCACAGGTTGGAGGGGTCGACGACGAGGTCGTACAGGCCCGCCTCGACGCTCGGCGCGCGCATCTTCTCCGCGAGCAGCGCCGGCATCTCGGCGAGTTCCGTGTCCCAGTCCCAGCCGGTGCCGGTGAGGTACTCCCAGCCCCGCCCGGCCGGCGGCGCGAGCGTGCGCATCGAGTCGAACTCGCCGGTGGAGCCGTCCACGGAGACGGCGGTGAGCTGCGGGTGCAGCCGGACGCGCTGCTGGGTCGTCACCGTGCCCGCGGTGTCGGCGTAGAACTTGTTCTCGTGGACGGTCAGCAGCGAGGCGTCCACATGGTCGACCCCGTCCGCCGCGAGCAGCCGCCCGCTCCACTCCCCGAGCAGCCCGGTCTTCTCCTCGTCCGGCACGGAGAAGGGGTCGATCTCGTACGCCGACACCCACGTCTTCTCGGCGTGCACGGGCTCGTCGGCCAGCTCGACCCGCTCATCGGACCCGGCGGCCCGGATGACCTGCGCGGACAGCTTGGCCATCGCGACGGCCTGCGAGGCCACCTTCGCGGCGGCGTCCATGCTCAGATCGACCCCGGAGGCGAACCCCCAGGTCCCACCGTGCACGACCCTGACGGCATACCCGAGATCCGTGGAGTCCGACGACCCCGCCGGCCGCCCGTCCCGCAGCCGCCACGCCGCACTGCGCACCCGCTCGAACCGGAAGTCCGCGTGCTCGGCCCCCAACGCCCGCGCCCGCGCGAGCGCGGCGTCCGCGAGGGCCCGTAGCGGGAGGGCCAGGAACGATGGATCGATCTCATGGGGCACGGGTGGAATCCCTTCGGGGTGCTCGCCTGTGATGACCGTCGCAGGCAGTGAATCATGTCCCATCCCGCGGGTTCCCCCGAAATCTGGCCGCCGTCCGCGACCCGCGCCGACTGTAGGAACCCCACAGCCAGGTTCATGACCCGCTGTCGGTGCCCGAATGTCCCTGAAAGGGGGTGGGCGGATAGGTTTTCGGGGAAGCCGCCTGCCGGTCGCATGGCCAGTCGAACGGTCAGCCGAATGGCCGGGCGGATGTGTCAGACCCCTATCGAAAGGGTGATCCGTTGAGCCGCTCGGTTCTCGTCACCGGAGGCAACCGGGGCATCGGCCTCGCCATCGCCCGCGCATTCGCCGACGCCGGCGACAAGGTCGCCATCACGTACCGCTCGGGTGAGCCTCCGGAAGGCTTCCTCGCCGTCAAGTGCGACATCACCGACCCCGAGCAGGTGGAGCAGGCGTACAAGGAGATCGAGGAGCAGCACGGCAACGTGGAGGTCCTGATCGCCAACGCCGGCGTCACCAAGGACCAGCTCCTGATGCGCATGTCGGAGGACGACTTCACGTCGGTCATCGACACGAACCTGACGGGCACCTTCCGGGTCGTCAAGCGCGCCAACCGCGGCATGCTGCGCGCCAAGAAGGGCCGCGTCGTGCTGATCTCGTCCGTCGTCGGCCTGCTCGGCGGCCCCGGCCAGGCCAACTACGCCGCCTCCAAGGCCGGCCTCGTCGGCTTCGCCCGTTCCCTCGCCCGCGAGCTGGGCTCCCGCAACATCACCTTCAACGTCGTGGCCCCCGGTTTCGTCGACACCGACATGACCAAGGTCCTCACCGACGAGCAGCGCGCCGCCATCGTGTCCCAGGTGCCGCTCGGCCGGTACGCACAGCCGGAGGAGATCGCCGCGACGGTGCGGTTCCTCGCCTCCGACGACGCCTCGTACATCACTGGAGCCGTCATTCCCGTTGACGGCGGACTGGGAATGGGTCACTGATCACCATGAGCGGAATCCTCGACGGCAAGCGCGTCCTGATCACCGGCGTCCTGATGGAGTCCTCCATCGCCTTCCACGCCGCGAAGCTCGCCCAGGAGCAGGGCGCCGAGATCATCCTCACGGCCTTCCCGCGTCCCACGCTCACCGAGCGCATCGCGAAGAAGCTGCCGAAGCCGACCAAGGTCATCGAGCTGGACGTCACCAACGACGAGCACATGGGCCGGCTGGCCGACGTCGTCGGCGAGGAGCTCGGCGGGCTCGACGGCGTCGTCCACTCGATCGGTTTCGCGCCGCAGGACGCCCTCGGCGGCAACTTCCTCAACACCCCCTTCGAGTCCGTCGCCACGGCCATGCACGTCTCGGCGTACTCCCTGAAGTCGCTCACCATGGCCTGCCTGCCGCTGATGCAGAACGGCGGCTCGGTCGTCGGCCTCACCTTCGACGCGCAGTACGCCTGGCCGCAGTACGACTGGATGGGCCCGGCGAAGGCCGCGCTGGAGGCCACCAGCCGTTACGTCGCCCGCGACCTCGGCAAGCAGAACATCCGCTGCAACCTCATCTCCGCGGGCCCCCTCGCCTCCATGGCCGCGAAGTCCATCCCCGGCTTCAGCGACCTGGCGTCCGTCTGGGACCACCGCTCCCCGCTGGAGTGGGACCTCAAGGACCCCGAGCCGGCCGGCAAGGGCATCGTCGCGCTGCTCAGCGACTGGTTCCCGAAGACGACGGGCGAGATCATCCACGTGGACGGCGGGCTGCACGCGATCGGTGCCTGACGCTCTGCCGCTGAGGGTCCGTTTCCGGGATGTGCCTCCCGGGTACGGGCCCTCACCCGTTCGGCCCTTCCGGCCGGGCGCCGGGCCACGGGTGCGGGACACGCTGGGAGTACGCCTGTAGGAGTACGCCCAGGAGGTCCCCTTGTGCGCCTGTCCCGCAGCGTCACCCCTGCGATAGCCGCCGTCGCCCTGCTGCTGTGCCTGCCGTACGAAGCGCTGCCCCACGTACCCCGCGTGCCCGACCGGAAACCGGCCGCGCAGCCGTTCGGCGCCGAGTGCCGTACCGGCGTGGAGGGCTCCCGGGCCGTCGTCTGGTGCCACAACCCCTACGCCGGTACCGACCGCGTCCGTCTGCACGTGGAGTGCGCGCGCTGGTGGGACGTCGACACGGACACGTCCCCCGTCGACGCGGGCCCGGCGAGGACCGTACGGCTCACCGGGCGGTGCTGGAAGGAGATCCGCACGGTCTGGGTCAGCCACCAGCGGCGGTGACCGTCCCGAACCTGCACCCGAACGCGTGCCCCGCGGCCTGGGCCGCCGCCTCCCGCGCGTCCCCCGCGCGGATCGCCTCGATCAGCCGCGCGTGCTCCACGTACGACCCCGGCGCCAGCTCCGGGCCCACGTCGTCGCGCAGGAAGTCCCGCAGCACCTCGCCCAGATCGGCGTACAGCGCGGTCATCGCGTCGTTGTGGGACGCCGCCACCACCGCCAGATGCAGCGTCGCGTCCGCCGCCACGAACGCCTCCCGCTCCCCGGACGCCCACGCCTCCTCCCGCCGTGCGAGCAGCCCGTCCAACTGCCGCAGATCCTTCTCCGTACGGCGCTGAGCGGCCAGCCGCGCCGCGCTGGACTCCAGGGCCGCGCGCAGTTCGGCGATGTGGCGGGGGTCGGCGTCGGCGAAGCGGCGCTGCATGACGCCGGCGAGTTCGCTGGTCGCCGCGACGTACGTGCCCGAGCCCTGGCGGATGTCGAGCAGGCCGTTGTGCGCGAGGGCGCGGACCGCCTCGCGGACGGTGTTGCGGGCCACGCCCAGCTGCTCGACCAGCTCCGGTTCGGTCGGGATGCGTGAGCCGACGGGCCACTCGCCGGAGGTGATCTGCTGGCGCAGGGCCGCGATGACCTGTTCGGAGAGGGCGGAGCGGTGGGGGTGGGTCAGGGCCATGGGACACCTTCGCACGAACGGGGCGCGGGAAGCATGCGGTCAATCATCCTATGATTCTATGATGGGTGGCATGGCGAGCGAGACGACACGGACGACGGCTTCGGCACGGACGACGGGAACGGGGGCGGAGGGGGTACCAGTGCCGTCGGCGCACACGTGGAGGAAACAGGTCCTCGTCCTCGCGATCGTCCTGACCGCCGTCAACCTCCGGCCCGCGATCACCAGCCTCGGCGCGCTCCTCGAAGAGGTCCGCGACGGCATCGGCCTCAGCGGTGGCGCCGCCGGGCTCCTCACCTCCGTACCGCCCCTCTGCTTCGCCGTCTTCGGCGTCATGGCACCCCGCCTCGCCCACCGCTTCGGCCCCACCCGGGTCGTCTGCGCGGGCCTCGTCGCCCTCACCGCCGGCCTCCTCCTGCGTCCCTACGCCGGCGGCGTCCCCGGCTTCCTCGCCGCCAGCGCCCTCGCCCTCATGGGGATAGCCGTCGGCAACGTCCTCATGCCGGTCATCGTCAAACACCACTTCCCCGACCGCGTCGGCCCCATGACCGGCCTCTACTCCATGGCCCTGGCCCTCGGCACGGCCACGGCGGCGGCGATCACGGTCCCGCTGACCGGCGCGCTGGGAGGGAGCTGGCAACTCGGCCTCGCGGTGTGGGCGGGGCTCGCGGGGGTGGCGGTGGTGCCGTGGGCGCTGTTCGGGAGGGCCGGGGGAGCGGCGGGCCGGGGCCGAGGGGCTGCGGCGGGGAGGCCCGGTGCCTCTGCCGGGGCTCGCGCCGAGGGCCGCCCCGCAACCCGCCCCGGTCAGCCCGAGCCCCGCGCCGGGACGTACCCCGAGAGCCGGCCCGGGGCGCACGCCGCCCGCCCTGCGCCGTTGCGCATCACCCGCAGCCGTACCGCCTGGGCCCTCGCCGTCTTCTTCGGGCTCCAGGCCACCGGCGCGTACGTCACGATGGGCTGGATGCCGCAGATCTTCCGGGACGCCGGGGTGCCGGCGGGCACGGCGGGGCTGCTGCTCGCCGTGACGATGGTGCTGGGCGTGCCCCTCGCCTTCGTGATCCCCCGGCTGGCCACGCGGCTGCCGCACCAGGGCCCGATCGTGGTCGCGCTCGGCGTCTGCGGGCTCGCGGGGTACGCCGGTCTGTACGTCGCCCCCGCCGCCGGCGCCTGGGTCTGGGCCGTCCTCCTCGGTGTCGCCAACTGCGCCTTCCCCCTCGCCCTCACGATGGTCGGCATGCGGGCCCGCACGGGTGCGGGCGTGGCCCGGCTCTCCGGGTTCGCCCAGAGCGTCGGCTACCTGATCTCCATCCCCGGCCCCCTCCTGATCGGCGTCCTCTACCAGGCCACCGGCGACTGGCACGTCCCCCTGACGCTCATGGCCCTCCTCCTGGTCCCCCAGACGGCGGTCGGCATCCTGGCGGGACGGAACCGCACGGTGGAGGACGAACCGACCCCCTGAGGACCCACCCCGACCACGGCTCCCCCCACCCGGAGTGCGAAACTGGCCGTATGCCTCTGCTCGACCCGAACCCGCAGAACGGCCAGCGGAAGATGCTCGTCGTCTTCGGTTCGTTCCTCGCCATCTTCATCGTGATCGCCGTCATCGCCACGATCGCCTCGCCCTGAACCGACCGCCCCCGGGGGAGCACGGGGTGGGGTTAACCCCCCGTCCCCTAGGGGGCGGGGCTCAGGGTGAAGTGGGTGGAAGTCCGGATGGGCCGGGGCTTGCCCGCTGCGTACCTTCGAGTCATGGCCGCGGAACCGCCGGCCGAGGAGCACTCGAAGCGCTGCGGAGGACCCCATGCCGGCCCGTTCCCACACCCGCCCCCACCCGGCGACCACGGGCGGCGCGGACACCCGTATCCCGTGGTGGGCCCTGGCCCTCCCGGTCCTCGCCTTCGCCACCCTCCTCGCCCTCGTCCTGAACCCGTCGGACGCCCAGGCGGCGGCCACGCACCCGACCCTGACGCAACTGGTGGAGCGGATCCAGCAGTTGATGGCGGGCTGACACCCACGTCGCCCCCCGGCTCGAACACCCCCCGAACCCCCTCACCCCCACCGGCCCCGCCTGTCAACTGCCCGAGCCCGGTGGCCTGTTTCGTGCGAAGCTGGGACGCATGAGCGTTGAAGAACCCCGCACCATCGTCCTCCTCCGCCACGCGAAAGCCGACTGGAACGACGGAGACGACCACGAGAGGCCGCTCGCCGAGCGCGGCCGCATGGACGCCCCTCTCGTCGGCCGCAAACTGGCGCAGACGGGACTCCGCTTCGACCTGGCTCTGTGCTCCACGGCGACCCGCACCCGCGAGACCTGGAAACTGGCGGTCCCGGAACTCCCCGAACGCCCGAAGACGGTGTACGAGGAGCGGATGTACGAGGCGTCCCTCGGCGAACTGATCGCCCTGCTCAACGAGGTCTCGGACGAGGTCCGCACCCTCATCCTCATCGGCCACAACCCGGGCATCCACGGCCTCGCGGACGCCCTGGCCGGCGAGAGCGACGGCGACCTGCTCCCGCGGATGAACCGCACCGGCTTCCCGACCGGCGCCTACGCCACGCTCACCTTCGACGGCTCGTGGAAGTCCGTGGAACACGGCGTCGGCCGGCTGGTCGACTTCTGGTCCCCGCACGCGTGACGCCCCGCTGACGGACACAGGCCCGGTACCGCCCACGGCGACACCGGGCCCTCGTACCTCAGTCCTCGTCGTGCGTGTCCGCCGCCTCGACCTCTTCGCGGGTGACCCCCAGCAGATACAGCACGGTGTCGAGGAACGGCACGTTGACGGCCGTATGCGCCGCCTCCCGGACCACCGGCTTCGCGTTGAACGCCACCCCGAGCCCCGCCGCGTTCAGCATGTCGAGGTCGTTCGCACCGTCCCCGATGGCGACGGTCTGCGCGAGCGGTACGCCCGCCTCCGCCGCGAACCTCCGCAGCAGCCGTGCCTTGCCCGCCCGGTCGACGATCTCGCCGGTGACCCGCCCGGTCAGCTTCCCGTCGACGATCTCCAGCGTGTTGGCCTGCGCGAAGTCCAGGCCGAGCCGCTCCTTCAGATCGTCGGTGACCTGGGTGAACCCCCCGGACACGACCCCGACCTGATACCCGAGCCGCTTCAGCGTACGGATCAGGGTCCGGGCCCCCGGCGTCAGCCGGACCTCCTCGCGCACCTTCTCCACCACCGACGCGTCGAGCCCCGCGAGCAGTTCCACGCGCGCGTGCAGCGACTGCTCGAAGTCCAGCTCGCCCCGCATCGCCGCGGCCGTCACCTCGGCGACCTGGTCCTCGCAGCCGGCGTGCGCCGCGAAGAGCTCGATCACCTCGTCCTGGATGAGCGTCGAGTCGACGTCCATGACGATCAGCCGCTGGGCCCGGCGGTGCAGGCCCGCCGCGACGACCGCGATGTCCACGCCGAGCGCCGCCGCGTCCGTGACCAGCGCGGTCCGCAGGGGCTCCGTCTCCACGCCGGACACCGCGAACTCCACCGCCGTCACCGGGTACTTGGCGAGCCGGAAGATACGGTCGATGTTGCCGCCGGCCTTCGTGATCCGCGCGGCGACCGCGGCCGTCGCCTCGGCGGTCAGGGGGTGCCCCAGCACGGTCACGAGCGAGCGCCCGAGTCCACGCGGACGGTTGTCACCGAGGCCCGAGATGATCTCCGCCTGCATCTTCATCGACTCGGCCCAGCTGTGGACGGTCGACCGCAGCTCACCCTCCAGCCCGCGCGGCGGCTCGGTGACCAGCGCGCACAGCACCATGCGCCCCCGGGTCACCACCTGCTCGATGTCGACGACATCGACGGCGTAAGCGGCCAGCGTGTCGAACAACCCGGCGGTTATTCCGGGCCTGTCCTTGCCGAAGATCTTGACAAGAAGAGTAGGGACGTCAGAGGCCAAAGCCTGCGTCTGCGTATCGCTCATGGTCCCTACACGGTAACCGCCCCCTCCCACCCCCCGCCGCCCCGGTCCGCCTGCCGGACGGCAAACACTGCCCGACACCAAAATGACGAAACCCCAACACCGGCATATTTACACCCCGCACCCACACGCAACTACGCCCAGCCGCGCCGCACCCCCACGCCCCCCGCACCACCCCACTTCGCCCCCCAGCTGCGGGCAGTCGCGCCGCACCCCCACCGCCGCGCGCCCATCCCACCTCCTTGCCCCAGCTGCGGCCAGCCCCACCGCCCCGCACCCGCCCCACCTCCCTTGCCCCAGCTGCGGGCAGTCGTGCCGCTAGGGGCGGCACGGGTGGGCGCAGCGGCACCCCGCAAGCGCGGGCAAGCGACACGCCCCCACCCCAGCCCCCACCGGACCCGCACCCGAACCCCACCCCCGCCCCCGACCCTCACCCCTCCGGCCTCCGCAGATACGGATTCGTCTCGGCGTTCGGCGCCCGATAGGACGGCCGAGGCGCATAAGGCCCGCTCCCACCGCTCCCATCGCCCCCACTCTCGCCCCCACCCACCGCCAACCGAGCAACCCCCATCCCCGCGGCCCCGCTGACCCAAGCCAACCCAGCCCCCACAGCCCCGGCCACAGCCCCCCACCCCACCCCCAGCAACCCGGCGACCACCACGTCCCCCCGCAACACCAGCCCCGCCCCCACCGCATCGAACCCCAGCACCGACAACCCCGCGTCCACCGAAACCACGGTCACCTGGGCGAGCAACGCCAACGCCACCCCCGTAACCACCCCCAACCGCACAGCACACCCCCCGACGAACCGCCACCGCCCGGCGCCCGGGACAACTGGCGTACGCACCGCCGCGAACACCCCCGCCAGCAGCATCATCAGCACAGCGGCGACTCCCAACAACCACACCCGCCCGTCGAGTTCGGCAAGCCGGGAGAGGGTCACGGACCGCTGCTCCCCGGACGAGAGGAACCGATCGACAGGGTCCGGCAGGACGTACGTGAGGATCCCGCTCGCCCGCCCGTCATGCGGCACGAGCAGCCCGACATCGACCCCGACCCACACCCCGTTGGGCGCCCCGAGCAGCGCGGCCCCGTAGATCCGCCGTGGATGCTCGTCCCGCAGGGACGCGAACACGGCCGCCGCCCACCCCGCCGCGACGGCGACGAGCAGCACGGACACGACGGCGGACACGGCGGGCCGCACGACACGATGGACGAACCCCCAGCTCAGAGGCAACGGCGTACGCCGCGAGGCGAGCAGCGCGACGGCGAGGACACCCACGCACCAGAGGAACCCCCCGAGCAGCGTGGGCAAGGTGTCGACGGTGAACCCGACCGCCGCCTTCGCCTCGACGAGGTCCCCGATCCGATCGGGCAGCAGCCCCCCGAGATCCCCGACCCCCGGCAGTTCCAGCGTGCCCCCGCCCCCACCGAGCCCCCCGCCGTCGATCGTGATCACATCGTGCCCGGCCCAGGCGAGCCCCCCGAGCATCGCGACGAACAGCGCGGCCACCGCCCCCACCCGGACGAGCAGTTCACCCAGCGGAATCGTCGCGCCCGCACCCCGCAGCGACCGCAGGAAGAACCAGGACAGAAGGAGCGCACCGACCAGCCCGACCCCGAGTGGCGTGATTTCGATGGCACCGGCGGCCTCCGCGCCCGACATACCGAACGCCGACATGTCACCCGAGGGTGACACGGACCCGCCCGCCCCGAGCGCCACCACGGCCGCGGTCATCGGCCCGAGCGACCCGGCGGAATCGGCCTGGAGGAGATGCAGCCCGAGCGCCGCGACCCCCGCCATCCCGATCAACGCCCAGCTCACCGCGGCGACCGCGGTCAGCAGCACGTCCCCCCAGGCCGTACGCCGCCCGTACACCGTTCGTCCTACGCTTCCCCCGCCCATCGCAGACCCCCCGATCCGCCGCGTCTGTCCCGCTCGCGTGCGTTTACCACTCTCGGGGCGGGTTTCCACCCCGTCAACGGCGTCGACGAGGGCGCGTGGACGCCGTCTTCACAACTCCCCGACGACTCCCGAACAACCTCCGACCACCCCCGGCAGGGCCCGACTTTCGGTCAGAGGGCCGCTCCTGAAATAGTTCCCCCCGATGTTCGACATCCCTAGACTCCCTCTGGATGAGGGGCATATCGGGGGACAACTCAGTGGGGCATGGAGTGCCTGAACTCGTACTAGAAGTAAACGGACGTACCTGGACGCTCGATCCATCCAGGGCATACACGCTCGGACGCGACCCTCAGGGGGACGTCGTGTTCGACGACGCCAGGGTCTCCTGGCGCCACGCCACGGTCAGCTTCGACGGCCGCGGCTGGTCCATAGAGGACCACGGCAGCACGAACGGCAGCTACGCGCAGGGCCAGCGGATCCAGCGCCTGGAGCTGGGCCCGGGAAGCGTGATCAACCTGGGCAACGCGACGGACGGCCCCCGCCTGAACCTGACGGCGGCACCGGTACCGGTGACCCACCAGGCCCAGCCGCAGCACCAGTTCGCACAGCAACAGCAGCCGCAACAACAGCAGCAGCCGTACGCCGCCCAGGCCGCCGGCTGGAACCAGCAGCCCGCCGCGCACATCCCGCAGCAGGGCCCCGGCGTCGGCGCGGGGGCGCCGCCGGTCTACGGAGAGCGCAGCCCGACCACGTTCCACCAGCTCGCGCTGGGGCACGTGATGCGCATCGGCCGCGCCCTGGAGAACGAACTCGTCGTCTCCGACCTCCAGGTCTCCCGTCACCACGCCGAGTTCCACTCGACGCCCGACGGCCGCATGGAGATCCGCGACCTCGGCTCGCACAACGGCACGTACGTCAACGGTCAGCCCATGACCAAGGGCGGTACGGCCCTGCTGGGCCCGGCGGACATCGTCGGCGTCGGCCACTCGACGTTCCGGATCGTCGGCGACCGCCTCGAAGAGTTCGTCGACACCGGCGAGGTCTCCTTCTCGGCCCGGCACCTGACGGTCACGGTCGACGGAGGCAAGCAGATCCTCAAGGACGTCTCCTTCGGCGTCCCGGAGAAGTCGCTGATCGCGGTCATCGGCCCCTCGGGCTCCGGCAAGTCGACGCTGCTCAAGGCGCTGACCGGCTACCGGCCCGCCAACGAGGGCGAGGTCCTGTACGACAACCGCAACCTGTACAAGCAGTTCGCGGAGCTGCGCCAGCGCATCGGCCTGGTCCCGCAGGACGACATCCTGCACAAGGAGCTGACGGTCAAGAAGGCCCTGAAGTACGCGGCCAAGCTGCGCTTCCCGGCCGACACGACGACCGCCGAGCGCGAGTCCCGCATCGACGAGGTGCTGCGCGAACTGAAGCTGGACATCCACAAGGAGAAGAAGGTCACCTCCCTCTCCGGCGGCCAGCGCAAGCGCGTCTCGGTCGCCCTGGAGCTGCTCACCAAGCCGTCGCTGATCTTCCTCGACGAGCCGACCTCCGGCCTCGACCCGGGCATGGACCGCGACGTCATGCAGCTCCTGCGCGGTCTCGCCGACGACGGCCGTACCGTCCTGGTCGTCACCCACTCCGTCGCCGAGCTCGCCATCTGCGACAAGCTGCTCGTGATGGCCCCCGGCGGCTCGGTCGCCTACTTCGGCCCGCCCGAGGAGGCGCTCAACTTCTTCGGCTACGACACCTGGGCCGACGTCTTCTCCGCCTTCGAGAACTACCGCGACTACGACTGGGCCGGGCGCTGGAAGGGCTCCCAGCACTACCAGATGTACGCCGCGGACCTCGACGCCGTCGCCCCGCAGGCCGTACAGGTCCCGGTCATGCAGGCGATGAAACCGCCGAAGCCACAGGGGTGGCTGAGTCAGTTCGTGACGCTGGTGCGCCGCTATGTCTCGGTGATCGCGTCCGACAAGGGCTTCCTCGCTCTCATGGTGATCCTCCCGGCGGTGCTCGGCGCGGTCAGCCTGCTGATCGACGCCGACAAGGGCCTCCTTCCCAATGGGGTCAACGCGCAGTCCGGACGCATCGTTCCCAACGGCACCGCGACCACCGTCCTGCTCATCCTCGCGGTGGGCGCCTGCTTCGCGGGCGCGGCGAACTCGGTCCGCGAGCTGATCAAGGAACGGGTCATCTACGAGCGGGAGCGCGCGACGGGCCTGTCCCGCTCGGCGTACCTGATGTCGAAGGTGTTCGTGCTCGGCCTGATCACCGTCTTCCAGGGCCTGCTGGTCGGCGTGATCGGCTTCTCCAGCCGCGAGATCCCCGCCAAGGGCCTGGTCCTCGGCGGTGCGACGCTGGTCGAGCTGTCCGTGCCGATCATGGCGCTCGGGTTCACCTCGATGATGTTCGGCCTGGTCATCTCCTCGCTGGTGAAGACCTCCGAGAAGACGATGCCGCTGCTCGTGATGTTCGCGATCATCCAGGTCGTCTTCACGGGCTGCCTGTTCACCCTGAACGGCTCGATCGGCGTCAACGAGTTCTCGTACCTGATGCCGTCCCGCTGGGCGGTCGCCGCCGCCGGCGCGACTCTCGACTTCAACCGCATCAGCCCGCCCAAGGAGGGCGAGAGCACCGACCCGCTGTGGGAGCACACGGTCGGCGCCTGGGGCATGGACATGGCCGCCCTCATCGCGCTCGGCGTGATCTGCGGCTTCTTCGTCGCCCGCTTCCTGCGCCGCCACGAGCCGGAGGTCATGCGCAAGTAGCTCTCCGGTACGACGACGAGGGCGCCCCCTGTGTGCAGGGGGCGCCCTCTCGCTGTGTGCGGGGTGCTCAGTACGCGCTGTTGACGTTGTCGATCGAGCCGTACCGGTCGGCCGCGTAGTTGGCGGCGGCGGTGATGTTGGCCACGGGATCGTAGATGTTCGTCGAGGTCCCGGAGACGTGGTACGCGTTGAACGTCGGCTGGATCACCTGGAGCAGGCCCTTGGAGGGGATGCCGGCGGCGGCGTTGGAGTCCCAGTTGTTGATGGCCCAGGGGTTGCCGGAGGACTCGCGGATGATGTTGCGGTACAGGCCGTTGTAGGAGCCCGGGATGCCCTTGCGCTCCATGATGTCGAGGGCGTTGCGGATCCAGCCGTCCAGGTTGTTCGTGTACGTCTTGACGGCGATCTGCTTGACCTCGGCGCGCTGCGCGGAGCGGCTCGCGGCGGCCTTGGCGGCCCGGTCGGCGGCGGCCTTCTTCGCTGCGGCGGCCTTGGCCGCGGCGGCCTTCTTGGCGGCTGCCGCCTTGGCGAGGGCGTCGGCCTGCGCCTTCTTCTGCGCGGCGATGGCCTCGATCTTCGAGCCGGTCGAGGAGAACTGGTCCGTCACGCCCGTCCTGGCGTCCGTGCGGTAGGCGACGTTCGCGGGGAGGGCGGCCTCGCTCGTGGCGGTCTGCGCGTCGGCCGGCACGACGGCGAAGGCGAGAGCGGCCGCGCCGAGGGTGGCGGCGCCGGCTATCGCGATCTTGTGCGTGTTCTTGGGCATGGCGGGTGACCTCTCGAATGGCGGGGAGGTCGCTCGGAATGTCCGTCGGGGGACGCGGGGCTGAGCGACGGGAGCCATTCTTAGCGCCCGCAAAATGCCCGGGCAAAGGTGTGACCTACGATGCCGGGTAGTGGACCCGGGGCGGGCAAATCGCCCCATAGCGCCCAGTCGTTCCCGTTCAGGCGGCCCCTGTTTATCTCCTATTCACCCTCGTAGGTGATATGGGTCCTATGTGCGGGCTCACATCGAGCGCGTAAAAGTCTCACCAGGAGTTGCTGGAGCAACGCGAACGGTGACGCCCCTTCGCGCTCGGGCGCCACCGCCCCCGACCTCAGCCCTAGGACCACCGCCCGACCCCCACGCCCGTCACCGGCCCGATCCGCGCTGTCACACCCCGCCGGTACCGTGAAGCCATGAGTCAAGGTCCCAGGTCAGGGCTGGCGGCGGTGAGCGCCGCACTGCTGGCGATGAGCAGACACCTGGAGGTGCGCGACGTCCTCAAGACGATCGTCGCCTCCGCGCGCGAGCTGCTCGACGCCCAGTACGCGGCCCTGGGCGTCCCGGACGACCACGGCGGCTTCGCCCAGTTCGTCGTCGACGGCGTCAGCGACGAGGAGTGGAAGGCCATCGGCCCCCTGCCCCGCCAGCACGGCATCCTCGCGGCCATGCTGGAGGGCGCCAAGCGCGAGCGCCTCGCGGACGTGCGCGAGGACCCCCGCTTCGAGGGCTGGCCCGAGGCGCACCCCGAGATGTCCGACTTCCTGGGCCTGCCCATCCACAACGGCGACGACGTCGTCGGCATCCTCTTCCTCGCCAACAAGAACTGCCCGAGGACCCGCGGCGAGTGCGGATTCACCGACGAGGACATGGACCTCCTGGAGATCCTCGCCCAGCACGCCGCGATCGCCCTCACCAACGCGCGCCTGTACGAACGCAGCCGCGAACTGACCATCGCCGAGGAACGCTCCCGCCTCGCCCACGAACTGCACGACGCGGTCAGCCAGAAACTCTTCTCCCTGCGCCTCACCGCCCAGGCCGCCACCGCCCTCGTCGACCGCGACCCCGCGCGCGCGAAGGGCGAGCTGCACCAGGTCGCCGCCCTCGCCGCCGAAGCCGCCGACGAACTGCGCGCCGCCGTCGTGGAGCTGCGCCCCGCCGCCCTCGACGAGGACGGCCTCGTCGCCACCCTGCGCACCCAGATCCAGGTCCTCGACCGCGCCCACAGCGCGCGCGTCACCCTCACCGCCCGGGGCGTGCGCGCCCTGCCCGCCGCCCAGGAGGAGGCCCTCCTGCGCGTCGCCCAGGAAGCCCTGCACAACGCCCTGCGCCACTCCGGGGCGGCGTCGGTGGCCGTCACCCTGGACAAGCACGAGCGGCACGGAGGCGTCGTCCTGCGCGTCACCGACGACGGGCTGGGCTTCGACCCCGCCATCGTCCGCCGCGCCGGCCGCCACCTCGGCCTGGTCTCCATGCGGGACCGCGCCGGCGGCGTCGGCGGCCGTCTGACCGTCACATCGGAGCCCGGCCAGGGCACCGTCATCGAGATGGAGGTCCCCGGTGGCTGAGCCCATCAGGGTGCTGCTCGTCGACGACCACCAGGTCGTCCGCCGCGGACTGCGTACGTTCCTGGAGGTGCAGGACGACATAGAGGTCGTCGGCGAGGCCGGGGACGGCGAGGAGGGCGTCGCCCGCGCCGAGGAGCTGCGCCCCGACGTCGTCCTCATGGACGTCAAGATGCCCGGCACGGACGGCGTCGAGGCCCTCCGCAAACTCCGGGACCTCGACAACCCCGCGCGCGTGCTGATCGTCACGAGCTTCACCGAACAGCGGACGGTCGTCCCGGCCCTGCGCGCGGGCGCCGCCGGATACGTCTACAAGGACATCGACCCCGACGCCCTCGCCGGCGCGATCCGCTCCGTGCACGCCGGACACGTCCTGCTCCAGCCCGAGGTCGCCGGGGCGCTGCTCTCCCAGGAGGAGTCGCCGGGCGGGCAGGGCAGGGGCGGGACGCTCACCGAGCGCGAGCGGGAGGTGCTCGGGCTCATCGCCGACGGGCGGTCCAACCGGGAGATCGCGCGGGCGCTCGTGCTGTCCGAGAAGACCGTCAAGACGCACGTCTCGAACATCCTCATGAAGCTCGACCTGGCGGACCGTACGCAGGCCGCGCTGTGGGCCGTCCGGCACGGCGTGACGGGGTGAGAAGGGGCTGACCAGAGGGCGTGGGGGAGCGCCAAGCGGAGGGATCAGCTCCAGTCCGAGATTCATACTGTCGTGGGAATGTCACCCACATGGCGCATCCTTCCCCGCGGCCACGCCGTTCTTGCTGCGTGCCACGGCGACCGCCGTGGACTGTCGCCAGGAGGGCTTGCGAAGTGAAGAACCTGAAGAAGGCCGCGGCTGTGACGATGGTGGCCGGCGGGCTGGTGGCCGCCGGTGCCTCTCTCGCGTCCGCGACCGACGGCGGCTCCGGGGCGGGCGCCTTCGGCGAGGCCCACAGCTCCCCGGGCGTCGTCTCCGGCAACGTCATCCAGGTGCCGGTGCACGTCCCGGTCAACGCCGTCGGCAACAGCGTCAACGTCATCGGCGTACTGAACCCGGCGTTCGGCAACCTCGGCCTCAACCGCTGAAGCACGTCGACCGCTGAAGTTGTACAAACGGCCCGTCAGTTGATCGTCCCGTCGCTCCAATGATCCGAACGGGCGCACTTGCGACCGGCTCCCGTGCCGTTCATGACCACTCCCGCGTTGGACAGCGCACGACCCGCGGCCGGGTCGGATACGCAATCGCAGGAGGAACGCTTCTCATGAACATCGCCAAGAAGGCCGCCGTGGCCCTCACCGTCGCCGGTATCGCCGCTGGTGCTTCCGCCGGTGCCGCTGTCGCCGACTCCTCGGCCGAGGGCGCTGCCGTGAAGTCCCCGGGCGTCGGCTCCGGCAACGTCGGTCAGATCCCGGTCCACGTCCCGGTCAACGTCGTCGGCGACTCCGTCAACGTCATCGGCCTGCTGAACCCCGCGTTCGGCAACACCGGCGTCAACGACTGACGTCATCTTTTCCGTACGACTGCGGGGCCCCACTCTTCCGGGTGGGGCCCCGCAGCCGTCTCAGCCCCGCTCCCGCTCCTCCATGTACGCGTTGTACGCCGCCACCAGCGCCCGCCGCGCCGTCCGCTCCACCGGCCGCAGCGCGTCCCCCCGAGCCGCCATCTCCGACGCGCTCACCGCGCCCCCGTGCCCGTTCTCCGTGGCGAGGGAGACCAACAGCCCGACCCGCTGGGCGAGTTCGAGGACCCGGACGGCGCGCGGCGGATATCCCGGCGCCAGCAGCTCACGGCCCCGCTCCGCCCGCGCGCGGTACGCGTCGATCGCCGCCTCCGCGACCGGCCCCGACCCGGCGACATCGAGCCGCGACAGCACGGCCGTGGCCTCCCGCAGGGCCTCGGCGAGTTCCCGCTCCGCCTCGCCCAGCGACGGCACGTCGGCCGGCGGCGCCTCCCGCACCGGCAGACAGTGCCACGTCACCTCGACATGGACGTCCCCGGCGGACCCCGCCTCGAAGACCTCCGGCACGAGCCCGAGCGCGGCCCCGTGACAGACCACCGCCTCCTCGGCCTCCAGCGCACGCGCGTTGAACTCCGGCGGCCCGCTGAGCCCCAGCGGATGCCCCGGCGCGGGCAGCGCGACCCGCAGCCCGCCCACCCCGAGCGCCCTGAGCCGCCCGAGCGCCAGCGTGAGTCCGACCGGGCCCGGCTCCCCGGGCAACCCCTCCACCCGGTGCACCGCGTCCTCCCCGACGACGGCGACGACAGCGTCGTCCGGAGAGACAAGTCCGGCCAACAGGGCATTTCCCCAAGCGGCGAGGCGACCAGCGCGCGGT
The DNA here is from genome assembly GCF_048159485.1 of Streptomyces sp. 4F14. Classification (NCBI taxonomy): domain Bacteria; kingdom Bacillati; phylum Actinomycetota; class Actinomycetes; order Kitasatosporales; family Streptomycetaceae; genus Streptomyces; species Streptomyces sp. 4F14. The sequence continues at coordinate 67,047 of NZ_JBLRVY010000045.1, forward strand.
TCCGTGAGCATGCCCCCCAGCCTAAGGAGCGGACCGATGGAACAGGGTGTCGGACCAGTGGCGTAGATTTTCCCGAAGGGGCCGCGCCCACCCGCGCACGGCCGCCGAACCACTTGGCGCACGCGACAACCGAGACCGGCCACACTGCAAGGGGAGACAACGCGCTCATGAGCGATGTTCTGGAGCTTCAGGACGTATCGGTGGTCCGCGAGGGCCGGTCGCTGGTGGACCAGGTCTCCTGGTCGGTCAAGGAGGGCGAGCGCTGGGTCATCCTCGGCCCGAACGGGGCGGGCAAGACGACCCTCCTCAACCTGGCCTCCACCTACCTCTTCCCGAGCGCCGGCACGGTCGCCGTCCTCGGCGAGACCCTCGGCAAGCCCGGCACGGACGTCTTCGAACTGCGCCCCCGCGTCGGCATGGCCGGCATCGCCCTCGCCGAGAAGCTCCCCAAGCGCCAGACGGTCCTGCAGACCGTCCTGACCGCCGCCTACGGCATGACGGCTGGCTGGCAGGAGGAGTACGAGGACATCGACGAACTGCGCGCCCGCGCCTTCCTCGACCGCCTCGGCATGACCGACTACCTCGACCGCCGCTTCGGCACCCTCTCCGAGGGCGAGCGCAAGCGCACCCTCATCGCCCGCGCCCTGATGACCGACCCCGAGCTCCTCCTCCTCGACGAACCCGCCGCAGGACTCGACCTCGGCGGCCGCGAGGACCTCGTACGCCGCCTCGGCCGCCTGGCCCGCGACCCCATCGCCCCCTCGATGATCATGGTCACGCACCACGTCGAGGAGATCGCCCCCGGCTTCACCCACGTCCTGATGATCCGCCAGGGCAAGGTCCTCGCCGCGGGCCCCGTCGAACTCGAACTCACCTCCCGCAACCTCTCCCTCTGCTTCGGTCTCCCCCTCGTCGTCGAGCAGGTCGGCGACCGCTGGACGGCCCAGGGACTGCCGCTCTCCTGACCCCCACGCACCCTGTCCGCGCCGACCTCGCGGACCTACCATTGACCTTGTGGACATCGACGCGTGGGTGTGGTGGCTCATCGGCGCGGCGGCGCTCGGAATCCCGCTGGTGATCACGACCATGCCCGAGTTCGGCATGTTCGCGGTCGGCGCGATCGCCGCCTCCGCCGTGGCCGGACTCGGCTTCGGCGCCGTGAGCCAGGTGCTGGTCTTCGTGATCGTCTCGGTGGCGCTCGTCGCCGTCGTACGGCCCATCGCCAACCGGCACAGCAGACAGCGGCCGGGGCTCCCCACCGGCATCGACGCGCTCAAGGGCAGACAAGCCGTCGTCCTGGAGCGGGTCGACGGCTCCGGCGGCCGCATCAAACTCGCCGGCGAGATCTGGTCCGCCCGCTCCCTGGACGGCGACCGCGCTTACGAACCCGGCCAGGAGGTGGACGTCGTGGACATCGAGGGCGCTACGGCCATCGTCCTGTGAAGCGCCTCAACTGAACTGAACGACCTGCGAGTTATGTGAAGGTCTGACAGACTCGACCAGCAAGATCTTGAGCAGCCATAAGATCGTCGACTGTCGGTCGGCAGCCATAAGATCATCGGAAAGCGCCGAGGCGGAGAGAGGGTACGGGGAGCACGATGGAACCGGTCATCATCGTCCTGATCATCCTGGTGGTGTTGGTCTTCATCGCCCTGATCAAGACGATCCAGGTCATCCCACAGGCGAGCGCGGCGATCGTCGAGCGCTTCGGCCGCTACACACGCACGCTGAACGCGGGCCTCAACATCGTCGTCCCGTTCATCGACACCATCCGCAACCGCATCGACCTGCGCGAACAGGTCGTGCCCTTCCCGCCGCAGCCGGTGATCACCCAGGACAACCTGGTCGTCAACATCGACACGGTCATCTACTACCAGGTGACCGACGCGCGCGCGGCGACGTACGAGGTCGCCTCCTACATCCAGGCCATCGAGCAGCTCACCGTCACCACCCTGCGCAACATCATCGGTGGCATGGACCTGGAGCGGACCCTCACCTCCCGCGAGGAGATCAACGCGGCCCTGCGCGGCGTCCTCGACGAGGCGACCGGCAAGTGGGGCATCCGCGTCAACCGCGTCGAGCTGAAGGCGATCGAGCCGCCCACCTCCATCCAGGACTCGATGGAGAAGCAGATGCGCGCCGACCGTGACAAGCGCGCCGCGATCCTCACCGCCGAAGGCACCCGGCAGGCCGCGATCCTCACCGCCGAGGGCGAGAAGCAGTCCCAGATCCTGCGCGCCGAGGGTGAGGCCAAGGCCGCCGCCCTCAAGGCCGAGGGTGAGGCCCAGGCCGTCCGCACGGTCTTCGAGGCCATCCACGCCGGCGACCCCGACCAGAAGCTCCTGTCCTACCAGTACCTCCAGATGCTCCCCAAGATCGCCGAGGGCAACGCCAACAAACTCTGGATCGTCCCCAGCGAGATCGGCGACGCCCTCAAGGGCCTCTCCGGCGCCATGGGCAACTTCGGAGGCATCGGCGGCGGAGGCGGCGACAACGGGGGCAGCAGCCTGGACAAGAACCCGGAGCGCAGGGAGAAGCCACAGATCGACTGAGGTGTTCTTCGGTACGGCGTTGGGGGGGGGGGGGGGGGGGGGGCGCCCCCCCCCCCCCCCCCCCCCCCACCCCCCCCACCACCCCCCCCCCCCCCCACCCACACCCCCACCCCCCCC
>NZ_JBLRVY010000046.1:0-69406 GCF_048159485.1 Streptomyces sp. 4F14
CCCGGAAGCTAAGCCTTACAGCGCCGATGGTACTGCAGGGGGGACCCTGTGGGAGAGTAGGACGCCGCCGAACAATCTTTGGAGGACCCCTGGTCCCAGCGTTCAGCTGGGACCAGGGGTCCTTTTGTTTTTACAATGCTTGAGGTACCGAAGACAGGAGTCACCCATGTCCACCAACTCTCCCGACGACCGACCGGAGCGCGACCAGCGGCGACGGGACAGTGGGGACCGCAACGACCGTGGTGAGCGCGGCGATCGTGGCGGTTTCCGCCGTGACGACCGACGCGACAGCGGCCGGGGCGATCGGGGTGACCGGGGTGGGTTCCGCCGGGACAATGACCGGCGCGACGACCGCCGTGACGGTGGCCGGGGCGACCGCCGCGACGACCGTCCGCAGGGCGACCGTGGCGGGTACGGCCGGCGTGACGACCGTCCGTCGTTCCGTCGTGACGACGACCGTGGTGGTTTCCGTCGGGATGACCGTCGGGACGACCGTCCGCAGGGTGACCGTGGGAGCTACGGCCGGCGTGACGACCGGGGTGGCCGTCCCGCGTTCCAGCGCGACGACCGCCGGGACAACGACCGCGGCGGCTACCGCCGCGACGACCGTCCCCAGGGCGGAGGCGACCGTCGCGACGACCGGCCGTCGTTCCGCCGCGACAACGACCGCCGCGACGACCGCCCCTCCTTCCGCCGGGACAACGACCGTCCGCCCTTCCGGCGTGACAACGACCGGCGTGACAACGACCGCGGCGGCTTCCGCCGCGACGACCGTCCGCAGGGCGACCGTGGGAGCTACGGCCGGCGTGACGACCGCCCGTCGTTCCGCCGCGACGACGACCGTCCGTCCTTCCGCAGGGACAACGACCGGCGCGACGACCGCAGGGACGACCGCCGGGACAACGACCGTGGCGGGTTCCGCCGCGACGACCGAGGCGACCGTCGCGACAACGACCGTCCCTCCTTCCGCCGAGACGACGACCGTGGTGGTTTCCGTCGGGATGACCGTCGGGACGACCGTCCGCAGGGCGACCGTGGGAGCTACGGCCGGCGTGACGACCGGGGTGGCCGTCCCGCGTTCCAGCGCGACGACCGCCGGGACAACGACCGCGGCGGCTACCGCCGCGACGACCGTCCCCAGGGCGGAGGCGACCGTCGCGACGACCGGCCGTCGTTCCGCCGCGACAACGACCGCCGCGACGACCGCCCCTCCTTCCGCCAGGACAACGACCGCCGCGACAGCGGCCGGGGCAGCTACGGCGGCCCCCGTCGCGACGACCGGGGCGGGCGCCCCGGCGGCGGCTTCCGCGGACGTGACGACCGGCGTGACGACCGGCGTGACGACCGCCGTGGCGGTTTCCGCCGGGACGACCGGGACCGCGACCGGGACCGTGACCACCGTGACCGCGACCGCGAGCCGATCAAGCGCCTGCCGATCCCGGACGACGTCACGGGCGACGAGATCGACAAGGACGTACGGCAGGAGCTGCTGAGCCTGCCGAAGGGGCTCGCGGAGGACGTCGCCAGGAACCTGGTGATGGTGGCGCGGCTGATCGACGAGGAGCCGGAGAAGGCGTACGGCTACTCGAAGGTCGCCCTGCGACTGGCGTCGAGGGTCGCCGCTGTGCGGGAGGCGGCCGGTTTCGCGGCGTACGCGAACCAGAAGTACAGCGAGGCGCTGGCCGAGTTCCGGGCGGCCCGGCGGATGACCGGGAACACGGAGCTGTGGCCGGTGATGGCCGACTGCGAGCGTGGGCTCGGGCGGCCGGAGAAGGCGTTGGACATGGCCGGCGCCCCGGAGGTCCACAAGCTCGACAAGGCCGGCCAGGTCGAGATGCGGCTCGTCGCGGCGGGTGCCCGGCGTGACATGGGCCAGCTCGACGCGGCGATCGTGACGCTGCAGAGCCCCGAGCTGGCGTCCAACTCGGTCCAGCCGTGGACCGCGCGCCTGCGGTACGCGTACGCGGACGCGCTCCTCGCGGCCGACCGCGTGGACGAGGCGCGCGAGTGGTTCGCGAAGGCCGTAGAGGCGGACCGCGACGGCAGCACCGACGCCTCCGACCGCCTGGCCGAGATGGACGGCGTGGAGTTCGTGGACGCCATGGTGGAGGACGACGCCGAGGTCGCCGAGACCCCTGAGGCGCAGGACGCCGAGGAGGACGAGGACATCGACGACGTCGAGGAAGAACTCGACGACGAGGACGATGAGGACGCCGAGGACGAGGCCGTAGCGGCCGAGCCGGCCGTCAAGAAGGACTCCGACGACAAGGACTCCGCCGACAACGCCTGACGACCGAAAATGGGCCTCCTCTTTTAAAGAGGGGGCCCATTTTGTCTATGGAGTGCCTTCGTTGCAGGGCGTGCCCTTACAGATCCACCGCGCGCAGCACCAGCCCCGTAGCCGGCTTCGGCCCGAACGACGTCGACTTCCTGGGCATCGTCACTCCCTGCCGGGCCAGTTCCCGCACGATCTCCTCGCGCACGGGATGCAGCAGGACCGCAGTCCCCCCGTCCCGCTCGGCCTTGCGGACCGTCGCCTCCGTGTCGTGGATGTACGCCACGCGCGCGGGATCATCCTCGGGGATGTCCCAGACGGCGGCGAGGAGCGTCGCGTGCAGGACGGTCGCGTCGAGTGTGCGCCAGGCGGTCGGATGCCCGGTGGGGACGGTGCGTGCCAGCAGTCCCGGATCGGGCCGGTCGACCAGCCACAACCCGCCGTCCCCGGCGAGGAGGTACGCGTTCCCCGCGCACGCGGCGTCCGCGAGGGTCTCCAGGGCCTCCGGGAGAGCGCCCTCCAGGCGTCGTACCCGGAAGTGGCCCTCCAGGGCGGCCAGCGCCTCGCCGATAGGCAGTCCCGGCAGGTAGCGGTGGATCGCGCGCACGCGCAGGGGGTAGCGGGCCGTGTCGACGAGGAGGACCAGCCCGTGGTCCCAGGGGCCGGGGGAGGGGTGTTCCGCGCGGAGCATGCGGTACGTCGCCCAGCGGTGGTGGCCGTCGGCGATGAGGGCCTGGTGGCGGGCCAGGTCGGCCTGGACGCCTGCGACCTCGGCGGGGTCGGTGATCTGCCACAGGCGGTGGTGGTAGCCGTCGTCCGTGGTGGTCGCGAGCAGGGGCGGGCGGGCCGCCGTGCGCTCGACGAGGTCCGCTGCCGTGCCGCCGTCGCCCCGGTAGGTGAGCAGCAGCGGTTCCAGGTTGGCCTGGGTCGCGCGCATGAGGGCCGCGCGGTCGGCGACGACGTGCGGCATGACGTCCTCGTGCGGCAGGACGACGCCCTCGGCGGGTTCGGAGACGCGCAGGGTGCCGATCAGGCCGCGCTGGAGCATGCCGTCCGCGTGGCGCTGCTCGTAGACGTACAGGGCCGGGTAGGGGTCCGGGGTGAGGATGCCCTCGGTGAGCCACTCGCGCAGGGTCGCGGCGGCCTGGTCGTTCCGGGCGGCCGGGGTGGTGGCCTGCGGGAGGATCAGGCGGACGATGTTGTGCGGGTCGGCGTCGTGGAGCTCGTGCAGACCGTCAGGGCGGACGACGACGTCGTACGGCGGTGAGGTGACCGCGGCGAGCCCGCCGACCCGGTCGGGGTCGTAGCGAAGTCCTCGGAACGGGGTGAGTTCCAGACCTCGGGGCGCCGTTGCCTGCGAGTGACCTGCTGTGTTCATCAGGGCATCGTACGGCTGTCAGTGGCATGGGGGATGATCGGAGGAAAGGCGAGCGAACGAGGAGCGTGGGGTATGGGGCAGGGCGTGCGGAGGGTTCCGGACGGCAGTGAGCAGGCCCTGAGCGAGGCGTACGACACAGCGCTGCTCGATCTTGACGGGGTGGTGTACGCGGGTGGGAACGCGATCGCGTACGCGGTCGAGTCGCTGCACAGCGCCCGCGCGGGGGGCATGCGCCTGGCGTATGTCACGAACAACGCGCTCAGGACGCCGGACACGGTCGCCGATCACCTGACCGAGCTGGGGATCGACACAGCGCCCGAGGACGTCATCACGTCCGCGCAGGCCGTCGCCCGGCTGATCAGCGAGCAGGTGCCCGCGGGCGCGCGCGTGCTGGTCATCGGCGGCGAGGGGCTGCGGGTCGCGCTGCGCGAGCGCGGGCTCGTGCCGGTCGAGTCGGCGGACGACGACCCGGCGGCGGTCGTGCAGGGGTACGGCGGGCCGGAGCTGCCCTGGGGGCGGTTCGCGGAGGCGTCGTACGCGGTCGCGCGTGGGGTGCCGTGGTTCGCGTCGAACACGGACCTGACGATCCCGAGCGGGCGCGGGATCGCGCCGGGGAACGGCGCGGCCGTCCAGGTCGTGCGGATCGCGACCGGCGCGGAGCCGCAGGTGGCGGGCAAGCCGCTGCCCCCGATGCACCGGGAGACGATCCTGCGGACGGGCGCGGAGCGGCCGTTGGTGGTGGGGGACCGCCTCGACACGGACATCGAGGGCGCGTTCAACGGCGAGGTGGACTCCCTCCTGGTCCTGACCGGCGTCACGGACGGCGCGCAGCTTCTTGCCGCGCCCCCGCAGCACCGGCCGACGTACGTGGACCGGGACCTGCGCGGGCTCCTCACGGGCCAGCCGGAGGTCGTCGCGGACGGGCCGGGCTTCCGTTGCGGAGGCTGGACGGCGACGGCCGGCGAGACCCTCGAACTCACCGGCGAGGGCGACGAGCTGGACGGCCTGCGGGCCCTGTGCGCGGCGGCCTGGACGGCGGCCGGCGAGGGCTCCTGCGAGCTGGACGGGGGCAAGGCGCTGGCACGGCTGGGCCTCTGAGACACGGTCACCGGGCGGACGAGAAGGCGCCTCGCAGGCAGGCGCGACGCCCCCGCCACCCTCCCAGTTGTCCCCGCCACCCCTCCCACCAGCCACCTTCCGCCACCAGCCCCCGGGAGCGCATGGCAGGGTAGGCTAACCTAACCTCCGTGTTGGTCGACAGTGTTCCGGAACAGGCGGTCTCCCCACCCCGCAGCGGGCGAGGGCCCCGCTCCCTAGGGCTCGTGGTCTCGGCGGTGCTCCTCGCGGCGGTCGCCGTCGCGAGCATCGCCATCGGGGCGAAGGAACTGTCCCTGGAGCAGGTGTGGCACGGCCTCTTCCAGGACTCCGGGAACTACGCGGACGTCGTCGTCGGCGACCGCCTCTCGCGCACGCTCCTCGGAGTGCTGGCCGGCGCCGCGCTCGGGCTCGCCGGAGCCGTCCTCCAGGCGCTGACCCGCAACCCGCTGGCCGACCCGGGCCTGCTCGGCATCAACGCGGGCGCCTCGGCGGCCGTCGTCACCGCGATCACCTTCCTCGGCGTCACCAGCCTCAGCGGCTATGTGTGGTTCGCGTTCCTCGGCGCGGCGGCGGTCGGCGCGCTGGTCTGGTTCCTGGGCGGCAGCCGGGGCGCGACCCCGGTACGGCTCGCGCTCGCCGGCACGGCCATCACGGCGGCCCTGTACGGCTACCTCCAGGCCGTCATGATCATGGACGACGCGGCGCTCGCCCGGATGCGGTTCTGGACGGTCGGCTCGCTCTCCGGCGCCTCTGACGAGACGATTCTGCAAGTCCTCCCCTTCCTCGCCGTCGGCACCCTCCTCGCCTTCGCGCTCGCCCGCCCCCTCAACGCCGTGGCGATGGGCGACGACACGGCAACAGCCCTCGGCGCGCATCTGGGCCGCACGCGCGCGCTGTCGATGCTGGCGGCGACCGTGCTGTGCGGGGCGGCCACGGCGGCCTGCGGTCCGATCGCGTTCGTCGGCCTGATGGTCCCGCATGTCGTGCGCTCGTTCACCGGCCCCGACCTGCGCTGGATCATGCCGTACGCGGCGATCCTGTCGCCCGTGCTGCTGCTGGGCTCCGACGTGCTCGGGCGGGTCGTCGCCCGGCCCTCCGAGGTGCAGGTCGGCATCGTCACGGCGGTCGTCGGCGGGCCGGTGTTCATCTTTCTCGTACGGCGGCGGAGGGCGGCCCAGCTGTGAAGACGACGACCCTCAAGAACCGCACGCCCCGCGCCCCGCGCACACCTCGGGCCTCGCGCGCCCCACACGCGACCCGCGCTCCCCGCGCCCTGCGCACCGGCCGCCTCTCCCTCCGCCTCGACCCCCGCGCCCTCACCGTCACCCTCGCCCTCCTCCTCGCCGCGCTCACCGCGAGCGTCGTCCTCATCGGTACCGGCGACTTCCCCATCCCCGCCTCCGACGTGCTCAAAGTGCTGTTCGGGGACGGGAGTCCGAGCCAGGAGTTCATCGTCAACGACCTGCGGCTGCCGCGTGTCCTGGTCGGCCTCCTGGTCGGGGCGTCGCTCGGACTCGGCGGGGCGCTGTTCCAGGCCGTGTCGCGCAACCCGCTCGGCAGCCCCGACGTCCTCGGGCTCAGCCAGGGGGCGACCGCCGGGGCGCTGATCATGATCGTGCTGTTCTCCGGGTCCACCGCGCAGGTCACCCTGGGCGCGCTGGCCGGCGGGCTCGTCACCGGCGCGCTGATCTATCTGCTGGCCTGGAAGCGGGGCGTGCACGGCTACCGGCTCGTCCTCGTCGGGATCGGCGTCTCGGCCGTGGCGAGCGCGGTCAACGGCTACCTCATCACCAAGGCCGACATCGTGGACGCCGCGCGGGCCGTCGTCTGGATGACCGGGACGCTCGACGGGCGGGACTGGAAGCAGGTCTGGCCGCTGCTCGCGCTGGTCTGTGCGCTGGTGCCGGTCGCGCTGGCCAATGCGCGCGGGCTGCGGATGATGGAGATGGGCGACGACGTCTCGAACGCGCTCGGGGTGCGGGTGGAACGCGTACGGATGCTGCTGATGGTGTCCGCCGTCCTGCTGACCGCCGCCGCGACCGCGGCCGCCGGTCCCGTCAGCTTCGTGGCGCTCACCGCGCCGCAGCTCGCCCGCCGCCTCACCCGCTCCCCGGGCCCGAACCTCGTCCCGTCCCTGTGCATGGGCGCGGCCCTCCTGGTCACCGCCGACTGGGCGTCCCAACGCCTGTTCGGGGACGGCCAGTTGCCGGTCGGCGTGGTCACGGGGGTGCTCGGTGGGGTGTACCTGCTGTGGCTGCTGGTCACCGAACGGAAGGCAGGTCGGATATGAGCGGATCGTACGACCATGAACTCCCCGCCCCGCACCAGGCCGCCGTCCCCGGCACCCCACACCCCCCAAGGAACACCGTGAACCGCCTCTCCGCCGAGAACGTCACCCTCGCCTACGACCAGCGGGTCATCGCCGAACAGCTCTCCGTGGAGATACCCGACCGGTCGTTCACGGTCATCGTCGGCCCCAACGCCTGCGGCAAGTCCACGCTCCTGCGCGCCCTCTCCCGGATGCTGAAGCCCCAGCAGGGCCGCGTGCTGCTCGACGGGCAGGTCATCCAGTCGATGCCCGCGAAGAAGGTCGCCCGCACCCTCGGCCTGCTCCCGCAGTCGTCGATCGCGCCCGACGGGATCACCGTCGGCGACCTCGTCGGCCGGGGCCGCTACCCCCACCAGGGCATCCTGCGCCAGTGGTCCACCGAGGACGAGCGCGTCGTACAGGAGTCGATGGAGCAGACCGGCGTCGCGCGGCTCGCGGACCGGTACGTCGACGAGCTGTCCGGCGGGCAGCGGCAGCGCGTGTGGATCGCGATGGCGCTCGCCCAGCAGACGCCGCTGCTGCTGCTCGACGAGCCGACGACCTACCTCGACATCCAGCACCAGATCGACGTGCTCGACCTGTGCGCGCAGCTCCACGAGGAGCAGGGCCGTACGCTCGTCGCCGTCCTGCACGACCTCAACCACGCCGCCCGCTACGCCACCCACCTGATCGCCCTCAAGGAGGGCCGGGTCGTCGCCGAGGGCGCCCCGGGCGACATCGTCACCGCCGGGCTCGTGGAGGAGGTGTTCGGGCTGCGCTGCCAGGTCATCGACGACCCCGAGACCGGGACGCCGCTGGTGGTGCCGGCCGCCCGCCAGGCCCGTACGAAGTCCGCTACAGCAGCTTCCTGAGGCTCAGCAGGTCGCGGAAGCCCGCCTCCAGCTTCACCCGGCCCGAGCCCCACGCCTTCGCGAAGTTCAGCTCGCCGGCCACCATGGCGACCAGGTCGTCGCCGGTCATGGTGAGGCGGATCTGCGCCTTCTCGGCGGGCGGGCCGGGCGCGACGTCGTCCACCACGATCGCGCCGCCCGTCATCCGGCCGGTGAACGTGACATCCAGGTCGGTGACGCGGCAGCTCACCGTGCGCTCCAGGGACACGGCTTCGCGTACGTCGCCGTCGGCGCCGCGCATGTTCTGCGCGAGTTTCTCCAGTGCCGTACGGCACTCATCGATCGTGGCCATCGTGATCGACGGTACACCGGCGGCTCGGGGTAGCGTCGGGGCATGAACGATGCCACCGACGGCCGGGCACCCACCGGGAACCCCGAGGTCGACGCCCTCCTCGACCGGCTCGCCGACACCGGGCACCTCGCGACCGAGGGGCACGTCGAGGTGTACGAGGATGTACACCGGGGGCTGCGCGAGACGCTCACCGCGCTCGACGCCCGCCCGGGGCCTTCGGGGCCCGCAACGCCGTACGTGAACTAGGAGTGGGACCCAGGTGGCAGGAGTCGCGCGTCGACGGTTGGACGCGGAGCTGGTGCGGCGGAAGCTGGCGCGGTCGCGGGAGCACGCCAGTCAGCTGATCGCGGCGGGGCGGGTGACGGTCGGGAAGACCGTCGCGACGAAACCGGCGACACAGGTGGAGACGGCCGCGGCGATCGTCGTGCAGGCCGACGACGGCGATCCCGAGTACGTGTCCCGGGGCGGGCACAAACTCGCGGGCGCGCTCGCCGTGTTCGTGCCTCGGGGGCTCGTCGTCGAGGGGCGGCGCGCGCTCGACGCGGGCGCCTCCACCGGCGGGTTCACCGATGTGCTGCTGCGGGCCGGGGCCGCGCACGTCGTCGCCGTCGACGTCGGATACGGACAACTCGCCTGGTCTCTTCAGAGCGATGAACGCGTCACCGTCAAAGACCGTACGAACGTACGCGAGTTGACGCTTGAAGCGATCGATGGGGAGCCTGTGGATCTTGTCGTGGGGGACTTGTCCTTCATTCCGCTCGGGCTCGTGCTGCCCGCGCTGGCGCGGTGCACGAAACCGGGTGCCGATCTGGTGATGATGGTCAAGCCGCAGTTCGAGGTGGGGAAGGAACGGCTCGGCAGCGGGGGCGTCGTCCGCAGTCCCGAACTGCGCGCCGAAGCCGTGCGGGGGGTGGCCGCGAAAGCCGCCGAACTGGGGCTCGGGGTGAACGGGGTCACCGCGAGTCCGCTGCCCGGGCCCTCCGGGAATGTCGAATACTTTCTGTGGCTGCGTGCCGGGGCGCCCGCCCTGGACCCGGCCGACGTCGATCGTGCAGTGGCGGAGGGGCCGCGGTGACCCAGAACTCAGGTCGTACTGTTTTCCTGCTCGCGCACACGGGGCGGCCCGCCGCCATCCGCAGCGCCGAGCTGGTCGTGAAGGGGCTGCTGCGGTCCGGGATCGGGGTGCGGGTCCTGGAGTACGAGGCCCGCGATCTGCCGCTGCCGGCCGAGGTCGAGCTGGTCGCCGAGGCCACCCCGCAGTGCCTTGAGGGGTGCGAGCTGCTCATCGTCCTCGGCGGGGACGGCACGCTGCTGCGCGGCGCCGAGTTCGCGCGGGCGTCCGGGGTGCCGATGCTCGGCGTCAACCTCGGGAGCGTCGGGTTCCTCGCGGAGGCCGAGCGCGACGACCTCGACAAGGTCGTCGACCGGGTGGTGACGCGGGCGTACGAGGTCGAGGAGCGGATGACCGTCGACGTCGTCGTGCACAGCAACGGTGACATCGTCCACACGGACTGGGCGCTGAACGAGGCGGCCGTGCAGAAGGCGGGCGCCGAGAAACTGCTCGAAGTCGTCCTGGAGATCGACGGGCGGCCCGTCACCGGGTTCGGGTGCGACGGGATCTGCCTGTCGACGCCGACCGGGTCCACCGCGTACGCCTTCTCCGCCGGGGGGCCCGTGGTGTGGCCCGAGGTGGAGGCGCTGCTCATGGTGCCGATCAGCGCGCACGCGCTGTTCGCGAAGCCGCTGGTGACGTCGCCGGATTCCGTGCTGGCCGTGGAGATCCTGCCGCACGTTCCGCCGGGGGTGCTGTGGTGCGACGGCCGGCGGACGGTCGAACTGCCGCCGGGGGCCCGGGTGGAGGTCCGGCGGGGGTCGGTGCCGGTGCGGTTGGCCCGCTTGCATCATGCGTCGTTCACGGACCGGTTGGTGGCCAAGTTCGCGCTGCCGGTTTCCGGGTGGCGGGGGGCGCCGCACTAGGCGGTTGGTGGTGGGGGGGGGTGCTGCTTCGGCGGCGGGTGCGGGTGATCTGTGGCTGGTCGCGCCCACGCGGCGGAGCCGCATATCGATGCAGCCCCGCGCCCCTGAGAGATTCGGGCTCGCCGGAGATCTCTGGCTCGGCCCCTCCGTTCTCACAACCTCCACCCGCCCGGGTGACAAGGGCGCCTCGCGCTTCTCCCCGCCCACCTCGTATGGTCTTCTGCGTGCTGGAAGAGATGCGGATACGGTCCCTCGGAGTCATCGACGACGCGGTCGTCGAGCTGTCGCCCGGGTTCACCGCCGTGACCGGTGAGACCGGTGCCGGGAAGACCATGGTGGTCACCAGTCTGGGGCTGTTGCTCGGAGGAAGGGCCGATCCGGCGCTGGTGCGGATCGGGGCCGAGCGGGCCGTCGTCGAGGGGCGGATCTCCGTGCCCTCGGGGGCCTCGGTGGCGCTGCGGGCCGAGGAGGCCGGGGCCGAGCTCGACGACGGGGCGCTGCTGATCAGCCGTACCGTTTCGGCGGAAGGCAGGTCGCGGGCGCACGTCGGCGGGCGGAGTGTGCCCGTGGGGGTGCTGGCCGAGCTTGCCGACGAACTGGTCGCCGTCCATGGGCAGACCGATCAGCAAGGGCTCCTGAAGCTCACCCGGCAGCGGGCGGCGCTCGACCGGTACGCCGGTGACGCCGTGGCCGGACAGCTCGCCAAGTACGGCGAGGCGTACCGGCGGCTGCGGGTGGTCGCGGCCGAGCTGGACGAGATCACCACGCGCGCGCGGGAGAGGGCGCAGGAAGCCGACCTGCTGCGCTTCGGGCTGGAGGAGATCGCCGGGGTCGAACCCCGCGCCGGCGAGGACCTCGAACTCGCCGAGGAGGCCGAGCGGCTCGGGCACGCCGAGGCGCTGTCGTCGGCCGCGACCCTCGCGCACGCCGCGCTCGCGGGCAACCCCGAGGACCCCGAGGGCATCGACGCGGCGACCCTCGTCGCGGGCGCCCAGCGGGCCCTGGAGGCCGTCCGCGCGCACGACCCGGCGCTGGCCGCCCTCGCGGACCGCATCGGCGAGATCGGCATCCTCCTCGGCGACGTGGCGGGCGAACTCGCCGGGTACGCCGACGACCTGGACGCCGACCCCCGGCGCCTGGCGGCCGTGGAGGAGCGCCGCGCCGCCCTCACCGCCCTGACCCGCAAGTACGGCACCGACGTGAACGCCGTCCTGGAGTGGGCCGAGACGAGCGCCGCCCGCCTCACCGAACTGGACTCCGACGACGACCGGATCGAGGAACTCACCGCCGAACGCGACGCCCTGCGCACCGGACTCGGCGCCCTCGCCCAGGCGTTGACCGACGCCCGCACCGAGGCCGCCGACCGCTTCGCCGCCGCAGTCACCGCCGAACTCGCCTCCCTCGCGATGCCCCACGCGCGCGTGTCGTTCGCGATCCGCCAGACCGAGGACCCCGAGGGCGTCGAGGTCGGCGGCCGCACGGTCGCGTACGGCCCCTCCGGCGCGGACGAGGTCGAGCTGCTGCTCGCCCCGCACCCCGGCGCCCCGCCCCGGCCGATCGCCAAGGGCGCGTCCGGCGGTGAGCTGTCGCGCGTGATGCTCGCGGTGGAGGTCGTGTTCGCGGGCACCGACCCCGTCCCCACGTACCTCTTCGACGAGGTCGACGCGGGCGTCGGCGGCAAGGCGGCCGTCGAGATCGGCCGGCGGCTCGCCAAGCTCGCCAAGTCCGCGCAGGTCGTCGTCGTCACCCACCTCCCGCAGGTCGCGGCCTTCGCCGACCGGCAGCTGCTCGTCGAGAAGACCAACGACGGGTCGGTCACCCGCTCCGGCGTGAAGGTCCTGGAGGGCGAGGAACGCATCCGGGAGCTGTCCCGGATGCTCGCCGGCCAGGAGGACTCCCAGACGGCCCGCGCGCACGCGGAGGAACTCCTCGCGGCGGCCCGCGCGGACGCGTAGCGGTACGCCCCCGCGCGCAGGGGGCCGTTCGGGTGATGTGCGGGTCGTCCGGGGGTGCTGTGGCGGCCGGGTGTGCGAAGTTCTCCAACCGTGGAGAGGTTGTTCGCACGTAACCGGACGGCGTCACTCATGTGGGTGACAAGAGGGTTCAGGCGCGGGGGTCCGGGCATGCCGGGCGGTCCGGAACACCCGTACGTGCTGGCATCCTTGGTGGGGAACGCGCGGGAATGTACGGGGGACGCGTCCGCGTACGTCCCTTCGGTACGTTCCCTCGTGACCATCCCCCGCCGAACCAGGAGCCCCGGCCGCGTGAGCCACGTGAGCAGCCCTTCGTCCCAGGGCCAGGCCCCGCTGCGCACCGTGCAGGTGCTCGGCGGCGGCAACGCCGGCAGCAGCGCGCACGTGCGCTCGCTGACCGCCGGGCTCGTCGCACGGGGCGTACGGGTCACGGTGTGCGCCCCCTCCGAGTCCGATCACGCCTACGACTTCTCCGGCGCCGGCGCGGACCACGTACCCGTGCCGCGCAGCAGCGACCCCGGGTCCGTCGCCGCGCTGCGGGCCGCGTGCGCCGACGCGGACCTCGTCCACGCGCACGGGCTGCACGCGTCCTTCCGGGCCGTCCTCGCGCTCAGCGGACGCCGTACGCCACTGATCGTCACCTGGCACAACGGGGCCCGCGCCGAGGGCGCCCGCGCGCATCTGCTGCGCCTGCTGGAGCGGCGGGTCGTGAAGGCGGCGACCGTCGTCCTCGGGACCACCTCCGGCCTCGTCGACCGGGCGCGGCGCACGGGGGCGCGGGACGCGCGGCTCGCGGCCGTCTCCCTGCCGGGGGCCCGGCGCGACTCCGGGGTGCTGTCGGGGGACAAGGTGCGGGCCGAACTCGGGGTGGGGGAACGGCCCTTGCTGCTCGCCGTCGGGTCGCTCGAACGGCATCGGGGGTACGAGGTGCTGCTCGACGCGGCCCGCGGGTGGCGGTTCCTCGAACCCGTTCCGCTGGTCGTCGTCGCCGGAGAGGGGCCATTGCGGGGGGAGTTGCAGGGGCGGATCGACCGGGAAGGGCTGCCGGTGCTGCTCGCCGGGCGGCGGGAGGACGTTCCCGAACTGCTGGGGGCGGCCGATCTGGCGGTGCTGACGGGAGCCGACGAGTCGCGGTCCGTCTTCGCGCAGGAGGCTCTGCACGCGGGGGTGCCGTTGGTGGCTCCGTTGACCGGTGGGGTGCGGGAACTGGTGGGGGACGCGGCGGAGTTGGTGGCCGCGGGGGATGCGGAGGCGTTGGCGGGGGCTGTGGTGCGGTTGCTGGGGGACGAGGAACGGCGGAGGGTGTTGCGGGAGTTGGGGGAGCGGCAGGTGGGGAGCTGGCCCACGGAGGATGAGACGGTGGCGCAAGTGCTGAGTGTTTACGACGAGTTGACTCAGCCTCGGCCTATTGGGTAGGGGGTGTGCCCTCAAGGGCGTACGTGTCTCCGTGCCTTCAAAGCCAAGCTCAGTGTCAGCACCGTCTGCGGGTCGTCCAGGTCCGTTCCCAGCAACTCGCCGATCTTCGCCAGGCGGTTGTACAGCGTCTGGCGGTTCAGGTGGAGTTCCCTCGCCGTCTCCGCCTTGCGGCCCGCGTGCGCCAAGTACGTTTCCAGCGTGGGGAGCAGAGGCGGCTTGGCCCGGGTGTCGTGGGACTGGAGGGTGCCGATCGCTCTCGTCACGAACGCCGCGAGGTCCGGGTGGTCCCGTAGCCGCCACAGCAGCAGGTCCGTGTCCAGGTGGCGGGCGTCGTGCCAGGGCTGGGGTGGCAGGCCCTGGGCCGCTGTGGCCGCCTCGGTGGCGTGGTGGAGGCTCGCCGCCGCCGCTGTCCAGGTGCCGGGGACTCCTACGACGATCACCGGCGGCGGGGTACCCGGGCGCCGGGTGCCCGCTCGGTCCGCGCCGGCGTGGAGGGCGGTGGCCGCGCGGTCGGCCAGCGCCCCGCGGTCCCCTTCCGTACGCAGGCCCAGGAGGACCAGGACCCGGCCCTCGACGGGGCGGACGCCGAGCAGGACCGGGACGCCCAGGGACGCCAGTTCCTCCGCGAGCGCCCTCGCCGTGAGCGTCCCGGGATCGCCGAGGCGCATCACGATCGGCAGCAGGGGCCCGGCGCCGGGCTTGAACCCGAGCACCCTGGCCTGGGCCGGCGCGTCCTCGGCGGCGATCCGTCCCTCGGCGAGGTCGGTGAGGAAGTCGCCCCGGCCGCGTGCCGCCAGCTCCTCCTCCTGGCGGGCCTGCATCAGGACGACCGCGAGGGTGCCGGCGGCGCGCTCGGCGGCGATGCGGTGAACGGGGGCGAGGGGGGCGCGCACGGGGAGCAGAACGAGCCGGGCACGCACCGAAGTGCTGCCGGCGCCTCCGCCAGAGCCGGCCCTGCCTCCCCCGACCACCTCGGCGCCGGAGCCCCCGACGCCCGGCGCTGACCCGCCCCGCCCCGCCCCCGGCCCTCCGCCGCTCCACCCGCCCCCCGGCGTCGAGCCACCCCCGTACCCACCCGGCACATCCACCACCACCGATCCCGAAGGTGCCTCCCGCCCCGGCCCCCGTAGCCGTTCCCACACCTGGAGCGGATCCGCCCCCTCCGGCCCCGCCCCCGCCGCGTACAGGAGCCTCCCCTCGGCCGTCTCCAGGAACACCGGGTTGCCGCTGAAGTCGCCGAGGATGCCGAGGACTTGGGGGATGCCACCGCCGCTGAGGACCGCGTCCGTGCACCGGCGGTGGACTTCCTCGGCGCGTCGGAGGAGCGCGTAGTGCCCGTTCACGATCTCCGTGTGGATCTCTTCGGTGACCGTCACGAAGGCGACCTCGCGGTGGAGTTGGACCAGCGGGAGTCCCGTCGTGCGTGCCGTGTCGACCAGGGCCGCGGGCAACCGGGTGAAGCGGGGCCCGAGTTCGACCACCAGCGCGGCGATGCCCCGCTCGGCGAGGGTGCGGACGAAGGCGCGCTGTTCGGCGGGGCGGGTGCCGAGGCCGTACCCGGTGGTGAGCAGGAGTTCGCCGCCCTTGAGGAGCGAGGCGATGTGCGGCACCTCACCCGCGTGCACCCACCGCACCCCCCGGTCCAGCGCCTCCGCCCCCGCGAGGACCTCGGGCAGCCCCCTGCGCAGCCCGGGCAGCTCCAGGGCGCGGCGCACGGTGATGTGGTCGACGGGGGTGTCCATACGGGGACGCTACCCGGGGACGCCGCCCATGGCCTCTACGGGGCGACCAGCTCCTCCAGCGCCGGCCCCAACCGCTGCGCGAGCCCCGAGTCCCAGTGCCCGACCTCCGCCACCAGCAGCCCCACCGCCGCCCCCAGCGCCCTGCGCAGTTCCTCCGCGTCCAGGGACCGTACGAGCGTCGGCTCCAGGGGAAGGTCCACGAGGTGTGCCCCCTTGGCGTGCGCGGAGGGAACGCCCAGCCGGAGACACGCGAGGGTGATCAGGTGGGCCCGCAGTGCGCCGATCCAGTGCTCGGCCTGCCAGGCCCGGCCCCGCTCCACGCACGTGCGCGCGTGCAGGGCGTGATGCCAGGAGAGGCCGATCAGATGCGCCGGATCAGGGTCGCCGAACGGCTCCTGCACCCTCGTACTCCCGAAGAGCGTGCGCCACTGCGGGCCTCGTGGGCCGAACTCCGCCTCCGGGGCGAACGTGATGTCGACCTCCGTCCAGCCGGGCAGGAGGAAGACGCGGATCGTGCCGAGGTCCCAGTGGTGGAGGGCGCCGAAATCGGAGTACAGACGGGCCGTCCACGCCGTGACGACCGGTGTGCGGTCGCCGTGGACCGCGAGGACCAGGTCGAGGTCGGACCACTCGTCGGAGTGGTCCGTGGCGTGGGAGCCGGTGAGGGCGGCTCCCGTGATCGCGGGGTCCTGGCGGGCGAGGCTCAGGAGCCGCTGGGTGACCTGGTCCTCGGGCACGGTGTCAGCCGCCGTACGCGCCCGATGCCGTCAGGCGCAGGGCCGTGTCGATCAGGGGGACGTGGCTGAACGCCTGCGGGAAGTTGCCGACCTGGCGCTTGAGGCGGGGGTCCCACTCCTCGGCGAGGAGGCCGAGGTCGTTGCGCAGCGCGAGGAGCTTCTCGAAGAGCTTGCGGGCCTCGTCCACCCGGCCGATCATCGCGAGGTCGTCCGCCATCCAGAACGAGCAGGCCAGGAAGGCGCCCTCGTCGCCGGGGAGGCCGTCGACGCCCTCGTCGCCGCCGGAGGTGGGGTAGCGCAGGATGAAGCCGTCCGAGGTGGACAGCTCGCGCTGGATGGCCTCGATGGTGCCGATGACGCGCTTGTCGTCGGGTGGCAGGAAGCCCATCTGGGGGATCAGGAGGAGCGAGGCGTCGAGTTCCTTCGAGCCGTACGACTGCGTGAAGGTGTTGCGCTCCTTGTCGTAGCCCTTCTCGCAGACGTCCCGGTGGATGTCGTCGCGCAGTTCGCGCCAGCGCTCCAGGGGGCCGTCCGCGTCGCCGGACTCGATGAGCTTGATCGTGCGGTCGACGGCGACCCAGGCCATCACCTTGGAGTGCACGAAGTGCCGGCGCGGGCCGCGGACCTCCCAGATGCCCTCGTCCGGCACGTTCCAGTGGTCCTCCAGGTAGCGGATCAGCTTGAGCTGGAGCAGGGAGGCGTAGTCGTTGCGGGCGAGGCCGGTCATGTGGCCGAGGTGCAGGGCCTCGGTGACCTCGCCGTACACGTCGAGCTGGAGCTGGTGCGCGGCGCCGTTGCCGACGCGGACCGGCGCCGACTTCTCGTACCCCGGCAGCCAGTCCAGCTCCGCCTCGCCGAGCTCGCGCTCGCCCGCGATGCCGTACATGATCTGGAGGTTCTCCGGGTCGCCGGCGACGGCCCGCAGGAGCCATTCGCGCCAGGCGCGCGCCTCGTCGCGGTAGCCGGTGCGCAGCAGCGAGGAGAGGGTGATCGCGGCGTCGCGCAGCCACGTGTAGCGGTAGTCCCAGTTGCGGACGCCGCCGATGTCCTCCGGCAGGGAGGTGGTGGGCGCGGCGACGATCCCGCCGGTGGGGGCGTACGTGAGGGCCTTCAGCGTGATCAGCGAGCGGATCACGGCCTCGCGGTAGGGGCCGTGGTACGTGCACTGCGCGACCCACTCGCGCCAGAACTCCTCGGTCGCCTCCAGCGAGGCTTCCGGCTCGGGGAGCGGCGGGGGCTGCTTGTGCGAGGGCTCCCAGGAGATCGTGAACGCGATCCGGTCGCCCGGCGCGACCGTGAAGTCCGAGTACGTCGTGAGCTGCTTGCCGTACGTCTGTGCGGTCGTGTCGAACCACACCGAGTCGGGGCCCGCGACGGCGACCGTGCGGCCCTCGTGCTTGTGGACCCAGGGGACGATCCGGCCGTAGCTGAAGCGCATGCGCAGCGCCGAGCGCATCGGCACGCGCCCCGAGACGCCCTCGACGATGCGGATGAGCTGGGGCGCTCCGTCGCGCGGGGGCATGAAGTCGGTGACCCGGACCGTGCCGCGCGGGGTCTCCCACTCGGACTCCAGGATCAGCGAGTCGCCCCGGTAGGTGCGCCGGGTGGCCGGCGGGGGAGCGGATTCGGCGGGGTGGGCGGGGCCCAGGCGCCAGAAGCCGTGATCCTCCGTGCCGAGCAGGCCCGCGAAGATGGCGTGCGAGTCGAAGCGGGGCAGGCACAGCCAGTCGACTGTGCCGTCCCGGCAGACCAGTGCGGCGGTCTGCATGTCTCCGATGAGTGCGTAGTCTTCGATGCGCCCGGCCACGTGCAACTCCAGAAGAACGGCCACGTCACCCCCGCGAGGGGGGCTTCTTGCGGTCAAGGGGTCGGTGTCAAATGCATGTCGTTGAGTGGTTGTGAAGCAAACCAGTCGTCCCGCGCTGTGGCAAAACGCCATTTTTCGCTCAACGAGCTGACGAGCGTTCGTTGTTCCGGTGCGCAGGCGGGGGTGTCCCGTGAAGCAGCGGGCGGGCTCGGCAGCGAGTGTCTGAGCAGGATACGGCTCACGTAGATGATCTGCGTGCCGCTCGCGTCAACGGGGCTGCGCCGAACGGGTGAGTCAGGGTGAAAGCGTCGTCAAGGAACACGAAATCCTTACCAAAGGACTTGTGTCGGCGGGTGCGCGGAGCGTGGCCGGAGGCCATCTCTCCGGGGCGCTGATACCCTGGTAGCCCGTGGACCGGTGGGCTCGAAACCCCCGAACCGCAGCGACCCCAGACCGCGACCACGGGAGCCCCCCCTTGGCTATGACGCCCAAAAGTACGACGACCAAGCACATCTTCGTCACCGGGGGTGTCGCTTCCTCGCTCGGCAAAGGTCTGACCGCCTCCAGCCTCGGCATGCTGCTCAAGGCCCGAGGTCTGCGCGTCGTCATGCAGAAGCTCGACCCGTACCTGAACGTCGACCCCGGCACGATGAACCCCTTCCAGCACGGCGAGGTGTTCGTCACGAACGACGGCGCCGAGACCGACCTCGACATCGGCCACTACGAGCGCTTCCTCGACCGCGACCTCGACGGCAGCGCCAACGTCACCACCGGCCAGGTGTACAACACCGTGATCGCCAAGGAGCGGCGCGGCGAGTACCTGGGCGACACCGTCCAGGTCATCCCGCACATCACGAACGAGATCAAGCACCGCATCCGCCGTATGGCGACCGACGAGGTCGACGTCGTCATCACCGAGGTCGGCGGCACGGTCGGCGACATCGAGTCGCTGCCGTTCCTGGAGACGGTCCGCCAGGTCCGCCACGAGGTCGGCCGGGACAACGTGTTCGTGGTCCACATCTCGCTCCTTCCGTACATCGGCCCGTCCGGTGAGCTGAAGACCAAGCCCACCCAGCACTCGGTGGCCGCCCTGCGCAACATCGGCATCCAGCCCGACGCGATCGTGCTGCGCTGCGACCGCGAGGTGCCGACCGCGATCAAGCGCAAGATCTCCCTGATGTGCGACGTCGACGAGTCCGCCGTCGTCGCCTGCCCGGACGCGCGTTCGATCTACGACATCCCGAAGACCGTCCACGGCGAGGGCCTCGACGCGTACGTCGTCCGCAAGCTGGACCTGCCGTTCCGCGACGTGGACTGGACGACGTGGGACGACCTGCTGGACCGCGTCCACAACCCCGACCACGAGATCACGCTCGCCCTGGTCGGCAAGTACATCGACCTCCCCGACGCCTACCTCTCGGTCACCGAGGCGCTGCGCGCGGGCGGGTTCGCCAACAAGGCCCGCGTGAAGATCAAGTGGGTCACGTCGGACGACTGCAAGACCCCGGCCGGCGCCGCCGCCCAGCTCGGTGACGTGGACGGCATCTGCATCCCCGGCGGCTTCGGCGACCGCGGGGTGCTCGGCAAGGTCGGCGCGATCAAGTACGCCCGCGAGAACCGCGTACCGCTCCTCGGGCTCTGCCTGGGTCTCCAGTGCATCGTCATCGAGGCGGCCCGCAACCTCGCGGACATCCCGGACGCCAACTCCACCGAGTTCGACGCGGCGACGGCCCACCCGGTCATCTCGACCATGGCCGAGCAGCTCGACATCGTCGCGGGTGACGGCGACATGGGCGGCACGATGCGGCTCGGCATGTACCCGGCGAAGCTCGCCGAGGGCTCCATCGTCCGCGAGGTCTACGACGGCAAGGAGTACGTCGAGGAGCGGCACCGCCACCGCTACGAGGTCAACAACTCCTACCGCGCGGAGCTGGAGAAGAAGGCCGGCATCCAGTTCTCGGGCACCTCCCCGGACGGCAAGCTCGTCGAGTACGTCGAGTACCCGCGCGAGGTCCACCCCTACCTGGTCGCCACGCAGGCGCACCCGGAGCTGCGGTCGCGGCCGACGCGCCCGCACCCGCTGTTCGCCGGGCTGGTGAAGGCGGCTGTCGAGCGCCAGCGGGTCGAAGGGGCCGCCAAGAGTTCGAAGTAACACGGCCGGTTGTACGGTGGCCGGGGTGTCTCCCGCTCAACGGGAGCACCCCGGTTTTCGTTTGCGCACGTCGGAGAGGCAAGAGCAATGACGATCAAGGACACCCCGCAGGAGTGGGAGATCCGGGCGACGGACACCCCCTTCGTCGGCAAGAAGACGTCCGTGCGCACCGATGACGTCGTCATGCCGGACGGCTCGGTCGTCCGCCGCGACTACCAGGTCCACCCCGGCTCCGTCGCCGTCCTCGCCCTCGACGACGAGGACCGGGTGCTGCTGATCAAGCAGTACCGCCACCCCGTGCGCGAGAAGCTGTGGGAGATCCCGGCCGGTCTGCTCGACGTCCCCGGCGAGAACCCGCTGCACGCGGCGCAGCGCGAGCTGTACGAGGAAGCCCACGTCAAGGCGGAGAGCTGGCACGTCCTCACCGACGTCTACACCACGCCCGGCGGCTGCGACGAGGCCGTGCGCGTCTTCCTCGCGCGGGGGCTCTCCGAGGCGCAGGGGCGGCGCTTCGAGGTCGAGGACGAGGAGGCCGACATGGAGTACGCGCGCGTGCCGGTCGCCGAGCTGGTCCGGGGGATCCTCGCGGGGGAGCTGCACAACAACTGTCTGGTGGTGGGGGTCCTGTCGCTGGTCGCCGCGCGTGCCGGGGACGGGCTCGGGGCGCTGCGTCCGGCGGAGGCGGCGTGGCTGGCCCGGCCGTTCGAGGCGTGACCGTTTCTGACGCAAACGTGAACCCCGTGTGATCGTTCCGCGGTCCCTCAGGGGTTCACGTTCCCGGTGTGACCATCGGCTGATCCGATCAGGGGACCTGAGGGACTGTCATGGCCGCGCTCCGCGAAGAAGGTTGCAGAGCGTGAACTAGGCTCCCGTTGAGTGAGCCGAGAGTGCGTGCCGGTGTTGCGCGTGTGTGAGACGGGAGCGTGGCCCGTGGCGGATCAGGCAGTGGAGACGGACGGCGTGCCGCTGTCGGGCCACGCTGCGACGGAGGGCCAGTTCCTGGGCCGGACCAGGGAGTTGAAGGAACTGCGCGCCGACATCGAGCGCGTCGGCCTCGACACCCTGGTCGGCAAGAAGGCCCCCCGCGCGCGGGTGCTGCTCATCGCCGGCCGGCCGGGCTCGGGGCGCACCGCGCTCGCCGAGGAACTCGTCCGCCAGGTCGCCGACCGTTACCGGGACGGCGTCCTGCGGGTCCGGCTCGCCGAGCCGGACGGCACGCCCGTACCGGTCGAGCGGGCCGCCCGCGACCTGCTCGCCGAGCTGGAGGTCGAGGCGCCCGCCGGAGCCGATCAGGACGACCTCTCCGCGCTGCTGCGGGACGCGCTCGCCGAGCGCCGTACGCTGCTGCTGCTCGATGACGCGCCGGGCGCCGAGCAGGTGGACGCGCTGCTGCCGGACAACCCGGAGTGCCTGGTCGTCGCGGTGTCCGGGGGGCCGTTGACGGGGATCGCCGATGTGCGGCCGTGCACGCTGGGCGGGATGGACACCAAGTCGGCGCTGGACCTGCTGACGCGGTCGACCGGGTCGGTGCGGGTGACCGTCGATCCGCGCTCGGCGGAGGGGCTCGTCGAGGTGTGCCAGGGGCAGCCCGCCGCGCTGGTCCTGGCCGGGGGATGGCTCGCCGCGCGGCCCATGGCGGCCGTCGCCGACCTCGCCAAGCACCTGCGCGCCGAGGGCGACGAGGGGACGCCGCTGAGCCGGGTCTTCCGGCTCGTGCACGCGGGACTGCCGGCGCCGGCCGCGCGGATACTGCGACTGCTGAGCCTCGCCCCCGCCGGGCTCGTCGACCCGCACACCGCCTCCGCGCTGGCCGGCTGCTCGATCGGCGCCGCCCGCACCACCCTGGACGACCTGACCGCCCACGGCCTGCTGCACGCGGTGGACTCACCGCTCCCGCAGTACGAGGTCCCCGGCTGTCTGTACCCCCTGCTGAAGGCCGCCGCCGAGACCCACGACCGCCCGGCCGAACTGCACCTGGCCCGCGCGCGCATGCTGGAGCGCACGGTCCGCCTCCTCCAGTCCTGCCGCGCGGTCACCGAACCCGAGAACCCGCAGGCCCGCGCCCGCCTCCAGGGCCTGCCACGCGCCCTGCGCTTCCCCAGCCAGCGGGCGGCCGGCGACTGGCTCAGGCTGCGCCGCCCGGCCCTGCTCGCCTCGGCCCGCCTCGCGGTCGCCGACGGCGAACTCGACACCCTGGCACGCCGGTTGATGTCCCAGTTCGTGCGCGCGATGGTCGCCCACTTCGGCACCCGGGCCGCCGCCCCCGACCTGTACGGCGTCCACCACCTCGTCCTGGACGTCGCCGAGCGCCGCGCCCTCCCGCGCGAGCGCGCCGCCGCCCTGCTGAACCTCGCCGACGTCGACGCGAGCACCGGCCGCACCGAGGAGGCCCTCACCCGCTACCGGGCCGCCCTCGACGCCGGGCGCGAGGCGAACGACCCGTACGCGACCGGCCGGGCCATGGAGTCGATCGGCGGCGCCCACCTCGAACTCGGGGACTTCGAGCGGGCCGCCGACTGGTACGGCCGCGCGCTGGCCCAGCGGCTCGCCCGGGACGAACGCGCCGACGCCGCACGCCTGTACGGCCGTATCGCCACCGCGCAGACGTACGCCGGCCGGTACGGGGAGGCGCAGCGGGCGTGGCGGGCGTCGGCCGCCGGGCACCGGAAGAACGGGGACGTGGGGGCGCACGCGCGGGCGCTCAGTGAGCTGGCGCGGGTGCAGGAGTACGCGGGGCGGCCCGAGGAGTCGCTGCGGACCTGCCAGGAGGCGGTGGAGTGGGCGCGGCGGGCGGAGGACGGGCGCCTCCAGGCCGCGCTGCAACTGCGGCTCGCCGACACGCTGGAGCACCTCGGCGACCCGGCGGCGGCCCGTGTGCACCGGGCGGCGGCCGACCGGATGCTGGCCGAGGAGGGCCCCAGCCGTGAATCCGAGGTGGAACACCGCGCTAGCGCCTACGAAATCCGTGGCGCTTCGGCCGAAGATTGATGCTTTGAAAGGCTGGACACCGGGAACACCTTCATTAGACTGGCTCTGTCGTACCACTGGTGCGACATATCCCGGTATACGCATATGTATACGTCCCTTGAGTCGAGGACCGTGATCGACGTGAAGGTCGGCATCCCCCGCGAGGTCAAGAACAACGAGTTCCGGGTGGCCATCACCCCCGCCGGCGTCCACGAGCTGGTGCGCCACGGCCACCAGGTCGTCATCGAGCGCGGCGCGGGCGTCGGGTCCTCGATCCCGGACGAGGAGTACGTCGCGGCCGGCGCCGCGATCCTGGACACGGCGGACGAGGTGTGGGGCAGCGCCGACCTGCTGCTCAAGGTCAAGGAGCCGGTCGCCGAGGAGTACCACCGGCTGCGCAAGGACCAGACGCTCTTCACCTACCTGCACCTGGCCGCGTCCAAGGAGTGCACGGACGCGCTGGTCGCCTCCGGCACCACCGCGATCGCCTACGAGACGGTCGAACTCCCGGGCCGCGCACTGCCGTTGCTCGCACCCATGTCCGAGGTCGCGGGACGGCTCGCCCCCCAGGTCGGCGCCTACCACCTGATGCGCTCGGCCGGCGGACGCGGTGTCCTGCCCGGCGGGGTGCCGGGGACCCAGCCCGCCAAGGCCGTCGTCATCGGCGGCGGCGTCTCCGGCTGGAACGCGACACAGATCGCGATCGGACTCGGCTTCCACGTCACGCTGCTGGACCGGGACATCCACAAACTCCGCGAGGCCGACAAGGTGTTCGGCACCCAGGTGCGGGCCATCATGTCCAACTCCTTCGAACTGGAGAAGGCCGTCCTCGACGCCGACCTCGTCGTCGGCGCGGTCCTCATCCCGGGCGCGAAGGCGCCGAAGCTGGTCACCAACGAGCTGGTGGCCCGCATGAAGCCGGGAAGTGTCCTTGTCGACATCGCGATCGATCAGGGCGGCTGCTTCGAGGACTCCCGGCCCACCACCCACGCCGAACCGACGTTCACCGTCCACGAGTCGGTGTTCTACTGCGTCGCCAACATGCCCGGCGCGGTCCCCAACACCTCGACGTACGCGCTCACCAACGCGACCCTCCCGTACATCGTCGAACTCGCCGACCACGGCTGGGCCGAGGCGCTGCGCCGCGACCCCGCGCTCGCCAAGGGGCTCAACACCCATGACGGCAAGGTCGTTTACCGCGAGGTCGCCGAGGCGCACGGCCTGGAGCACGTCGAACTGACGTCGCTGCTGGGCTGATCGGCCGCGCCTGATCGGCCAAGCTCAAGTCACCGTTTCATAAAGGCGATACGTCAACAAGACGCGTCAACGACGCACAGCGGGCCGGGCCTTGTCCATAAGGTCCGGCCCAATGTGTGTATGGTCACTTTGCGATGCTCGGTCAACTCGCCGCGAACGTAACCCTTCGACCGATTCGCACACCGGTGAAACCTGCTGTGCGACGGCCGTACGCCCTTGACAGCGTCATGTTTCTTTGCCGACACATCCGGCCGGGTCCGGCGGATTGTGTTGCTGCGAACGGCCGACACGCCATAGAGTCGCCAACCGTCGGCATGGTGCCACGCTGACCTGTCTAGAAATTCCCTGGTCACCAAGGAGGTAAGACGACTTGTGAATGAGTCGACATTTTCTCCCGGGGGTGGTCGAGCAGGAACGCCTGTCCGGGGCCGGAGCCCTGAGGGAACCACCGAGGCTGTCGGCTCCGTCGCTGTGCGCACTTTCGCAGCCCACCAGAGTCCGCAGACCCTGCGGACAGCACACCAGAGCATGGATGGCCATCACGTGAACGCCATGGCCGGCGACGGAAGTGGCACGCCCCACAACCACTTCGCCGACTACGACGAACTGCCCGACGGGCACTTCTACGATCCCGACGCCGAATACGAGCCCGACCCCGAGTACGCGGCCACGCTCGCGCCCGACGCCGCACGCCAGCGTCGCGAGCGCGTCGGCCCGACCGGGCGGCCGCTGCCGTACTTCCCGATCCCGGGCCCGCTGACCGATCACGGACCCGCGACGATCATCGCGATGTGTAACCAGAAGGGCGGCGTCGGCAAGACCACGTCGACCATCAACCTGGGTGCCGCGCTCGCGGAGTACGGCCGACGGGTCCTGCTCGTGGACTTCGACCCGCAGGGCGCGCTGTCGGTCGGTCTCGGCGTCAACCCCATGGAGCTCGACCTCACGGTCTACAACCTGCTCATGGAGCGGGGCATGTCGGCCGACGAGGTCCTGCTCAAGACCGCGGTCCCCAACATGGACCTGCTGCCGAGCAACATCGACCTGTCGGCGGCCGAGGTCCAGCTCGTCTCCGAGGTCGCGCGCGAGTCGACCCTCCAGCGGGCACTGAAGCCGCTGATGGACGACTACGACTACATCGTCATCGACTGCCAGCCCTCGCTGGGCCTGCTCACGGTGAACGCGCTCACGGCCGCCCACAAGGTGATCGTCCCGCTGGAGTGCGAGTTCTTCGCGCTGCGCGGGGTCGCGCTGCTCACCGAGACCATCGAGAAGGTGCAGGAGCGTCTCAACCCCGAACTGGAGCTGGACGGCATCCTCGCGACGATGTACGACTCGCGCACCGTCCACAGCCGTGAGGTGCTCGCGCGCGTCGTCGAGGCGTTCGACGACCACGTCTACCACACGGTGATCGGGCGGACCGTCCGCTTCCCGGAGACCACGGTCGCGGGCGAGCCGATCACCACGTACGCGTCCAACTCCGTCGGCGCCGCCGCCTACCGTCAGCTCGCCAGGGAGGTGCTCGCCCGGTGTCACGCCGAGTGAGTCTGCCGGGGGCCGACGAACTCTTCCGCACGACAGGGGGAACGGCGCTCCAGCCGTCCACTCCCCGGCGGCCCGGCGAGGGCCGGGTGCCGGGACAGGCGGGTGAGAGCGAGACGGCGAGCGGCGCCGCCGAGGACGTGCCGCTCGCCGTGCCCGCGCAGGGCGGGGACGGCGACGGGGCCGAACACGTCGCCACCGACGCCGGCCAGGGCAACGGGGGCGAGTCCCGCAGCAGGGGCGAGCCGCAGCCGGGCGCGCGGCGGGCGCAGGAAGGTTCTGTCACCGCCGCCGGGCCCGCCGACGCCGAGCCGCGCAAACGGGGCCGGGCCGCAGCCCGCCGCCCCTCCGGGCGCGAACGGCACGACGAGAAGATCACCGTGTACGTCTCCGCCGAGGAACTGATGGACCTGGAGCACGCGCGCCTCGTCCTGCGCGGCGAGCACGGCCTCGCCGTCGACCGCGGCCGCATCGTCCGCGAAGCGGTCGCCGTCGTCCTCGCCGACCTGGAGTCCCGCGGGGACGCGAGCATCCTCGTACGCCGGTTGCGGGGGCGTTAGGGGTACCTTCGGGGGCTATGACCTCGCACGACACGTCTCCTGCCACCGGTGCCCCGGTCGGCCGCCGACGCGCACTGGGCCGGGGGCCGGGCGCCGGGGAGGAGACGGTCCCGGAGGTGCCGGCCGCGCCCGAGCCCGAGGCCGAGGCTGTCCCCGACGGGGTCTTCAAGGTCCGGCTCGCCAACTTCGAGGGCCCCTTCGACCTGCTGCTCCAGCTCATCGCCAAGCACAAGCTGGACGTCACCGAGGTCGCGCTCTCCAAGGTCACCGACGAGTTCATGGCGCACATCAGGGCGATGGGCCCGGACTGGGACCTGGACCAGACCACCGAGTTCCTCGTCGTCGCCGCGACGCTGCTCGACCTCAAAGCCGCGCGGCTGCTGCCCGCCGCCGAGATCGAGGACGAGGCCGACCTCGCGCTCCTTGAGGCGCGGGACCTGCTGTTCGCGCGGCTGCTCCAGTACCGGGCGTACAAACAGATCGCCGACATCCTCAACCACCGGCTGGACGTCGAGGGGCGCCGCTACCCCCGTACCGTCGGCCTGGAGGCGCACCACGCCGAGCTGCTGCCCGAGGTCGTCATCAGCATCGGGGCGGAAGGATTCGCCAGGCTCGCCGTGAAGGCGATGCAGCCGAGGCCCAGGCCCCAGGTGTACGTCGACCACATCCACGCGCCGCTGGTGAGCGTCCAGGAGCAGGCGGGGCTGGTCGTCGCCCGGCTCAAGGAACTCGGCGAGGCGAGCTTCCGGGTGCTGGTGGCGGACACCGAGGACACCCTGACCGTCGTCGCCCGGTTCCTCGCGCTGCTGGAGCTGTACCGCGACAAGGCGGTGGAGCTGGACCAGGAGACGGCGCTCGGGGACCTGATCGTGCGGTGGACCGGCGGGGACGCCGCCGTGGCGGTGACCGACGAGTTCGACCGGCCGGCCTCCGACCGGCCGACCGAGGAGGAGGAGACGTGAGCGAGGACGTCGCGGAGCTGGACCTCAAGCCGGCCCTGGAGGCCGTCCTCATGGTCGTGGACGAACCGGCGACCGAGGAGCACCTCGCGAAGATCCTCCAGCGGCCCCGTCGGCAGATCGGGGACGCGCTCAGGGAGCTGGCCGACGAGTACACGGCACAGGGCAGGGGATTCGAGCTGAGGACCGTCGCGGGGGGCTGGCGCTACTACACGCGGCCCGCCTACTCGGCGGCCGTGGAGGGCTTCGTCCTGGACGGCCAGCACGCCCGGCTCACCCAGGCGGCCCTGGAGACGCTGGCGGTCGTCGCCTACCGCCAGCCGGTCAGCCGCAGCCGGGTCTCCGCGGTGCGCGGGGTGAACTGCGACGGCGTGATGCGCACCCTGCTCCAGCGGGGCCTGGTCGAGGAGACGGGCACGGAACCCGAAACAGGTGCGATCCTGTATGCGACGACGAACTACTTCCTGGAGCGGATGGGCCTGCGCGGTCTGGACGAGCTTCCGGAACTCGCGCCCTTCCTCCCGGAGGCGGAGGCGATCGAGGCCGAGACGCAGGAGGGCGTTCCGTCGTTCGATCCGGACGCTCCGGATTCCGAGGACGCAGACGACAAGACGGAACTTTGATGCGAAGCAGCAGCGGCAGGAACAGCAGCGGAAACAACGGCGGGAGCCGTGGTGGCAACAGCGGCGGCCGCGGCGGGAACAGCGGGGGTCGCGGCAACTACCGCGGCGCCGGCAACAACCGCGACGACAACCAGGGCGGCCGGCCGAAGAAGCCCCGCCCCGAGGAGCGGCGCTACGACGTGGGCCCCGGCGCCTCCCCGGAGGGCCCCAAGTCGGGGCGCGGCGCCTCGGCGCGCGGCGGCGCCAAGGGCGGCCCGAAGCAGTCGTCGGGCAGCAGCGGCCGTGGCCGCTGGGCGCCGGCGACCTCGCGTGAGTACGACGCGCGCGCGGAGGAGCGCAACCGGGAGCGGTACGCGGGCAAGAAGGACGTGAAGCTCCCCAAGACCTTCCCGGGTGCCGAGCAGGAGGGCGAGCGGCTGCAGAAGATCCTCGCGCGCGCGGGCTACGGCTCGCGGCGGGCCTGCGAGGAGCTGATCGAGCAGGCGCGCGTGGAGGTCAACGGCGAGATCGTCCTGGAGCAGGGCAAGCGCGTCGACCCCGAGAAGGACGAGGTCCGCGTCGACGGGCTGACGGTCGCGACGCAGTCGTACCAGTTCTTCTCGCTGAACAAGCCCGCCGGTGTCGTCTCCACGATGGAGGACAACGAGGGCCGCCAGTGCCTCGGCGACTACGTCACCAACCGTGAGACGCGCCTGTTCCACGTGGGCCGGCTCGACACGGAGACCGAGGGCGTCATCCTGCTCACCAACCACGGCGAGCTGGCGCACCGCCTGACCCACCCGCGGTACGGCGTGAAGAAGGTCTACCTCGCGCACATCGTCGGCCCGATCCCGCGCGACCTGGGCAAGCAGCTCAAGGACGGCATCCAGCTGGAGGACGGGTACGCCCGCGCGGACCACTTCCGGGTCGTCGAGCAGACCGGCAAGAACTACCTGGTCGAGGTCACGCTCCACGAGGGCCGCAAGCACATCGTGCGGCGGATGCTCGCCGAGGCGGGCTTCCCGGTGGACAAGCTGGTGCGGGTCGCCTTCGGCCCGATCACCCTCGGCGACCAGAAGTCGGGCTGGCTGCGGCGGCTGTCCAACACCGAGGTGGGCATGCTGATGCAGGAGGTCGACCTCTAGAAGGCGGCTGTACGGCTCTGTGGCGGCCGATCCCGGGCTCTCCGGGATCGGCCGTCGCCGTGTCCGGGAACGGGTCTCCTGGGGGCGTTGAGAGCTTTCGGGGGTTCCGTGGAGGGCTGGTGCCGGTCGCGGCCAGGGTCTTGTCCGCACCCGGCACGCTGCTTATGGTCGAGGTGACCATAAAGGCGGGGGTGGCGGTGAACGGCTACGACAAGCACGCGCACGAACCCTTCGCCGTGACCGTCGACCTCGCCGTGCTCACCCTGTCCGCGGGCGCCCTGCACGTCCTGCTCGTCGAACGGGGCCAGGAGCCGTACGCCGGACGGTGGGCGCTGCCCGGCGGGTTCGTGCTGCCCGAGGAGTCCGCCGAACAGGCCGCCCGGCGCGAACTCGCCGAGGAGACCGGGCTCGGCCACGTCACCGGGCTGCACCTGGAGCAGCTGCGCACCTACAGCGAACCCGGCCGCGACCCCCGGATGCGGGTCGTCTCCGTCGCCTTCGCCGCCCTCGTCCCCGGCGCCCCGACGCCGCACGGCGGGGGCGACGCCGTCCAGGCCCGCTGGACGCCGTACGACACGGCCGGGCCGCTCGCCTTCGACCACGACCGGATCCTCGCCGACGCGCGCGAACGCGTGGGCGCCAAGTTCGAGTACACGTGCCTCGCCACCGCGTTCTGCCCGCCCGAGTTCACCCTCGGCGAGCTCCAGCGCGTCTACGAGACCGTCTGGGGCACCGGCCTCGACCGGCCCAACTTCCGCCGCAAGGTCCTCGCCACCCCCGGCTTCGTCGAACCGGCCCGCGCGGGCGCCGCCCGGCTCACCGGAGGGCGCGGCAAACCCGCCGCCCTCTACCGCGCGGGCACGGCCACCGCGCTCCACCCGCCGCTCGTCCGGCCCTCCACAGAAGGACGTCCCTCATGAGTTTCACCGTGCACAAGCGCGCCGCCTCCGGGGCCCTCATGGGGCTGGCGCTGGGGGACGCCCTCGGCTTCCCCACCGAGTTCAACGACGTCCCGCAGATCGTCGCCAAGTTCGGGCCCTGGCGGAAGATGCCGCTGCCCGCGCGGGCGATCGTCTCCGACGACACCCAGATGACGCTGGCCCTCGCGCGCGGGCTGCGCTCCGCCATGGACCGGGGCGTCCTCGCACCGCTGCGGCTGGAGCGGCCCGTGCGCGAGGAGTTCGTGAACTGGTACCACTCCCCGGACAACAACCGCGCCCCCGGCCGGACCTGCCTCAGGGCCTGCGAGCTGCTGGGCGACCCCGAGCGGCACTGGCAGGACGCCAGCCAGATCGACTCCAAGGGATGCGGCGCCAACATGCGCGTCGCCCCCATCGGACTCGCCCCCGGACTCAGCGACGAACAGCGCGCGGGCGCCGCCCAGCTCCAGGCCGCCCTCACCCACGGCCACCCCACCGGGCTCGCCGCCTCTGACCTCACCGCGCACGCGGTACGGCTCCTCGCGCAGGGGACCCGGCCAGGTGTGCTGATCGGCCTCCTGCGCGCGTACGCGCTGGCGAACCGGTCCAAGTACCGGCGGGACTGGCTGGGTGACCTGTGGACCCGCAGCCAGGACCCCGGCCCGGAGCACTTCATCGCGCGCGGGTGGGACGAGTGCCTCGCTGTCCTGGACCGGCTGGAAGCGGCGCTGCTGGACCCCGACCCGGAGGCCGACCCCTGCCTCGCCACCGGCGCCGGGTGGATCGCCGAGGAGGCCCTCGCGACAGGGCTGTACTGCTTCCTGCTGTTCCCCGAGGAGCCGCTCACCGCGCTGCGCAGGGCCGCCTGCTCCTCGGGGGACTCCGACTCCATCGCCTGTCTGACCGGGGCCTTCGCGGGGGCCTGGCTGGGGATCGACGCGTGGCCCACCGAGTGGGCGGACCGGATCGAGTACGGGAGTGAGCTGGTGACGCTCGGGGCGCTGTGGGACGCGTGAAGTGACGGGGTGGCGCGCGCGTGAGAGGGCTCCTCACGCGCGCGTGTGAGTTCACGCCAGGGTGATCGTGTCGCCCTTGACCGTGATCTCCTTCGCGGGCAGCGGGCGCGGGGCCGGGCCGCCCTTCACCGCGCCGTCCGCGATGCCGAACCTGCTCTGGTGGCAGGGGCAGTCGATCGTGCCGTCCGCCACCTTGGCCACCGTGCAGCCCTGATGGGTGCAGACCGCCGAGAACGCCTTGAACTCGCCCTTCACCGGCTGGGTGACCACCACCTTCTGGTCCTTGAAGACCTTGCCGCCGCCCACCGGGATGTCGGAGGTCTTCGCCAGGTCCGTGGCGCCGGACGTGCTGTCCGAGGAACTGTCGTTGCTGCCGTCGGCGTCGTCGGAGCCGCCACAGGCTGCCGTGAGCGCCACCGCGCTCGTCGTCATCAGGGACGTCAGGAGGACCGTGCGGCGGGTCGTGGGGAGCGTCATGCGCGTCATCCTGGCACCGGCGGGCGGCGACGAGAAGCAACCGGGACGGAGTGGCACAAAGGCGTCGGACGTCTCAGGGGGCGGGCGGACGCGCCGTTGTCAGTGGGGCTGATTACGCTGGGTGGTCCAGAGGCGAGGCGTACGGAGACAGCGAGGAGCGGTGGCGTGGCGGTACGAGCGGTCCGGGGGGCCGTCCAGTTGGACGAGGACGACGCCGGGGAGATGGAGCGGCGGGTCGGGGAGCTGCTCGCGGCCGTCCTGGAGCGCAACGACCTCGCCGTCGACGACCTGATCAGCATCTGGTTCACCGCGACGCCCGACCTGCACAGCGACTTCCCGGCCGCCGCCGCCCGCAAGATCGGGATCGTCGACGTGCCGCTGATCTGCGCGCAGGAACTCGACATCACCGGGGCCATGCCCCGCGTCGTCCGGCTCCTCGCGCATGTCGAGTCCCCGCGTGCGCGGGCCGACATCGCCCACGTCTACCTCGGTGCCGCCGCCGGGCTGCGGAAGGACATCGCCCAGTGAGGACCGCGCTCGTCATCGGGACCGGGCTCATCGGGACGTCCGTCGCCATGGCCCTCGTCCAGCGGGGGGTCGTCGTCCATCTCGCCGACCACGATCCGGAGCAGGCCCGGACGGCCGCCGCGCTCGGGGCCGGGACCGACGAGGCGCCCGAGGGGGTCGTCGACCTCGCCGTCGTCGCGGCGCCGCCCGCGCATGTCGCCCGGGTGCTCGCGGACGCCATGCGGCGCGAGGTCGCCTACGGGTATCTCGACGTCGCCAGTGTCAAGGGCGGGCCCCGGCGGGAGCTGGAGGCCACCGGGGTCGATCTGGCCCGGTATCTCGGGACGCATCCCATGTCCGGGCGGGAGAAGTCCGGGCCGCTCGCCGCGTCCGCGGAGTTGTTCGAGGGGCGGCCGTGGGTGCTCACGCCCACGCGGGACACCGAGACCGAGGTGCTCAATCTCGCGCTGGAGCTGGTGTCCCACTGCCGGGCCGTGCCGGTCGTCATGGACGCCGACGCCCACGACCGGGCCGTCGCGCTCGTCTCCCACATGCCCCATATCGTGTCCAGCCTGGTCGCCGCTCGGCTGGAGCATGCCGAGGAGTCCGCCGTGCGGCTGTCCGGCGGGGGGATCCGGGACGTTACGCGGATCGCCGGGTCCGATCCCCGGATGTGGATCGACATCCTGTCCGCGAACCCTGGGCCTGTGGCCGAGCTGCTGTCCGATGTCGCCGCCGATCTCGACGAGGCGGTGCGGGCGTTGCGGGCCGTGGAGTCCGGGGACGTCGATCGGCGGAAGGCGGGGGTCGCCGGGATCGAGGATGTGCTGCGGCGGGGCAATGCCGGGCAGGTTCGGGTGCCGGGCAAGCACGGGGCCGGGCATCGGGTGTACGAGGTGGTCGCCGTGCTCATCGACGATCAGCCGGGGCAGCTGGCGCGGATCTTCGCCGATGCGGGGCGGGCCGGGGTGAACATCGAGGACGTGCGGATCGAGCATGCGACGGGGCAGCAGGCCGGGCTGGTGCAGCTGATGGTGGAGCCCAAGGCCGCGCCGGTGCTGTCGGCGGCTCTGCGGGAGCGGGGCTGGGGGGTCCGGCAGTAGTCTCCTCGACCCCGCCAGGGGCTCCGCCCTTGGACCCCGTCCGGCCCCGGAAGGGCCTCGTCCTCAAACGCCGGACGGGCTGGTAGTGAGTACCCAGTAACCTTGTGCGGGGCGTTCTTGTCGTCCCCGATTCCCAGCACCATGCACCAGGAAGGTGTCTCCCCGTGGAAAACGGCGCCGCTCGGCCTGTGATCGTCGCTATTGACGGTCCCTCCGGCACCGGGAAGTCGAGTACGTCGAAGGCTGTGGCCGGGGAGCTCGGGCTGAGTTACTTGGACACCGGGGCCCAGTACCGGGCGATCACCTGGTGGATGGTGAGCAACGGGGTCGATGTCGAGGACGCCGATGCCGTCGCCGCTGCCGCCGGGAAGCCGGTGATCGTGTCGGGGACGGATCCGGCGGGGCCGACGATTCATGTGGACGGGGTGGACGTCGCCGGGCCCATCCGGACGCAGGACGTGACGTCCAAGGTCAGTGCCGTGAGCGCGGTGCCCGAGGTGCGTGCCCGGATCACCGAGTTGCAGCGGTCCATCGCCGCCGGCGCGGAGAAGGGGATCGTCGTCGAGGGGCGGGACATCGGGACGACCGTCCTGCCGGACGCCGATCTGAAGATCTTCCTCACCGCGTCCGCCGAGGCCAGGGCCGCCCGGCGCAGCGGTGAGCTGGGCCAGGGCACCGACGTCGCCGCGACGCGCGAGGCGCTGGTCAAGCGGGACGCGGCGGACTCCAGCCGCAAGACCTCGCCGCTCGCGAAGGCGGCCGACGCGGTCGAGGTGGACACCACGGAGCTGACGCTGACGCAGGTCATCGAGTGTGTCGTGACCCTCGTCGAGGAGAAGCGGGCGGGGAAGTGAGCACGCAGCCCGCCCGGTGGTCGCAGCGCCTGGCGCCGGCCGCGTCCTCCACCCCCTCGGAGAGGGGCGCCGAGGTCGGCCGGCGGATCGGCGTCGGCCTCATGTACGGCCTGTGGAAGCCCCGTGTGCTCGGCTCCTGGCGGGTCCCGGCCGCCGGCCCCGTCATCTTCGCCGTGAACCACTCGCACAACATCGACGGTCCGATGGTGATGGGTGTTGCCCCGAGGCCCACGCACTTCCTGATCAAGAAGGAAGCGTTCATCGGCCCCCTCGACCCCTTCCTCCTGCGGATCGGCCAGCTCAAGGTGGACCGCGAGTCCACCGACCGGGGCGCCGTCACGCAGGCCCTGGACGTCCTGAAGAACGGCGGCGTCCTCGGGATCTTCCCCGAGGGCAGCCGGGGCGAGGGCGACTTCGCGGCGCTGCGGGCGGGCCTCGCCTACTTCGCCGTACGCGGGAACGCGCCGATCGTCCCCGTGGCCGTGCTGGGAAGTTCCGAGCGCCGGGGACGGTTGGTCAAGGGGCTGCCGCCGCTGCGGTCGCGGGTGGACGTCGTCTTCGGGGACCCCTTCGACGCGAGCGACGGCACCGGCCGTCGTACCCGCAAGGCTCTCGACGAGGCCACGGAACGTATCCAGAAGCAGCTGACAGCGCACCTGGAAAACGCGAAGCGCCTCACCGGGCGTTAAGCGACACTTAGTAGTGGATCAGCCCATAACGGAGGGTCCACCGATCACCACGATGAACGAGGTACGGAACTTCATGAACGACGACAACCACTCCGAGCACGGAGCGCTCGGCGATGCCGAGTACGCGGAGTTCATGGAGCTCGCCGCGGAAGAGGGCTTCGACGTCGAGGACGTCGAAGGGGCCATCGAGGAGGCGGGGCACGGGCCGCTGCCGGTGCTGGCCGTGGTCGGGCGCCCGAACGTCGGCAAGTCGACGCTGGTCAACCGGATCATCGGCCGCCGCGAGGCCGTCGTGGAGGACAAGCCGGGGGTGACCCGGGACCGTGTGACGTACGAGGCCGAGTGGGCCGGGCGGCGCTTCAAGGTCGTCGACACCGGCGGCTGGGAGCAGGACGTCCTCGGCATCGACGCCTCGGTGGCCGCGCAGGCGGAGTACGCGATCGAGGCGGCCGACGCGGTCGTCTTCGTCGTGGACGCCAAGGTCGGCGCGACGGACACCGACGAGGCCGTCGTACGGCTGCTGCGCAAGGCCGGGAAGCCGGTCGTGCTGTGCGCCAACAAGGTGGACGGGCAGAGCGGCGAGGCGGACGCCTCGTACCTGTGGTCGCTGGGTCTCGGCGAGCCGCACCCGGTCTCCGCGCTGCACGGCCGCGGTACCGGCGACATGCTGGACTCCGTCCTGGAGGCGCTCCCGGAGGCGCCGGAGCAGTCCTTCGGCACGGCCGTCGGCGGTCCCCGGCGGATCGCGCTGATCGGGCGCCCGAACGTCGGCAAGTCCTCGCTGCTGAACAAGGTGGCGAACGAGGAGCGCGTCGTCGTCAACGAGATCGCGGGCACGACCCGTGACCCGGTCGACGAGCTGATCGAACTCGGCGGCGTCGTCTGGAAGTTCGTCGACACCGCGGGTATCCGCAAGCGCGTCCACCTCCAGCAGGGCGCCGACTACTACGCCTCGCTGCGCACCGCCGCCGCCGTCGAGAAGGCCGAGGTGGCGGTCATCCTCATCGACGCCGCCGACTCCATCTCCGTACAGGACCAGCGGATCGTCACGATGGCCGTCGAGGCGGGCCGCGCGATCGTCGTCGCCTACAACAAGTGGGACACCCTCGACGAGGAGCGCCGCTACTACCTGGAGCGGGAGATCGAGACGGAGCTCGGGCAGATCGCCTGGGCGCCGCGGGTGAACGTCTCGGCGCGCACCGGGCGGCACATGGAGAAGCTGGTCCCGGCGATCGAGACGGCGCTCGCGGGCTGGGAGACGCGGGTGCCGACCGGCCGGCTGAACGCGTTCCTCGGCGAGCTGGTCTCCGCGCACCCGCACCCGATCCGCGGCGGCAAGCAGCCCCGCATCCTCTTC
This sequence comes from Streptomyces sp. 4F14, assembly GCF_048159485.1. Classification (NCBI taxonomy): domain Bacteria; kingdom Bacillati; phylum Actinomycetota; class Actinomycetes; order Kitasatosporales; family Streptomycetaceae; genus Streptomyces; species Streptomyces sp. 4F14. The sequence goes on from NZ_JBLRVY010000046.1 coordinate 36,022, forward strand.
GGCACCCAGGCCGGCACCAAGCCGCCGCGCTTCGTGCTCTTCGCCTCCGGCTTCATCGAGGCGGGCTACCGCCGCTTCATCGAACGCCGGCTGCGCGAGGAGTTCGGCTTCGAGGGCACGCCGATCCATATCTCGGTGCGCGTGCGCGAGAAGCGCGGCAAGAAGAAGTGAGCGGTACGTGAGAAAGGGCGGCTCCTTCGGGAGCCGCCCTTTCTCAGTACCCCCTGCGCGGGCCCGGTGGCAGCGCCGCCGGGATGTGCTGCATGCCCTGGTACTGGTACGACGGCTGCTGCTGCCCCAGCGTCCCCACCCGCTGCCACTGCCCCTGCTGCCGCGCGCTCTGGGCGCCCGCGCTGTAGGCGCTGTAGCCGCCGTACGAGCCCGCGTAGCCCCCGGCGTACCCGCCGCCCGCCCCGGGCCCGCTCCCGAACGCCGTGAACCCCAGCTCCTCCTCCCCGCTCCGGTCGCCCGGCAGCGCCCGGAAGGACTTCACGTACTCGGCGTAGAGCGCGTCGTAGATCGGGGTGGCCGACTGCGTGTCCTGTCCGGGGCGGGCGGACGGGATCGCGGGGTAGGACGGCCACAGAGACGGTTCGTATGTGTGCACGTCAGTCCCAACGACCCGGGTGGGCAAGGGATGCGGTGGGGGAGGTGTGACCCGGGTGAGGGTCACGTGCCCGCCAGCGGCAGGGCCGCGGCCACCAGACGGCCGTTCGCGGCGGCCTTGTCGAGCGCGTCGCGCAGCAGGTCCTCGCGGGGCTGGCGGCCGATCGAGCCGACCGGCGCCGCGAACATCAGCACCTGCTGGTGCTTGTTGGCGGCGGCCCGCCAGCTGTCGGTGACCTGGAGCGGCTGGTGCGCCTGCCACCAGGCCGCCGGCTGACCGCCGCCCGGACCGGGCTGGAGGATCGCGTGGAGCTGGCCGACGGCGAGCAGCACCGACCAGCCGTGGCGCACCGGCGGCACCTCGGTGATCTGGCCGACCGGCTGGAAGCCCTGCTCGACGAGGAGCGGCAGGAAGTCGTCCCCGGCGCCCGTGGAGCCGGGGCGGGCGATCGGCGCGGTCGGCTCGACGACCAGCGCGGGGTGCAACTCCCCGGCGATCAGGACGAGTCCGCTGGTCACCCCGAGCACCGCCTGCTCCGGTACGGCCTTGGCGGGCTCGGCGTCGCCGCCGATGGAGCGGACGGCGCCCTGGAGCTGCTCCTCGGTCACCTGGACGACCTGGGAGGGCAGGCAGCCGGCGTGGGCGAAGGCGAGGACGGCGGTCTCGTCGCCGATGAACAGGACGGTGCTGGTGCGCTCGTGCTCGGAGTCGCCCGGAGTGCGGCAGGACGTGCAGTCGTAGCTGCCGGGGGCGTTGTCTCCGGTGAGCAGCCGGTCGGCTTCTTCGTCGCCGATCTCGGTGCGTACCTCGTCGCTGACGTCGAGCATGCGCGGCACGGTGGCTCCCTCGGGATGCGGTGCTGTGGCGGGCCGGGTGGGTCCCCGGCTCATTCAGACTCAACGGGCGAGCTGTGGTGGGAGTCACGCACTTGTGAGGACTGAACCGGGCCGCTCGACGAGGTCGGTCACTTTGGGGTCGGATTCGAACACGGGCAGTCAAGTAACGGGTGGGTCACGGGCGTTGGTTCCGTGAGGTGACTCACAGGGCGCTCTGGTTCATGGTCGACAGATCGTGAAATGAGGTGATGTAAAGGCCGTTCAATCCTCTTTGTTACCACCGGTAATGCCTAACTGGCCTGCGGAAACAGGGAGTTGGTTGCTAACGGCTCGTCAGGACTCCTAGATTCCTCCGCCGGTGCACAGAGCACCACCCGGAACCTGTGCGGCGACCGCGCTGAGACAGACAGCGCGCCGAAGCATCACGTCGGCGCACAGGGGGCGGAACGCCATATCGACGTCCGTACGTGGATAGCGTCCCGCTCGTCAGGGGGAATCCGGGTCCGTAGAGAGGGAACCACATGTCCGAGTGTGCCGATAACACCCGCCGCACCCGCACGACCGCTGTCCTCGCCGGGGCAGCGCTCCTCGCCCCCCTCGGTCTGCTGGCCACAAGCGGCAACGCCGCCGCGGCCGACAGCGGGGTGTGGGACCGGATCGCGCAGTGCGAGAGCGGCGGCGACTGGCACATCAACACCGGCAACGGCTACTACGGGGGCCTGCAGTTCTCGGCCTCCACCTGGCGTGCCTACGGCGGGACCGCGTACGCGTCCACCGCCGACCAGGCGTCCAGGGCCCAGCAGATCGCCGTCGCCACCAAGGTCCAGCGCGGACAGGGCTGGGGCGCCTGGCCCGTGTGCTCGTCCCGCGCCGGGGCCTACGGCAGTGCGCCCAACTCCGGGTCGGGATCCGGGTCCTCGGGATCGGGGTCATCCAACTCCGGCTCCGGTTCGGTGAAGAAGTACAAGAGCGAGAGCTCGTACAAGAAGAGCTCCGCCAGGAAGGGCTCGTCCGGCGAGAGTTCGCGCAAGAACTCGGCGCCCGAGCGCTCCACCGGGAACACCGCGCGAGGCACCGTCCGGGCGACGCCGGGCGCCAACTACACCGTGCGCGCGGGTGACACGCTCAGCGGCATCGCCGAGCGCAACGGGACGACCTGGGGCCGGCTGTACTCCGCCAACAAGGCCGTCATCGGGGGCAACCCCGACCTGATCATGCCGGGACAGCGGCTGCTCGTCTGAGCCGTCGTCACGTCCTCGGGGCCGGGCCCCATCCGGTGAGCCGACCGGGTGGGGCCCCCGCCGTCGTCCGGCACGGCTGGGCGGAGGGGTACGGGGACGCTGTCTACGGTGACGCGATGTTCCTCGTGCCCTTGCTCACGGCCCTGCTGCCGCTCCTCGCCGCCCCGCCGCCCCCGCTGCCCGGGCCCGCGCGGGCGCCCGTCTCCTACGACTGCGCCCGCGACCGGTGGCCCTGGTCCTGTGTCGCCGACTGCGAGAGCGGGGGGCGCTGGGACGCGAACACCGGCAACGGGTACTACGGCGGGCTCCAGTTCTGGGCGCCCACCTGGAAGGAGTTCGGCGGGCTCGCGTACGCGCCGCGCGCCGACCTCGCGACCCGGGAGCAGCAGATCGCCGTCGCGCGGGAGGTGCTCGCGCTCCAGGGGTGGGAGGCGTGGCCCGCGTGCGCCGCGCGGTACCGGCTCCAGGGGCGGACGTACATCGTGGCCGCCGGGGACACGCTCTCCGGGATCGCCGCCAAGTACCGCGTCAAGGGCGGGTGGAAGGCGCTGTACCAGGCCAACAAGGACGTGGTGGGCGACCGTCCGGACCGGCTCAACCCCGGCACGTTCCTCGCGCTGCCTCGGTCCGGGGCGCGGGAACGTCCGCCGGCCGTCTTCGGACCGCCCCTGACGTAGGTGCCGGTTCGGTCTCGCTGTGGCTCAAGTGGCTGTCGTGCAGCGGGGATTGACTGCAAGATGCCTTCTGGCAGCCGACGTCGAACACATGGTGGTGCATCAGATGGCTCTCAGGAACGGCACCCGGCGCGTGGCCGGAGCAGCCGCCGCGTCCGCGCTCCTTCTCGCGCTCTCCGCGTGCAGTCACGACCCCGACGACAAGCTGCCCCGCTTCACGCCCTCGCCGTCCCCCTCGTCCTCCCGGCCCACGGCACCCGCCGACACGGCCGCCGCGGAACAGTCCATCCGCGCCAACTGGACCAAGTTCTTCGCGCCCGGGACAACCACCGCCCAGAGACAGAACCTCCTGGAGAACGGCAAGCTCCTCGCGGGCGCCCTCCAGACGTACGAGGCGGCCGGCACCGTCGACATCAAGGGGATCACCTTCGCCTCGGACAAGCGGGCCACCGTCAGCTACACCCTGACGAACGGCACGGCCGCGCCGAAGAACGCGACCGGCACGTCCGTCGAACAGGCGGGGGTGTGGAAGGTCTCCGCGAGCACCCTGTGCGCCCTGCCGAAGCCCGAGAAGGCGACTCCGCCCGCGGCCGGGGTGTGCTGAGGGGCGGTGTGGAGGAGGTGTGTATTTCCTATGGCCCGTCAGATCGTCATGGTGAGGTCGTGAGGGGAATGCGCCAGGCGGCCGGAAACGAATCCGGCGGCGCTTTTCGGGTGGATTTCCGGAGGGCTGTCGGGGGGTGCGGGAATTGCGTTCGAATACGTCCGGAACTCGGCCGGATCCGCTCGTACGTGTGACGGACGGGGATCGAAACGCGACACGTGATCCTGTGACGGAAGTGTGACCAGAAGCGGGAACTCGGGCTTCCCGCACCCCGATCCGGGGGCCTAGCGTGGCGCTATGGCACCGATTCCCCCTCCCGCCGAGGAGCCCCAGGACAACCCCGAGGACTACGTGGGCCTCACGACCGAGGACGCCGAACAGCGCGCCCGGCAACGGGGGTGGTCGACCGTCAGGTCCCTGCCGCCCGGCGCGATCATCACCATGGAGTACCGCGTGGGCCGCCTCAACTTCGAGGTCCACGAGGGCTGTGTGGCCCGCGCCTGGAAAGGCTGAGACGCGGTACGACGACGGCGCCGGCCCAGTTCGAGGAACTTGGGCCGGCGCCGTCGTCGTAGGGCTCCGGGTGTGCGTACCGGTGCTTCTCAGGTGCCGGGGCGGGCCGCCGAGGCCGTCGTACCGCGGGGCAGCCGGTCGGCGTGCGGCGGGCGGCGGCTGCCGGCCGGGGTGACCGGGGTGCGTTCGGCGCGGGTGGTGTGCGGGCCGGGGGCCAGGTAGGCCGGGGATCTCGGCGGGCGGGGGGCGCCCACCGGGGCCTTCTTCAGGTCGACGACCTGGCGGGGGGCGGCGAGGGAGACGGGCACGGTGACCGGCGCGGGCCGGACCGCCGTACTGCGGCGCTCCCGCCAGCGGTCGCGCAGGCCCAGGAGCCAGCTCTCGGCGCGCGCGATGAGGGGTTCGCACCAGGGGAGCGCGAGCAGGATCAGCAGGCCGGCGGCCCAGCCGAGCAGGACGTCGCTCAGCCAGTGGGTGCCGAGGTAGACGGTGGAGAGGCCGACGCCCAGCGAGGTGACCGCGGAGATCGCGGACAGCCAGCGGCGGGCTCGCGGGGTGGAGGCCAGATAGGCCAGGATGCCCCAGGTCACCACGGCGTTCGCGGTGTGGCCGCTGGGAAATATATCGCCGCCGAGCCCCATCTCGGCCGAGCCGATCGTGGTCGCGTAGTGCGGTCCGAGGCGGCCCATGCCGATCTTGGCGGCGCCGACGGTGATGTTCAGCAGCAGCAGGGAGGCGCCCAGGGTGAGCAGCGGGCGCAGGGTGTGCTGCCGCCAGGAGCGCCAGCCGAGCCAGGCGGAGACCATCACCGCGGTCGGGCCGCGCTGGCCGAGCACCACGTAGTAGTCCACGAACCAGTGGATCTCCGGCCACTGCTGGTACGGCCGGAAGAACATGACCTGCCAGTCGAACCGGACCAGCCACGACGTGGTGACGACGAGCCATACGATCGCCAGGTAGAAGGCGAGGGTCCCGGCGAACAACCCGACCCGGTGCCGGCTCATCTCCGGCACGCCGATGTGAGCCGGCCGCTCCGGCTCACGGTCCAGCCTGGCGAACATGCGGTCCAGGCGGGAGAGGTTTCGTTCGGTACGCACCCAATCGACGTTACAGCGAGTGAGTGTGGATGCTCTGCGAATCCACGGCTTTGTGATGACGATGTGATGTGGGATTCCTCTCAGGGAGGGGCTTATTTCCTGGGAATCCACTATGAGGCCCCGCCCTTGCCTGCAATTCGCTTGATCATTTTAGGTGGCGGTTTATCGTCGTTTATGAATTCGTTCACCGGGCGATGGGGCGGAATTCGCTCCGTGCTCATAGCGGTGTCCGGCGGCCGGGACAAGGGAGAGGTGACGATTGGCTCGAACCGGCCATATCGGGTGGACACGTCAACGAAGCCCTCGCCAGCATGGGCGCCGATCACGTTGTCCGGAGAACGGAGAGGGGATGATCAAGGCTTGTTACGGGGGGCACGAGCACTCGACCTGGGGTCGGTGGACGTCGTCGACGTGAGTCGTCTGGCGTCCGGCAGATGGCGATCCACGAGACCGGTACGGGGCTCTGACCAGGTCCTGTGCTCGGTGGTGTTCGCCCGGCGGGGAGAGCTGAGGGTGACCCAGGCCGATCGCGAAGCGGTTCTGGGGACACGGGACTTCGCGCTCTGCGAGGACGCCCGGCCCTTCAGCGTACGGACCGGCGGCCATCAGGCCGCCACAGCGGTACGGGCCCGGGTGCCCCGCGCGATGCTGCCGTTGCCGCCCCGACGGCACGACCGGCTGCTGGTGACCCGGCTGTCCGGGCAGGAAGGGGTGGGGGCGCTGTTCGCGCAGTTCCTCGACGGGGCGACCGCCGACTGCCCGTCCTATCGGCCCGCCGATGTCGTCCGGCTGGGCGCGGTGGGCCTGGACCTGCTCGTCGCGGCGCTCGCCCACCATCTCGACACCGACGCCCAGGAGCCGGCCGCGTCTCCTCGGCGCACCCTGCTCCTGCGCATCGAGGTGTTCATCCGCGAGCACCTGCGCGATCCCGGCCTGTCCACCCAGGCCATCGCCGAGGCGCACCACATCTCCGTCAGCTACCTGCACCGGCTCTTCCAGGCCAACGGTGTGACGGTCACGGAGCTGATCCGCGGCCGGCGCCTGGAGGGCACCCGCCGGGACCTCGCCGACCCGGGGCTGCGGGACGTCGCGGTCCACCAGATCGCGGCCCGCTGGGGCTTCAAGGGGCACGCGGCGTTCTCCCGCACCTTCCGCGCCGCGTACGGGGTGGCGCCCGGGGAGTATCGCCGCCGGGCCTTGGGGGCGGGGGCCGGGGCGTAGAAAAACTGCGTGTCTGTCCGCGATGCGCCGCGGACAGACACGCAGTGGTCCTGGCTCTGCTGTCAGCCGGCCCAGGTCGCCGTGTCGCAGTACGAGTCGCCGCTGGTCTGGTGCAGGCAGATCTTGAACGTGTACGCGGTGCCCTCCACCAGGTCGTAGACGCCGCCGTCGCTGGCCCGCACGGTCTTGGAGGTGCCGGTACCGCCGGCCTGGACGGTGTAGCGCGTCGTCCCGTTCGGGTTGTAGACGAACAGCTTGGCGGCGTACCCGTCCGCCTCCAGGTCGTCGACTCTGACGATGTCGCCGTTGCGGGTGAACTGGACCCGGCCGCCGGGGTCGCCGTCATTGGTGTGCATCTCGTGGTCCACGGCGAGAGCCGGGCTGCCGGCCATGAGCAGGAGGCCCACGGCCGCGATCGGCGTTCCCACGAACGTGACGATCTTTCGTGCTCGCATACGTACTCCTCTTCGAGGCGATCGCGTGGTCAGGGCGCCGAACCTGCCGGCGCCCTCCTGCTCCGCAAGCCTTTCGTGATCGCCGAGGGGAGTCGTTAGCGGCATGTCGACGGCCCTGTGCGCGGTGTCGACACCCCGGCACGGCCGGGGAGTGGCCGGGGAGTGGCGGTGGAGTGACCGGGAAGTGGCATACGCCACACGTGTTCTCCGCGGCGTGTGAGAGGTCCGCCACTTGGAGCAGGCGCGAACTCGCGTACGCTGCGATGCACTCGCCGTTCGTCTGCGTGGGCCGGGGACGCCGCTCCTTCCCGGCCGTGTCGTGGGAGTCCCCGCCCCGTGAATCCGCCGGACGTGCGAATCAGCTGGGAGGTACGCGCATGTCCGGGACGATGACGGTCACAGCTGTGCGTGGACGCTTTCCCGAGCGGGTCGGGGGGCAGCGGTGGGTCGTGCTCGTCGTGTTGTGCGTGAGTCTGTTGCTGGTCGCCGTCGACGCGACCGTGCTGCATGTGGCTGTGCCTGCTGTCACCGAGGATCTGAGGCCCGGGGGCATCGAGCTGCTGTGGATCGTCGATACGTATCCGTTGGTCTGTGCCTCGCTGCTGATTCTGTTCGGGACGTTGGGGGACAAGGTCGGGCGGCGGCGGGTGCTGTTGCTCGGGTACGCGTTGTTCGGGGTTGCCTCCGGGCTTGCCGCCTTCGCCGGGAGCGCGCAGGTGTTGATTCTCGCGCGGGCCCTGCTCGGGGTCGGTGGGGCGATGATCATGCCGGCGACGCTGTCGATCCTTCGGCAGGTGTTTCCCGATCGGCGGGAACGGGCGCTGGCGATAGGGATCTGGAGTGCGGTCGCGGCGGTCGGGGCGGCGGCTGGGCCGTTGCTCGGGGGGTTCCTGCTCGAACACTTCTGGTGGGGGTCCGTTTTCCTCGTCAACATTCCGTTGATGCTGGTCAGTCTGCCGGTGGGGCGGTGGCTGCTGCCCGAGTCCAAGGGGGACACCGAAGGGCCCTGGGACGTCGTCGGGGCGCTCATGGCCGCCGGGGGGTTGTTCTCCGTCGTCCTCGCGGTCAAGCGGCTCGGGGGTGGGGAGTTCGGGGGGCTGACCTTCGTGCCGGTTCTGCTCGGGGGTGGGCTGCTGGTCGCCTTCGTGCGGCGGCAGCGGCGGCGGCCGTATCCGCTGGTCGATCTGCGGATGTTCGCCCGGCCCGCGTTCGGGACGTCCGTGCTGTGCATCGTGCTGGCCATGCTTGCCCTGGTGGGGCTGGAGTTGATCGCCGCGCAGTATCTGCAGCTCGTGCTGGGGCTGTCGCCCTTGGAGACCGGGTTGCGGTTGTTGCCGTTGACCATCGCGGCGATGGCCGCGGGGTTGGCGGGGGCGCGGTTGTTGCGGCGGGTGGGGCCTCGGCGGATGGTGTGCGGGGGGTTCGTGCTGACCGCCGTCGCCGTGCTCACGTTGACCGGGATGGGGGGATCCGACAACGCCGGGTTGTTGCTCGGGGGGTTCGTGTTGCTCGGGTTCGGGTTGGAGACGACGCTGTTCGCCGCGTACGAGTCGATGCTGAGTGAGGCGCCGGTCGAGCAGGCGGGTGGGGCTGCGGCTGTGGGGGAGACGTCGTATCAGCTCGGGGCGGGGATCGGGATCGCGCTGCTGGGGAGTGTGATGAACGCTGCCTACAAGCCGGGGGTCGTGGGGGTGGTGGGGGTGCCTGCGGAGGCTTCCGTTGCCGCTGGGCATTCGTTGGGGGAGGCGTATGACGTTGCCGGGGAGATCGGGGGGCCGGCGGGGGGTGTGCTGCGGAGGGTGGCTCGGGAGTCGTTCGTGCATGGGCTGCATGTGACGTTGCTGGTCAGTGCGGGGTTGTTGTTGCTGGGGGCGGTCATGGCGTTGCGGTTGCCGCGGGTCATGCAGGTGGAGGTGCCTGGGCCCAGAGGGGCTTGCCCGCCCGCGCGCCGCCCGTGACTGTTTGTTGAGGGGTGGGCGTCTCTTGTGGGGGTGGGGTGTCGGCTGGTGCCGGGTGCGGGTTGTTTGTGGCTGGGCGCGCAGTTCCCCGCGCCCCTGGGTGGGGGGACTTCCCCTGCGTTGGCAAGTTTCGGTTGCTTCCCTCGCCGTCTCGCCGTCTCGGCCTCCCTACCGTCGTGCGTTCCCCTGTGGGCTTGTTGGGGTGGGAGTGTGGGGCGTAGGTTCCGGGGTGGTGTGTAACTAGCGGTGCTAGTTTTGGGAGGAAGTGTGGGAACGTTCGACGCTGGTGATCTGCTGGGGATCGACGACTTGTTGTCGCCCGAGGATCTTGCTGTGCGGGAGACCGTGCGGCGGTGGGTGACGGAGCGGGTGTTGCCTGGGGTTGCGGGGTGGTACGAGGCGGGGGAGCTGCCTCAGGTGCGGGAACTGGCCCGGGAGTTGGGGGGTATCGGGGCCCTCGGGATGTCGCTTGAGGGGTATGGGTGTGCGGGGGCCAGCGCTGTGCAATACGGGCTGGCCTGTTTGGAGCTGGAGGCGGGGGACTCCGGGATCCGGTCGCTCGTGTCCGTGCAGGGGTCCCTTGCCATGTACGCCATTCATCGGTTCGGGAGTGAGGCGCAGAAGAGTGAGTGGCTGCCTCGGATGGCTGCGGGGGAGGTCATCGGCTGTTTCGGGCTCACCGAGCCCGATCATGGGTCCGACCCGGGGTCCATGCGGACCTTCGCCAAGCGGGACGGTGACGACTGGGTGCTCAACGGGCGGAAGATGTGGATCACCAACGGGTCCGTCGCCGGGGTCGCGGTCGTGTGGGCGCAGACCGAGGGCGGCGTACGGGGGTTCGTGGTGCCCACCGATGTCGTGGGGTTCTCCGCGCCGGAGATCAAGCACAAGTGGTCGCTGCGGGCGTCGGTGACGAGTGAACTGGTGCTGGACGACGTGCGGTTGCCCGGGGATGCCGTGCTGCCGGAGGTCGTGGGGCTGAAGGGGCCGCTCAGCTGTCTGTCGCACGCCCGGTACGGGATCGTGTGGGGCGCGATGGGTGCGGCGCGCGCCTGCTTCGAGACGGCCGTCGAATACGCCAGGACCCGGGAGCAGTTCGGGAAGCCGATCGGCGGCTTCCAGCTCACACAGGCCAAACTCGCCGACATGGCGGTCGAGTTGCACAAGGGGGTGCTGCTCGCGCATCACCTGGGCCGGCGGATGGACGCGGGACGGCTGCGGCCCGAGCAGGTCAGCTTCGGCAAGCTGAACAACGTACGCGAAGCCATCGAGATCTGCCGTACCTCGCGGACGATCCTCGGCGCGAACGGGATCTCGCTGGAGTACCCGGTGATGCGGCACGCGACGAATCTGGAGTCGGTGCTGACGTACGAAGGCACCGTGGAGATGCACCAGTTGGTGCTGGGCAAGGCGCTCACCGGACTCGACGCCTTCCGCTGACCCCCGGACCTGAACCCCAGGGGGCAGGGCCGGTGAGCGGCCCTGCCTCAGCTCTGGTTGAAGAAACCGTCCGTGCGGTGGCCGCCGGGGTCGCCGTTGACGATCTCGGTGTTGGCCGGGGTCAGCAGGAACACGCGCGTGGAGACGCGCTCGATCGAACCGCGCAGGCCGAAGATGAGACCCGCGGCGAAGTCGACGACGCGTTTGGCGTCGGCGGCCTCCATCGCCGTCAGGTTCATGATGACCGGCACGCCTTCGCGGAACAGCTCGCCGATCGCGCGGGCGTCCCGGAAGCTGTCCGGGGTGACCGTGCCGATCCGGCGGCCCTTCTCCTCGGCCGTGTCCGTGGCGACCTTGACCCGGGGGTCGGTGACCCAGGCTTCGCCGGAGTCGGTCCCCTCGGAGTAGTCGTCGTCGTAGTAACGCTCGTCATCGTTGTCGTCGACGAGGCCAAGCCAGGCACTCGCCTTGCGCACCGATCCCATGGACGCCTCCTCTCACAGCGGTCTGCTTGCTATCCGCAGGACCCATGGTCGTCCATGATGCGGATGTCGCGCCAAGTGGATAGACGCCGCGCGGGGGGTTTGTGACGGTACTGGTGCAGAGCCGATTCGTCGAGAGTCCAAGTGCCCCAAGGGTCGTAGCGTGTACGGATGCTGACTGAGAGTGAAATAGGATTCTTTGTGGCGGACGGGTGACAAGCGGTGCGTACGGGTGAACGGATGCGACCGTTCGGGCTCGGCGCAGGCTGATTGTCTGTCTGTATGCGGGTGCTGACTGTGTGTCAGGAGGGTGTGCGGAGTGAGGGGAGGCGCACGCGTGAAGGCGGGGAGGGAGGCATCGGGAGCGCCCCGGCGAGAGCCGTGGGGCGGGTGGCGGTCAGCTCAACAGGAACAGGACCACACGCGACCGAAGTCGATGTGGGAGCGGGTGACCAGCCACTGCTGCGGATGCATGGGTCAAGTGGAACAGGTCTCCGGATACGAGTCAACCGACCTGAGACGAACCGCTCACAGTGTGGACGACCTTGACAGTGAGGGGAAACGCGGTCGTACGCTCGAAGCGCGGCCCTGCTGAGGGGCTCGGCCGCGCCGGCGCCGCGCGGCGCCCCGTGTGAAGGCAACCGCCACCGCCCCCTGTCCGGGGGACTTCCGCCACGGAGCCTTCCATGCCTTCCCTCGTCATCGTCGGCGCCGGCCCCCGAGGGGTCGGACTGATCGAGCGCATCGCCGCCAACGCGCCTGAGCTGTACGACGGTTCGGGCCTCGACATCCACCTCGTCGACCCGCATCCACCGGGCGGCGGCCGGATCTGGCGGGCCGCGCAGTCGCCGCTGCTGTGGATGAACTCCCACGCCGAGGACGTCACGATGTTCACCGACGAGACGGTGGCCATGGAGGGTCCGGTCCGGCCGGGGCCGACGCTCCACGAGTGGGCGGGCATCGACGCGAGCACCTTCGCCGACCGGCAGCTCCAGGGGCGGTACCTGGGGTGGTTCTACGAGGAGGCGCTCGCGGCGCTGCCGGCGGGGGTGCGGGTGCACCGGCACGCGCGGCGGGCGGTGCGGGTCGTGGGGGAGCGGGAAGGGAGCCAGGAGGTCTGGCTGGAGCGGGGGGCCGGGGCGGGCGGGTGCGGTGGCGCGGGGGCCGAGGCCGGGCAGGGTGGGGCAGGGGTCGACGCCGGGTACGGCGGGGCTGGAGGCGAGGCGGGGCAGGGTGGGGCTGGGAGCGATGCCGGGCTCGGCGAGGTTGGGGGTGATGCCGGGTACGGGGAGGTTGGGGGTGGGGCCGGGTACGAGGTTCTCCGTGCCGACCTCGTCGTCCTCGCCCTCGGGCACCTCGACGCCGAACTCGACGAAGAGCAGCGCGCGTTGGCCTCGTACGCCGAGCGGCACGGGCTCGTCCACCTCCCGCCCGACTTCACCGCCGACACCGACCTCTCCGCACTCGAACCCGGCGCACCCGTCGTCGTACGGGGGTTCGGGCTCGCGTTCGTCGATCTGATGGTGCTGCTCACCGAGGGGCGGGGCGGGCGGTACGACGGTGAGGTGTACGTGCCGTCGGGGCGGGAGCCGGTGCTGTACGTGGGGTCGCGGCGGGGTGTGCCGTACCGGTCGAAGATCGGGTACGAGTTCACCGGTGAGCGCCCGCCGCTGCCGAGGTTCCTCGGGCCCGGCGAGATCGACGGACTCCTCGCCCGGGAGGGCGGGTTCGACTACCGGCGGGACGTGTGGCCCCTGGTCGAGAAGGAGTTGGGGTTCGCGCACTACCACCGGCTGTTCTCGGCGCATCCCGGACGGACGGCGATGGACTGGGCGGACTTCGAGGAGAAGTACGCGGCGGGGAGCGGGGCCGATCTGGCGGCGCTGGTCGCGGAGGCCGTGCCCGACCCCCGGGACAGACTCGATCTCGCGGCGCTGGACCGGCCGTTGGCGGGGGAGCGGTACGGGTCCGAGGGGGAGTTCCAGGACGGGCTGCGGGCGTACATCGAGGCGGATCTGACGCGGCGTCACGATGACGCGTACAGTCCCGACTTGGCCGTGTTCCTCGGACTCCTCTCCGTATACGTCCAGTTGATACGTCTCGGGGGCGGGGTCGCCTCCTCGTGGCACGGGTTCTTCAGCTACCTCGCGTCCGGACCGCCCGGGCCCCGGCTGCGGCAGATGCTCGCGCTGTCCCGGGCGGGGGTGCTGAGGTTCGTCGGCGGGGAGATGGAGGTGCGCGCCGAGGGCGGGGTGTTCCGGGCGTCAAGTCCCAACGTCCCCGGGGCCGTTGTGGAGGCGCGGGCGCTCGTCGAGGCGCGGTTGCCGGAGGCGTCGGTGCGGCGGGCGCTGGATCCGCTGCTGCGGGGGCTCGCCGAGGACGGGGTGGGGGAGACGGACGCCGGGCTGCTGCGTGTGGACGCGCGGGACGGGCGGGTGCTGGATGCCCAAGGGCGCCCGCATCCACGGCGGTTCGCGCTCGGACCGTATACGGACGGGCGTACGCCGGGGGCGTTCACGCGGCCCCGGACCGGGGGGCCGGCGTTCCGGCAGAACGACGCGACGGCTCGGGCGGTGCTGGGGTTTCTGCGCGGGGAGGGCGGGCGGTGAGCGCGTCGTGGGGGTTGCCGCATCTCGCCGCCGCTGTGGACGTGCCGGAGGGCGAGGACTGTTCGGAGCTGGTGCGGCTGGCCGAGCGGGGTGGGCTGGACTTCGTGACGCTGGGAGGTGCGGGGGATGTGGTGGGGGTGCTGGCGGGGGCGGCCGCGGTGACCCGGCGGGTGGGGCTGGTGGCGATGTCCTTGGAGGGGGCGGGAGTTGTCGGGCTCGACCGGGTGAGCGGGGGCAGGGGCGGGGGGCTGGTGTCGGGGGAGGGGGGTGGAGCGGCGTCGCCTGGTGCGGAGGCGGGGGTGCGTCCGGGCTCCGGAACCGACGGGGCTTCGGGGCCGTGTCCGCTGCGCGTCGTCGACGCCGGTGACCCCGCCGCGTGGGGCTTCGCCGCGCGGTACGGCGATGTCGCGCTCGTACGGGTCGCGGGGGCCGGGGAGGCGCGGGGCGTGCGGGAGCGGCTGCGGGCGCTCGCCGGGGAGGCGGGGCGGGACCCGGACGCCCTGCGGGTGCTGGCCGCGCTGGCGATCGATCTCGGGGACGGGGAGCGGGCCGCTGTACCCGGGCACGGTGGGGGCGGGCCGCGGGCGAGTGCGCGGGGGCCGCTGTACCGGGGCGGGCCTGTCGATCTCGCGGAGCTGATCGCCGGGTGGTACCGGGAGGGGGCCGTGGACGGGTTCCATCTGACGCCCGTCGAGCCGCGCCGGGATCTGGAGCGGCTGGTCAACGGGACGGTCGCGCTGCTCCAGCACCGGGGGCTGCACCGGACGTTCTACCCCGGGGCGACTTTGCGTGAGCACCTGGGGCTGGGGCGGCCCGTGCGGGTGGCCCGGTGAAGTCCCCCGGGGGCGGCGGGGAGTTCGCTGAAGGGGTCACTCCGGGGGGCGTTTTCGGCCGTCCCCCGGGGACGCGCAGGTGTGGAGCGTGACCCGGGTAGATGCGTGCCGGGGTCCGTCGGGCCGGGGCGGGCGACGGGTGGGTGCGAGGGCGCGGCTCAACTGGGAGTTGGGGGTTCCGGGGAACTTTTCGGGGCCCTTCGTCGTCGTACAGAAGGAGAAGTTGGCCTGAAACAGCTCATACCTCACAGTTTCAACTCTGGTTCTCGGCCGAAAGACGCTCTTGCGGGCGGCGGGGCCTCGGGGCGCTCTTGCGCCGACCGTCCGTTCGGCCGAATACTCCTTCCTCAGCGCTTGTCAGGGGCATGAATCCCTGGTTCCACGGGCGGATCATGGCTCTGGCTGCGCCTCACGGGCCCCGACCCCACGCGGGCCCCCTGATTCCCGGGAGGGAACGAAAAGTGAGGATCAAGCGCACCACCCCCACCACCCACAAGAGACGGACCCGCATGGTCGCCCTCGCGGCCGGGTTCGTCGCCGCCGCCGGCTTCGCCGTCCCCACCGCGAACGCGGCCGACGCGCACACGTTCAGCGCCTCCGAACTCAGCAGCGTGAACAGCTCGGTGCTGAAGTCCGACATCCCGGGCACCGCCTGGGCCGTCGACGCCAAGACGAACCGTGTGGTCGTCACCGTCGACAGCACGGTCTCCGCCGCGGAGATCGCGCAGATCAAGCAGGACGCGGGCAGCAAGGCCGGCGCCCTCACGATCAAGCACACGCCCGGCAAGTTCAACAAGCTCATCGCCGGCGGCGACGCCATCTACGGCGGCGGCTACCGCTGTTCGCTCGGCTTCAACGTCGTCAGCGGCAGCACGTACTACTTCCTCACCGCGGGCCACTGCGGCGAGGTCGCGTCGACCTGGTACTCCAACTCCGGCCAGTCGACCGTGCTCGGCACGAACGTCGGTTACAGCTTCCCGACCAACGACTACGCGCTGGTCCGGTACACCAACAGCTCGGTGACCAAGTCCGGTACCGCGGGGAACACGGACATCACCAGCGCGGCCAACCCCAGCGTGGGCACCGCGGTCACCCGTGACGGCTCGACCACCGGTATCCACACCGGCCGGGTGACGGCTCTGAACGCGACCGTCAACTACGGTGGCGGCGACGTCGTCTACGGCATGATCCAGACCAACGTCTGCGCCGAGGGCGGCGACTCCGGTGGCCCGCTGTACTCGACCAGCGGCATCGCCTACGGGCTGACCTCCGGCGGCAGCGGCAACTGCTCCGTCGGCGGGACGACGTTCTTCCAGCCGGTGGTCGAGGCGCTCAACGCGTACGGCGTCAACGTCTTCTGACGCACCGTCAGTGATTCTGCCCGAGTGCACCGGGCCGAGCGCTCCGAGCCCCCGTACGCAACCGGCGTGCGGGGGCTCCCCCTTGTACGCGGCGCGGGTTACCGTCGATGGGAGCCCCTGGACGCAGGTCTGACGCACGGAGGGCGGTGGCCGTGGTGGTCGAGGAACTGGTGGCGGCGGGAGCGGGGCTGGTGACCGCCGGGCTCGTGTACGCGGCGGCTGCCGCGCGGGTCGTCAAGCAGTACGAGCGGGGTGTCGTGTTCCGGCTCGGGAAGCTGCGGCCCGATGTGCGGGGGCCCGGGCTGACGATGATCATTCCCGGGGTCGACAAGCTCCGCAAGGTGAGCATGCAGATCGTCACGATGCCGGTGCCCGGGCAGGAGGGGATCACCCGGGACAACGTGACCGTGCGGGTCGACGCCGTCGTGTACTTCAAGGTGACGGCACCCGCCGAGGCCGTCGTACGTGTCGAGGACTACCGGTTCGCCGTGTCCCAGATGGCGCAGACCTCGCTGCGGTCCATCATCGGCAAGAGCGAGCTCGACGATCTGCTGTCCGACCGGGAAAAGCTCAACCAGGGGCTGGAGTTGATGATCGACAGCCCGGCCGTCGAGTGGGGCGTCACCATCGATCGCGTCGAGATCAAGGACGTGTCGCTGCCCGAGACCATGAAGCGGTCCATGGCCAGGCAGGCCGAGGCGGACCGTGAGCGGCGGGCGCGGGTCATCAACGCGGACGCGGAGCTGCAGGCGTCCAAGAAACTCGCCGAGGCCGCCCAGGAGATGGCGGACACGCCGGCCGCGCTCCAGCTGAGGCTGCTCCAGACGGTCGTCGCCGTCGCCGCGGAGAAGAACTCGACGCTGGTGCTGCCGTTCCCGGTGGAGTTGCTGCGGTTCCTCGAACGGGCCACGCCGACCCAGCAGTTGCCGCCGGAGGGGCCGGAGCGGTCGTCGTAGCGGGGGTTCGGTCTGCTGGTGCGGGGATAGCAGAAGACGGCTGGGCAGACGGGTGAATCCCGGAGTTTTTACTGACGCGTAACTTCCCAGAGTGGCTACTCGTCCGTAACTTGAAGAGTGAACAGCATCCTCGTGATCCGGATCACAGGGCTTAGTGCCGTTGCACCTCCCCCCTTGAGCCGCAAGGAGATCGATCGATGCTGCATTGGAGACGCCTGTTCAGACCTCTGACGGCGCTGCTGCTGGCGGTCGCCGCCGTCACCGTCCCCCTGTCCGCCGCGCACGCCGAATCCTCGTCCGCCGTCAGCCGCGGGTGGAATGATTACTCGTGCAAGCCGTCCGCCGCGCATCCCCGGCCCGTCGTCCTCGTCCATGGGACGCTGGCCAACTCCGTGGACAACTGGCTGGGGCTCGCGCCGTATCTCGTGGGCCGCGACTACTGTGTCTTCGCCCTGGACTACGGCCAGTTGGAGGGCGTACCGCTCGTCCACGGGCTCGGGCCGATCGACGAGTCGGCCGAGCAGTTGGCGGCGTACGTCGACAAGGTGCTCGCCGCGACCGGAGCGTCCGAGGTGGACCTCGTCGGGCACTCCCAGGGCGGGATGATGCCCCGCTACTACCTCAAGTTCCTCGGTGGGGCCGCGAAGGTGAACGCGCTCGTCGCGATCTCGCCCAGCAACCGGGGGACGACGCTCAGCGGGCTGACCAACCTGCTCCCCTACTTCCCCGGCGGGCGCGAGTGGCTCAACCTCAACACGCCCGCGCTCGCGCAGCAGATCGTCGGCTCCGACTTCCTGACGAAGCTCAACTCGGGCGGTGACACGGTTCCCGGCGTCAAGTACACCGTCATCGCCACGAAGTACGACGAGGTCGTCACCCCCTACCAGTCCCAGTTCCTGACCGGTGCGGGTGTCAGGAACGTCCTCATCCAGGACCTCTGCCCCCTCGACCTCTCCGAACACGCCCTCATCGGCCTCACGGACCGGATCGCGTTCCACGAGGTCGCGAACGCGCTGGATCCGGCGCGGGCGAGACCGACCACCTGCGCGTCGGTTTTTAGCTGACATGCACCTGCCCTAAGGGGGCCGTCGTCCTTCGGGGCGGCGGCCTTTCGGGGGTCCAGGGGTGGGTACGGGCCGGAGTATCACGCGGCGGACGTCGCCGCCGGGCGGGTGTATGTCGTCGGGGAGCCGGTCGTCGGGGTCGTAGTACTTCGGGACTACGACGACCATCTGTTCCTCGACAGCGTCGCCGTGCACCCGGACGCTCACGGGCAGGGCCTCGGGGAGGTCCGGCTCTGCACCAACGCGTTGATGTGGGAGAACCAGGAGATCTACCCCCGGTACGGGTACGAGGCCGTCGAGCGGCGGACGGACGGGGTCTACGACCGGGTCCACTACCGCAAGCCGCTCGTGTGATTCACGTCTCCGGCCACCAGGTGCGGGCGATGTCCTTGCGGATCTCGGGGCGGGTGGCGGGGGTGGGGTCCGGGGTTTCGCGGGAGCGGGGGGTCTGTTTTTTCTGGGGTTTCTGGAGGGTTGTGCGGCGCATGGGGCCTCCTTGAGGGGCGCCTGGTCCGTGGTGCACGGGGCGGGCCCTTTGGGGGAGGGTGGCTCATCGGGGGCCCGTTGTCAGTGGCGGGTGTCACTCTGGGGGCATGAGTGATCGACGTGGTGGTGCGGTGGCGGGCGGGGTCGACTGGGACCTGGCCGCGGGGTCCTTCGACGAGGAGGCGGATCACGGGCTGCGGGATCCGGCGGTCCGGGCGGCCTGGGCGGAGCGGATGGCCGCCTGGCTGCCGGGCGAGCCGTCCGACGTGCTCGACCTCGGGTGCGGGACCGGGAGCCTGGCGCTGCTCGCCGCCGAGCGGGGACACCGGGTGACCGGCGTCGACGGCTCCCCGGCGATGCTGGAGCGGGCCCGCGCGAAACTCGCCGCGTACGACGCCGGGTTCCTGCTGGGGGACGCGCAGGAGCCGCCCGTGGGGGAGGCGCGGTTCGACGTCGTCCTCGTACGGCACGTGCTGTGGGCGCTGCCGGATCCTGCGCGGGCCCTCGCGAACTGGCGGGGGCTGCTGCGGGAGGGCGGGCGGATGGTGCTGGTGGAGGGGGTCTGGGGGGAGGTCACGCCGGTGGGGATTCCGGCGGAGCGGGTGGTGGAGCTGGTGGAGGAGGGTGGGGGGAGTGCTCGGGTGGAGCGGCTGGACGGGGACGATCGGTTGTGGGGTGGGGCTGTGGGGGATGTGCGGTATGTGGTGGTGGCGGTGGGGTGAGGGGAGGGGGTGGGGGGAGAGGGATGGGGGCGCGTGGGCGGAGGGCCGGGGGCGCTGGGGTTCGGGAGAGGTGGTACGCGGTGCGACGGGGTGGGGGTGCGCGGGGGGTCGGGAGAGGCGGTACGCGGTGGGGTGCGCGGATGCCGTCGGGGTCGGGGTCGGGCTCGGGGTCGGGCTCGGGTGTCCGCCGGTGGCTTCCGGCGTGGCCCGTTCCCGGTGCCCGTGCCTCCTACGCCAGCAGTTTCTCCAAGCCGTCCGGTGTCCTCGCGTACCCCTCCAGCTCGTCCAGCGCCGCTGTCGCCGAGCTCGCCGCCTCCGGGTCCCGGTCGCGCAGGCCGCTCTCCACGAACTCGTCCTCGTCCAGGCGGCGTACGTCCGTGCCGGAGGCGTCGCGCCAGAGGTCGAGGTCGAGGTCCTCCACCGTGAGGGTGGCGCCGGTGCGGACGGCGGGGCGGGTGATGTCGCAGTACCAGCCCTTGAGGGTGCCGTCGGCGGCGCGGACCTCCTTGATCGCGTACCAGCGGTCGCGCCAGTAGTGCTCGGTGAAGACGTCGCCGGGTTCGAAGCGGACGAAGCCGAAGTCGCGGGCGCCGGTGCCGGCCCAGGGGGCGCGGACGGTGAGGTGCGTGCCGTCGTCGGCGAGGAGGTCCGCCGGGTAGCGGATCTTCGTACGGCCCGCCTTGACCAGGACGACGTCCAGGGAGGGGGTGTCAGACGAGGTCGCGGACATGGCGCACCTCCGTCCCGCGGATCTCGTACCCGAACGCCTTGTTGATCGCGAGCATCGGGGCGTTGTCCGTGTCGTTGCCGGTGAACGCGACCGTGCAGCCGGCCTCGCGGGCGCGGTGCAGGGACGTGGTCTTGGCGAGCTTCGCGAGGCCCCGGCCCCGGTGGGCGCGGGCCGTGCCGGTCATCGCGGTGTGGTAGCGGCCGGCGCCGTCGGTGTGGGCGACGCTCAGCGCGACGGGGCGGCCGTCGACGACGACCACGGTCGTCAGGGCGCGGTCCAGGTGCGGGTGGCGCCAGTTCTCCTCGACCCACGCCTCGTAGTCCGTGAACTCGGTGCCCACGTCGCTCGGTTCGTCGGAGGTGACCTCGGCGTCGAGGAGGAAGAGGGGGCGCGGGTCGGCGGTGTAGTCGGCGGCCGTCCGCAGTTCGACGCCGGGCGGGAGGGGCGGCGGGGTGAGGTGCGCGGACGTCAGGTCCAGACGCAGGAAGTGGGCCGAGCGGCTGGGGCGGTAACCGGCGTGCTCGGCGTACGCCAGATTGCGGGGGGCGTCCAGGACCCAGGCGTACAGGTGGGTCGCCCCGAGGGCGGTCAGGTGTGCCTCCGCGGCCTCGCGCAGGGCCGTACCGGCGCCTCGGCCCTCGTACGCGGGGTCGACGTACACGTTCAGGTAGCCCTTGCCCGGTTCCGGGGCGTCGTGCGCCAGGCCGACCTGGGCCGTGCCGGCGAGGACGCCGTCCACTTCGGCGACCAGCTTGCGGGCGTGGGCGTCCGGGTGGGTGTGGGTGACGTCGTGGGCCACCGAGGCGGGGGTGAACAGGAGGTACGGGAGGGCGGCGTGGCGGACCCGGCAGAAGCCTTCGGGGTCGGCGGGCACGTCCAGGCGGAGATCTCGCACGGTGATGGTCATATACGCGCAGGCTAGGCGGGGTGCCGTGCGGGGTGCCTCCCATTTTCCGGCGGGTGGTGGCCGGGTGCGGAAGAATCGGGGGGTGACCTTGACGATCGACATCACCGAGGGCGGAGCGCCCTACGAGCAGGTACGCACGCAGATCTCCGAGCAGGCGCGGACGGGGGTGCTGCCGGTGGGGTACCGGCTTCCCACGGTCCGCGCGCTCGCCGAGTCCCTCGGCCTCGCGCCCAACACGGTGGCCAAGGCGTACCGGGCGCTGGAGTCCGACGGGGTGATCGAGACGCGGGGGCGCAACGGGACGTACGTCGCCGCGGCCGGCGCCGCCGCGGAACGGGAACTGGCCGCCGCGGCGCAGGCGTACGTGGAGCGGGCGCGGCGGCTGGGGTTCGGGGAGGAGGCGGTGTCGGGGGCTGTGGGGGAGGCGGTGCGGGCGGTGTTCGGGGAGGGGTGAGGGGGGTACGTCGTGGGGGCTACCGCTTGAGAGGTACCTCGCGGGAGCTACAACCTGAGGGCTGCATCGTGGGAGCTACCTCGCGGGAGCTACACCCTGCGAGCTACAGCCCGAGAGCTACCTCGTGAGGGCTACCCCCTGAGCGCTACAGGTACAGCCCCGACTCCGCGTCGCCCCTCGGTTCCGGGAGCATGGTTGGGGACGTGCCCCGGCGTTGGGCGTACAGCTCTGCCAAGGTGGCGCCGTCGCGGCCGATGCCCTCGTCCGTGCCGAGCCACTTCACCGCTTCGGGGCGGGTGAGGGGGCCGACCTCGATGCGGGCCAGGCAGCGGCCGGGGCGGACCACGGCGGGGTGGAGGCGTTCGAGGTCCTCGTTCGTGGTGACGCCGACCAGGACGTTGCGGCCCTGGCCGAGGAGGCCGTCCGTGAGGTTGAGGAGGCGGGAGAGGGACTGGCCGGCGGTGTGCTTCGCCTCGCCCCGGATCAGTTCGTCGCAGTCCTCCAGGAGGAGCAGGCGCCAGCGGGACTTGCCGGCCGGGTCGTCCTCGCCGATGGCGATGTCCATGAGGTAGCCGACGTCGCTGAAGAGGCGCTCGGGGTCGAGGACGCAGTCCACCTGGCACCAGTCGCGCCAGGCGCGGGCGAGCGTGCGCAGCGCGGAGGTCTTGCCGGTGCCGGGCGGGCCGTGCAGGAGGAGCAGCCGGCCGGCGATGTCCTCCGGGGTGGTCCGCATCAGGGTGTCCATCGCCTCGGCCACGGGGGCCGTGTAGTTGGGGCGGACCTCTTCCCAGGTGCCCGCCGAGATCTGGCGGGTGGTGCGGTGCGGGCCGCGCCTCGGGGAGACGTACCAGAACCCCATCGTCACGTTCTCCGGCTGCGGTTCGGGCTCGTCAGCCGCCCCGTCGGTGGCCTCGCCGAGGATCTTCTCGGCGAGTTCGGGGGACGTCGCGGTGACCGTGACGTCCGCGCCCTGGTTCCAGCGGGAGACCAGCACGGTCCAGCCGTCGCCCTCCGCGAGGGTCGTGCTGCGGTCGTCGTCGCGGGCGATGCGCAGGATCTGGGCGCCGGGTGGCAGCAGTGTCGCACCGGAGCGGACGCGGTCGATGTTCGCCGCGTGCGAGTACGGCTGCTCGCCCGTCGCGAACCGGCCCAGGAACAGCACGTCCACGACGTCGGGCGGCGAGTCGGAGTCGTCGACGGTGAGCCGGATCGGCAGGGCGTCGTGCGGGCGCTGGGCAGAGTCGTGCTGGCGCTGGGCAGACATGTCCGCCATGATCCGGCACGGGGGCGGTGCGTGCACGCGGTTTCCGGCCTGGGGAGGTACCTCTGAGGTAGGGGGTACCAGGGTCCGCCCCCGCCCCCTGCCCCCGTACCCCCCTACCGTCGTACGACGCCCCGCCCGCGCCTCAGCCCAGCGCCCCCGCCGCTCTCCGCCCCGCCCGGCGGGCCCGGCGTACCAGGGCGTACCCCTTCGTCAGCGCGCGGTCCCCGGCGAAGGCGCGGCCGATGGCGTGGCCGTCGAGGAGACGCGTGAAGTCGGCGTCCGTGGTGCGGCGGCGGACCGTGACCCGGCGCAGGGCGTACGGGCCCTGTCCGCGCCGGGCCAGGGAGTTGCCGACGGCGAGGGCCTGGGCGAAGCCGTGTTCGCGGACGGCGACCCGTACCCGGCGGTCGGAGTAGCCGTACGGGTAGGCGAACGACACGGGCAGCGCGCCGAGTTGCTCGGCGACCAGGTCCCGGCAGCGGGTCAGCTCGCCCCGCAGCGCGCCGTCGGCCAACTGGTCGAGCTGCGGGTGGGAGTGGCTGTGGCCGCCGATCTCGACGCCCGCGTCGGCCAGTTGGCGTACCTGGTCCCAGTCCAGCATGGTGTCGAGGGCGCCGCCGGTGTCGTACGCGCCCCGGATCCAGCCGGTGGAGACGAACAGGGTGGCCGGGAAGCCGTGTCGGGCGAGGGCGGGGAGGGCGTGATGGTGGACGCCCTCGTAGCCGTCGTCGAAGGTGATGAGGACCGGGCGCGGGGGCAGTGGGCGGCCGGAGCGCCAGCGCGCCGCGAGGCCGGCCGTGGTGAGCGGGGTGCGGCCCTGCTCGGCGACCAGGTCCATCTGCCGGGCGAACGCCTTCGGTGAGACCGACAACTCCCTTGTCTCGGGGCTGGGTTCGGCGGAGATCGCGTGGTACATGAGGATGGGGACGCGGGTGTCGGTCATGGGGCGCCCTCGCCGTCGTACACGGTGGTTCGGTCGCGCGGGTCGGCTGCGGGCGGGGTCGCTGTGATGCCGGTGCCCTCTGCGGCCGGACCTGCCGTGATGCCGGTCTCCTCGGACGTCGAGGCCGACGCGATGCCGGTTTCCTCCGCGGGCGGCGTCTCCGTGATGCCCGTCCCTCCGATGCCCGTCCCTCCAATGCTCGTCTCCGCGTCAACCGTCCTGTCCGCGGCCACCGTTGCCCGGTCGATCGGTATCACCGCGAAAGTCGTGCCGTTGCGGCGGGCGCGGACGGTTCCCACCGCGTAGCCGCCGGCGGCCGTCAGGACGCCCGCGACGATCGCGCCCGCTCGCTGCGCCCCGCCGGGCCTCGCGCGCAGGATGTCGCGCAGGCCCCGGACGATTCCGGCGGGCAACACCCGTGTCGTGTACCGGCGTTCGGACTCCAGGCCCTTGTCGGTGCCGACGCTGCGGGCGACCAGGGCCTTGGAGAGGCCCTCGGCGTAGGTGCGGGTGCGGAAGTAGGCGAAGTGCTCGCGGGCCGAGGGGACCTTGTGGTGGATGACGGCCCGGTCGTCGACGAGGAGGATCGCGTCGGGTCTCTCGCGGCCGAGCCGGATGCACAGTTCGGTCTCCTCGCCGCCCATCGGCCGCTTGTCGCCGTCGCGCCCGATGCCGCTCGCGAACCCGCCGACGAGGTCGAACGCGCTGCGCCGGAAGGAGGCGTTGCCGCCGAGGATGTTGCGTACCCGGACCCGGCCGGGCGGCAGCCCCCGGTACGAGCAGCCCACCACCCAGTCGAACTCCTCCGGGAACCACACGGGTCTACGACCTGAGGACCAGACGGGCTCGCAGCGCCCGCCGACCGCGAGGACCCGGGGGTCGCTGTACGGGTCGGCGAACCGGCGCAGCCAGTCCCGTTCGGCGACGGCGTCGTCGTCGAGGAAGGCGATGATCTCACCGGAGGACGCCGCGATGCCGGTGTTGCGGCCGGCGGACAGCCCGCGCGGACCGGCGTTGGCCAGGACCCGTACCTCCGAGGTCTCCTTGTACTCCAGAGTGAGCCGGTCCAGGAGCGCCGGGTTGTGGTCGACGACGAGCAGGATCTCGCGCGCCGGGTGGCTCTGCGCCCGCACCGAGGCGACCGCCGCGAGGACGTCGTCCCAGCGGTCCTCGGTGTAGACGCAGATCACCACGGAGATGTCGAGCGGGGTCACGAGGCGTCGCCCGGGGCCGGGCCGAGACCGAGGGCCGTACCCGTGTCGGTCCCCGGAGCCACGTCCAGCAGCGGCGACCTGCGCCGACGGCTGCGCAGGGCACGCCGGTTGCAGCGCTCCTTGAGGATGACCCGTAGTACCCGCAGCCCGTCGCGCACCGCCCGCAGGTTGGAGACGCCGTGGATGCGCAGGTACTCGTGGCTCGGTATCTCCTGCACCTTCAGGCCCGCCTTGACGACCCGGATGTTGATCAGGGTCTCGATCTCGAACCCGGTGCAGTCGAGGTCGATCTTGTCGAGACAGTGCCGCCAGAACGCGTTGTACCCGTAGCACAGGTCGGTGTAGCGGGCGCCGAACTTCCGGTTGACGACGGCGCACAGCACACGGTTGCCGAGCCACCGGATGAACGTCATGTCGTCCGTGCCGCCGCCGTTGGCGAACCGCGAGCCCTTGGCGAAGTCGGCGCCGGAGACCAGCGCGGAGACGTAGCTCACGATCTCGTTGCCGTCGGCCGAGCCGTCCGCGTCGACCATCACGATGATGTCGCCGCTGCACGCCTCGAACCCGGTGATCAGGGCGTCGCCCTTGCCGCGCCCCTGCTGCGCCACGACCTTGACGCCGGGCCACAGTTCGCGGGCGACGCGGACGGTCGCGTCGGTGGAGTTGCCGTCGACCAGGACCACTTCGTGGATCCAGTCGGGCAGCGTCTTGAAGACGTACGGAAGGTTCTCCGCCTCGTTCATCGCCGGGATCACGACGCTCACGGGCGGTGTGATGGCCAGGTGCGAGGAGATCGGGCGGTAGGTGGTGGCGGTGGAGTCGGCCAGTCGGTCCTGGCCTGTCGTCGCCGGTTGCAGAACGGAACTCATGAGTCTGGTCCCTCTCGTCCGGCGGACCGCCCGCCCCTGGGCGGCCCGGCTGAAAGTCCGGTTCGAAAGGGGGGTTTCTCGCCCGGGAGCGACCAGGGCGCGGCGCAGGCGACGTGAGCGCGTCGCGTCCGCCGGCCCGGGTCAACCGGGCGAGCTGGCAAAGCTGACGGCCGCCGGAGGTTACGGCGGCCGACCGCGCGGCACGGCCCGGTGACCCTTGCGGGACCGGGCTCGGCACCCCCCTACCGCGCTTCCCGCTCCGGTGCCGCCGCGGTCCCTGAGCCCTCCCCTGGTGCCGCGTCCGACGGTCCGATGCGAGTGAGATGTACGACGGTATTGATGAATGAGCCCGTATGGCAAGACCTGAAGGGAGGGCTCACGATTTTGTTCGTTTGACCGTTACACGTCCTCTCGTCCGTCATCGGTTCCCGGCCCGACCCGGAAAGAATCCCGGAATCACGGCCCTGACATGGGAGTTCCCCGGAGGCTGTGGGGCGCCTCCGGGGAAGAGTGACATCACCTGAGATGTACGGGTATTACGGGTACTACGGGTATTACGGGACCAGCTTCAGCAGCCGGTTCGGAGAGCCGCTCCCGGGGCTGGTCACCACGTTCGTGGTGGACCCGGACACCAGTGCGGTGGCGACCTGCGCCGGGGTGGCCGACGTGTGGTTCGCCAGGTAGACCGCGGCGGCACCCGCGACGTGCGGGGTCGCCATGGACGTACCGGAGATGGTGTTGGTGGCCGTGTCGCTGGTGTACCAGCCGGCCGTGATGGAGGACCCCGGCGCGAAGATGTCCAGCACCGAGCCGTAGTTGGAGTAACTGGCGCGCGCGTCGGTGTTGGTGGTGGCGCCGACGGTGATCGCCTCGGTGACGCGGGCCGGGGAGTACGAGGAGGCGTTCGCACTGCTGTTCCCGGCCGCGACCGCGTAAGTGACGCCGCTCGCTATGGAGTTGCGCACCGCCGTGTCCAGCGAGGCGGATGCGCCGCCGCCGAGCGACAGGTTGGCGACCGAGGGGCCCGAGTGGTTCGCGGTCACCCAGTCGACGCCCGCGATGACACCCGCCGTGGTGCCGCCGCCGCTGTTGTCGAGCACCCGGACGGCCACGATCTTCGCCTTCTTGGCGACGCCGTACGTCGAGCCCGCGATCGTCGTCGCGACGTGCGTGCCGTGCCCGTTGCCGTCGGCGGCGGTGGTGTCGCCGTCGACCGCGTCGTAGCCGTAGGAGGCGCGGCCGCTGATCTGGGCGTGCGTGATGCGGACGCCGGTGTCGATGACGTACGCCGTGACGCCGCCGCCCGCGCTGTCCGGGTAGGTGTAGGTGCCGGACAGCGGAAGCGCGGCCTGGTCGACGCGGTCGAGGCCCCAAGGGGCGCTGGACTGCGTGGTGTCGGCCAGTTGGACGGTCTGGTTCTGCTCCACGGCGGCGACCGACGGGTCGGCGGCGAGTCTGCGGGCCTCCTGCGCGGAGAGGGTCGCGGTGTAGCCGTTGAGCGCGGCGCCGAAGGTCTTGTCGACCTTGCCGCCGTACTCCTGGATGAGGCCCTTGCCCGCCGCCGAGGCCGACTTCAGGCCGGTCTGCGACTTCAGGGTGACGATGTAGCTGTCCTTGACGGCGGTGGGGGAGCCGGCCGCGATGACCTTGCCCTCGGCCGGGGCGGCCTGGGCGGGGAGCGCGGTGAGCCCGCCGGCGAGGGCGGCCGCCGCGACGGTGACGGCGGCGGTCAACCGGGCCTGGTGACTACGCAGTTGTGCCATTGCGAGGGTGTCCTCCTCTAGGCGGCGCCGCTCCCTGGGTGGGGGAGGGCGTCTGTGGGGGATGCGCGCGAGGTCGCACGCACACAGCCGCTGAACGTCGCGTTCCGTTCGCGGCTGAAGTAAAGGCTCCGCCATCTACGTGCGTAGAACAAGGCAGTTGGGTGCTTGTCAACAAACTTGACATGTGCACGAAATCAAGTGAGCGGAAAGCGGCCGAAAACGGTCCCGATAGGCCCTCGAAAGTCTTGGCATGAGCACTTCCCGTCAACACGCGTAGTTGCTACGACAGTTGTGGCAGACATGCTGCTAAAGGGAGGTTCCATGAGACGTTCCCGATTTGCCGTATTCGTCAGTGCGACGCTTCTCGCCGCGGCCGCCGCCCTCACCGGCACCGCCGGCAACGCACAGGCCGCCACCGGCGGTTACGTCGCCCTCGGCGACTCCTACTCCTCCGGGGTCGGAGCGGGCAGCTACATCAGCTCCAGCGGTGACTGCAAACGCAGCACGAAGGCGTACCCCTACCTCTGGAACGCCGCCCACGCGCCGTCCTCGTTCACCTTCGCCGCCTGCTCCGGCGCCACCACCAGCGACGTCCTGTCGAGCCAGCTCGGCGGGCTCAACTCCTCGACCGGCCTCGTCTCCATCAGCATCGGCGGCAACGACGCGGGCTTCGCCGACGTCATGACGACCTGCGTCCTCGGCAGCGACAGCACCTGCCTGGGCCGCATCAACACCGCCAAGTCGTACGTCGACTCGACCCTCCCCGGCCGGCTCGACAGCGTGTACAGCGCGATCAGCTCCAAAGCACCCAACGCCCATGTGGTCGTGCTGGGTTACCCGCGCTTCTACAAGCTCGGCGCGACCTGCCTCGGCCTCTCCGGGGCCAAGCGCAGCGCCATCAACGGCGCCGCCGACTACATCGACGCCGCAATCGCCAAACGCGCCGCCGACCACGGCTTCGCCTTCGGCGACGTCCGCACCACCTTCACCGGGCACGAGATCTGCTCGGGCAGCTCCTGGCTGCACAGCCTCGAACTGCTGAACATCGGCGAGTCGTACCACCCGACGGCGGCGGGCCAGTCCGGCGGCTATCTGCCGGTGCTCAACGCCAACGACTGATCAGCTTTCCGATCTGTCGTCAGTAAGTCTGCGACGGCGAGGGGGAGGCTCCGCCCGACGGGGTCTCCGTCTCGCAAGTGACCGAGAACGGCACCGAGTTGGACTTCGCGTTCGCGGGCCGGCGCACCTCCACCCACAGCTCGTTCTCGAACGTCCCGCTGCCCTCGCCCGTCGTCAGGAACACCCGCGCCTGCTGCGACCTGTCCCCTCCGTCGGCGAACTCCAGTGTCCGCCAGCCCGAGTCGACCGCCTCGCCGTCCTTCGACACCCAGCGGTACGACACCGTCGCGGGCACCCGGCCGACCGTGAACGTCGCCGTGAACGCCGGGGCCTGGGAGTTCGGGGGCGGGCAGGTCCCCGAGTACTCCGTGCCCTTGCCGGTGACGGTCACCGAGACCGACTGGGGCGGCGCCTGCGTCTTCGTCGACTTCTCCGGCGTGGGAGAGGGCTTCTCGCTCGTGGCGCTCGCGGGCGGTGAACTCACGCCCTGCGACTGGCTGTTGGTCTGCTGCCCGCCCGTGGCCTCGTTGTCGTCGCCGCTCTTGTTGTTCAGCAGCGCGTACGTCAGCCCGCCGATCGCCAGCGCGACGACCAGCACCCCCACGATCAGCACGGCCGCCGCACGCCGGTTCCCGCCCGAGGGCTCCGGCTGGTCGCGCACCAACGGCTCGGTGGGGGGCTGGGGTTGGTACGACGGCTGCTGGTACGTCGGAGGGGGCGGCGGCGGGGCCGGCGGCACGATCGTCGGCGTGTACGGCACCGTACGCGCCGTACCGCCCGCCGCGACGATCCTCAGGTCCTGCTCCGCGCGGCCCGCGGTGAGCCGTTCGACGGGGTCCTTGCGGAGCAGGCCCTCGATGACCGGCGTGAGCGGACCCGCCCGGCGCGGAGGCGGCAACTCCTCGTCCACGATGGCCCGCAGCGTGCTCAGTGGAGTGTCCTGCCGGAACGGGGAGTGGCCCTCGACCGACGCGTACAGCAGGACGCCCAGCGACCACAGGTCCGACTCCGGACCGGGGGTGCGGCCCAACGCCCGCTCCGGGGACAGGAATTCGGGGGAGCCGATGACCTCGCCGGTCATCGTGATCGCCGAACTCCCCTCCACCGTCGCGATCCCGAAGTCCGTGAGGACGACCCGGTCGTCGTTCGACAGCAGGACGTTCGCCGGTTTCACGTCCCGGTGCAGGACCCCCGCCTCGTGCGCCGCCTTCAGCGCGGACAGCACCTCGGCACCGACGTACGCCGCCCGCGCCGGAGCCAACGGGCCCTCCGCGTCCAGGAGTTCGGCGAGCGAGATGCCCCGCACCAGCTCCATCACGATCCACGGCCGGCCGTCCTGCATCGCGACGTCGTACACCGTGACCACGTTGCGGTTCGCGACCCTCGCCGCCGCCCACGCCTCGCGCTCCAGGCGGGCGTACATGCGCTCGATCTCCGGCGCGGACAGCCCGGCGGGCGGCCGTACCTCCTTGACGGCCACCTCGCGGTGCAGGACCTCGTCCCGCGCGCGCCACACCGTACCCATCCCGCCCTGACCGAGCGGGGACTGCAGTCGGTAGCGGCCCGCGATCAGCCGCTCGCCACCGGGTTCCTCCGTCATCGCGCCCCCTTCGCACCCTCGCGAACACTCCCAAAAGTAGCTCAGCCCACTACGGTTGCAGCCCCCTTGAGCATCAGTCCGACGCCGAGCGCGACGACGATCAGCGCGGACCACAGCGGCATGTTGCGGCGGATCAGGGCGACGACCGGGCGGGACGTCCAGCGCGGGCCCTCGTCCAGCAGCCGCGACACCCGGCTGCCCAGCCGGACCACCGCGAAGCCCGCGGCGGTGAGGGTGAGCGCGAGGCCGATGCCGTACGCGACGACCAGGAGCAGGCCGAACCATGCCTGGCCGAGGGCCGCGGCGCCGACCAGGACGACCACGGCGGAGGGGCTGGGGACCATGCCGCCGGCCAGGCCGAGGAGGATCGTGCCGCGGAGGGTGGGGGCGGTGGAGTGGGTGTGGGTGTGGCCGTTGTGGGTGTGCGTGTGGGCGTGGGGGGTGTGGTCGTGCTTGTGGGGGTGCGGGTGGTCGTGAGCGTGCTCGTGATCGCTCACGTGAGCGTGCTTGTGAACGTGCTCGTGACCGTTCCCGTGAACGTGCTCGTGAGCGTGATCGTGTGTGGGGGAGGTGGGGAGTGTGACGGCGGTGGCCGGGGTGGGTTCGGCACCGACCAAGGCGAGTTGGCGGGAGGGAGCGGGGGTGGGGGAATGGTCGTGGGGGTGGCTGTGTCCGTGCTCGTGAGCGTTCCCGTGAACGTGCTCGTGACCGTTCCCGTGGCCGTGTGAGTGGGCATGCCCGTGCCCGTGCCCGTGCCCGTGGTCGTGCGAGTGGCCATGGCCGTGGCTGTGACCGTGCCCGTGCCCCCGGTTCTTCCAGGCCCGGCGCAGCAGCGTCGCGCCCGCCACCGCGACCAGCGCGCCGCTCGCGAGGCCCAGCCAGGTGATGACCGAGGGCGCGGCGGCCGAACCGGCCGTGACGAGGAGGCCGAGGGCCACGACGCCGATCGTGTGGGTGACGGTGACCGACGCGGCGAGCGGCAGGACGTCCTTCATCCGGGCCTTGCCGCCCCGCGCGGCGGCGGTCGCGGCCATGATGGTCTTGCCGTGGCCCGGCGCGACCGCGTGCATCGCGCCCAGGAAGATCGCGAGGACGATCGCCAGCGCCGCGAAGCCGAACGTGAGGTGCTGGCGGGCGACGAGGTCGTCCAGCGCCTGGGTCCAACGGTCCGCGCCACGCGGGAGGATGGCGGCGCCGGGGGCGGTCCGCTCGTCCTCGTCGGCGGCGAGAGCGGGGCCGCCCGCCCGTACCGTCGTCGCGGCGGACGTCGTGTCAGCGGGGGAGGAGAGCAACTCCTGCGGGTACGAGGTGAGTTCGCGCGACACCGACTTCTCGGGGACGTCCGAGCCCGAGAGCGTCATCCGGTCGCCGCGCGCCGTGATCTCCCGCCAGCCGGGGCCCGTGGAGGCGCCCGCGCTGTGGAAGGTGAGGGCGACCGAATCGGCCTTCGGCAGCGGGGCGTTCAGCTCGCACTCGACGCGCAGGGTGTCCAGGCCAGCCTGACCCGGCCGTACGACCGCCTTCGCGGACGCCGAAGTCAGCGTCACCGCACCGCCGTTGACGGTGACCTTGCTGTCGGCGGCGGCCGTCGCGCAGCGCTGCTCGGCCCACGGGGTCAGTCCGCCGAGGCGTTCGATCGTGGGCTTCGCCTGGGTAGCCGGGATCTCGGCGAGGTCCTCGACGTGCGTGACGCGGAGTTGGCCGGGGGCGGCGACCAGGCCGTCGTACCGGTTGACCGTGAAGTTGCCGAGTGGGTGCGCGCTCGCGTTGGCGGTGGGAAGGAGCGCGAGCGCGCACCCGGCCGTCAGGACGGCCGCACCGGAGGCGAACAGACGACGGGAGATCACTGGTTCGCCTCCAGCGACTTGAGGGTGGCGCGCGCGGTGCGGGCGCCGAGGGGGGAGAAGCCGGGGTTCAGGTCCAGGGCGTCGGCGAGGTGCGCGCGGGCGTTCTTCTTGTCGCCGGTGGCACTCTCGATGACACCCTGGTGGTAGCGGAAGGACGCGTTGCGGTAGCCCGTCGCGGTGGCCTTCCTCGCGTACGGAAGGGCTTCCGTGTCACGGCCGTTGACGTGCAGCGCCCATGCGAGGGCGTCCGCCGTGTGGACCGTCTCGCGGCGGTCCCACTCCGCCTGCGCCGCGCGCAGGGCCGCCTGCTTGTCGCCGTGGTCGGCCGCCGCGAGGGCCGTGTCGAGGTCGGCGTTCACGCCGTTGGCGCGGGCCAGGGCGGTCCACGCGTCGACCAGGGCGTACTGGTCGGCGGCCTTCATCTTGTCGCCGTCCGCGCCGCGGGCCTCGTACAGCTCGCCGAGTTCCACCAAGGGGGCGGGCAGGGGATAGCGGGCGACCACCGCCTCCAAGCCCTTGATGGCTTCGGCCTGTTGGCCGCTCGCCGCCTGTGCCTTCGCGCGGCCCTCCAGCGCCGGGAGGTAGTCCTCGTCGGCGGTGAGGGCGCGGGCGTAGTCGGTGAGGGCCGTCGCGTAGTCGCCCTGGTTCCAGGCGAGTTGGCCGAGCTGGCTGGCGACGTAGGCGATGTCGCCCTTCGCCGTGGAGCTCGCCAGGGCTCGTTCCAGGACGCGGCGGGCGGTGGTGACGTCGCCCCGGAGTTCCTGGACGTACGCGTAGCGGGTGAACACCGGGATGCCCGGGCGGCGGGTGTCCGCCGTCTCCGCCGCCGTCAACGCCTCGTCGTAGCGGCCGAGTTCGACCAGGGCGTCGATGCGAGTGCATAGGGCGCGCTCGTTGTACGGGTTGTCCTTGAGGACCTGGTCCGCGTACTTCAGTGCGCCGGGGAAGTCGTGGCGGGCCGCGGCCAGTGCCGCGCGGCCCGCGAGCGCCTGGCCGTTGTCCGAGGAGAGGCCGAGGGACTTCGCGAACGCCTTCTCCGCCTGGGGGTAGCGGGAGGGGTCGCCCTTCGTGCGGGCCTGCTCCACGTAGGCGAGTCCGAGGGTGGCCCAGCTGCCGAAGTCCCTTGGCTGTGCTCGGAGATGGGCTTGCAGCGCGGTGATCGCGCTGTCGATGTCGCCGCTGTTGAGGAGGCCGGGGGAGACGGCCGCGGCCGTTGCCACGGGGGCTGCGCTGCCGTCCTTCATCGCGCCGACGGCGATTGCGCCGCCGGTCAGTGCCACCGCCAACATCGCGGCACAGGCGCCGAGTTGGAGGGAACGCCAGCGGCGGCCCGCGGCGCCGGCGCGGCGGACGGCGGCTACTCGGGGGTCGAGGTCGGTGGGGGTATGAGGTGCGGAGCCGTCGGCCGAAACAGGGGAGGACGTCTCGGAGTTGGGCCCAGCCGAAGCCGAAGCCGAAGCCGAAGCCGAAGCCGAAGCCGAAGCCGAAGCCGAAGCCGAAGCCGAAGCCGAAGCCG
>NZ_JBLRVY010000047.1:0-69263 GCF_048159485.1 Streptomyces sp. 4F14
GCCGCGTGCCGCGTGCCGCGTGCCGCGTGCCGCGTGCCGCGTGCCGCGTGCCGCGTGCCGCGTGCCGCGTGCCGCGTGCCGCGTACGACTGCGGCCGGCTCGCGCTCACTTGCCCACTGCCTCCGCTGCCCCCACTGCCTCTCCACCGCCCCCGGCGCTCACTTGCCCGCCGCCGATCCCCCTCCCGCACGGCCGGCCGCCCCCGGCCCTGCGCGCCCGCGAGGGGGACGGCGTCGAACAGCTCGGCGTGCTCGGGCTCGGCCCCGCGCGCGCCCGCGAGGTACGGGGGTGCCTGCGGGGAAGGCAATGAACGCCCTCGGCCCCCCGCGCGCCCGCGAGGGTGGGGTGCAGGCAGGCGAAGCCGGCGCCCATCGACCTCGGCCCCGCGCCCGCGAGGGCGTCGAGGAACGGGAGTCGCCTCTCGCCACGCCCCTCGCCGAGCCCCCCGGCTGCCCGCCCCCGCACTTCACCGCCGCGGGCGCGCACGCCCGTCCACCTGCCGCCCGCCTCCCGCCGCCTGCCCCCCCACCCGGGCCCTCCGCCTCGCCTCCCGCCGCCTGCCCCCACCCGGGCCCTCCGCCTCGCCCCGCGCCCCCAACACCCCACCCGCCCCACCCGCCCCACCCCTTTCACCCCTCGCGCACGTTTTCGATCCCCTTCCCCAAGCCGGGTGATACCTACGCCTCCTCGCGCCATTCACGCTCGGCAGCAGTGTGCTTACGCTGTGATGGGTGACAGGGTGGCCACGGCCGGCGCGAGCACGGGGGACAGATGGGATTCGGCTTCGGACAGCGGCGGGGCGGTCAACTGCCGGTGGAACTCACGAGCTTCGTCGGCAGGTCGGAGGAACTGGCGCTGCTGCGCGACGCGTTGAGCCGCGCCCGGCTGGTCACCCTGGTCGGCCCCGGCGGCGTCGGCAAGAGCCGTACGGCGCTGCGCGCGGCCGGCGCCGGTGCCGCGCGGTTCGCCGACGGCGTCCGCCTGGTCGAGCTGTCGGCCCTGCGTGACCCGGAGTTGGTGCCCGCCACCCTCGCGGGCGTCCTCGAACTGCCCGAGCAGCCCGGCATGAGCCCGCTGGACGCGGTGGTCGAACACCTCCGCGACCGGCGCGTCCTGCTCGTCCTCGACACGTGTGAACACCTCGTCGACGCCTGCGCGATGCTCTGCGACATCCTCCTGCGCGAGGCCCCCGGCCTCAGCGTGCTGGCGACCAGCCGTCAGCCTCTGGACGTACCCGGTGAGCACTGCGTCCCCATCACCCCGCTGAGCAGGCAGGACGCGGTCGACCTGTTCGTGCAGCGGGCGGCGGCCGTGACCGGCGGCGTGCTCCTCGACGAGGGCGACCGCGAGCGCACCCTCGCCCTCGTGGACCGCCTCGACGGCATGCCGCTGGCCCTCGAACTCGCCGCGGTACGCCTGCGCGCGGTCCCGCTCGCCGAGCTGGTCGCCCGCCTCGACCAGCGCTTCGAGGTGCTGACCGGCGGCCGCCGCACCTCTCTGACGCGCCATCAGACACTGCGTACGGCCATCGACTGGTCGTACGACCTGTGCACCCCGCACGAACGCCTGCTGTGGGCCCGACTCTCCGTGTTCGCCGGGTCATTCGAGCTGTCGTCGGCCGAACAGGTGTGCGGCGTCGGGGAGTTGCCGCCCGGCGAGGTCGTGGAGGCGCTGATCGGGCTGGTGGACAAGTCGGTCGTGCAGCGCATCGGCGAGGACGGCGGGCGCTACCGGCTCCTCGACACGATCCGCGAGTACGGTGCGGGACGCCTCGCGCTGTCCGACCAAGAGGCCGTGAAACAGCGGCACTTCGCGTACTACGAACGTCTGGTGGGCCGGTTCTGGGACGAGTTCCTCAGCCCCGCGCAGGTCGCCCTGCACCGTGCCGTCCGTGAGAACGTCGCCGACGTCCGGGCCGCCCTGGAGTACGGCTGCGCGACGGACGGCCGGGGCGCCCAGGTGCTGTGGCTGGCGGCTCGGCTCGGCCCGTACTGGCGGGCGGCCGGCACCCTCTCCGAGGGACACCACTGGATCGACAAGGGCCTCGGCCTCACCCCGCAGGACTGCCCCGAGCGGGCCTGGGGCCTGCTGATGACCGGCATCTTCGGTGTCTGGGCGGGCGATCTGGAGACCGCCCTCGACCGCTTCCCGCAGGCGTACGACGTCGCGCGCAGGTGCGGCGAGCAGCGCGTGGTCCTCTCGGCCGAGGGATACCTCGGAGCCATGACGGCGTTCGGCGGCGCCGTCGAGCAGGGGCTCGCCGAGGTCGAGGTCGCCCGGCGGCGCATCCTCGACTCCGGGGACGGCCTCGCGATCGGCGTCATCCACTACGAAGCCGCCCTGCTGCGGGCCGTGTTCGGGGACACGAAGGGCGCGCTGGAGCTGTGCGAGACGGGCATGTCGTACCTCGCCGGGCGCGGGGAACGGCAGTTGTACGCCTCGACCGTCGCGACGAAGGGGCTCATCCTCCACCTCACCGGGGAGCACGCCGAGGCCGTCGACTGCTTCCGGCTCGGCCTGGAGGCCGCCGCCGAGATAGGGGAGATCCTGGTCGCCGCGCTCGCCTGCCTCGGCCTGTCCTGGCACGCTGAACAGCATCAACGGCCCGTCCGCGCCTGCTGGTTGATGGGGTACGCCGAACACGCCCGACGGCTCGGCGGCGACCCCATCACCCTGCTGCCGCGCCTGCTTGAGGAGCAGGACGCCGTACAGAAGTCGGTGCGGGCCGCCCTCGGGGGAGAGGCGTTCGAGCGCTGGCGGGAGGTCGGCGCGAGGCTGTCGGGGCGCGAGGTGCTGGAGGCGGTCCGCGCGGACGCCGACGTCCCCGTCCCCACCGAGCCCCCCGCCGGCCGTCGTACCCCCCATACCCGTCATACCCTCGACGGCCACCGCTCCCTGGACGCCCTCACCCGCCGCGAGCGCGAGGTCGCCGTCCTGGTCGCCCAGGGCCTGTCCAACCGGGAGATCGCCGAACGCCTGGTCATCTCCAAACGGACCGTGGACGCGCACGTCGAACACATCCTGGCGAAGCTCGGCATCACGTCGAGGACGGAGATCCCGACGACCGTCGGACCCTGAGGACTACGGGTATGACAGGGCCCTCCCTCTTAGGGGTACGTACGCATACGGCAATCCGCCCGGCCCGGCGGCTAGGTGTACGGATCTTCCCGCGCCGGACTGCGCCCGCCCCCTCGGGTACGGGAGCCTGGTCGTGCCGCCCGGGGGACGGGAGGCGCCGGGTCGGACAGGCTGGACCCCCACGGCCACTGTCATGGCATGGCACCCGGCGCCCGCCTCCCCCCGGTGGCGGCAAGCGGGGCTGCCCCTGGTCGGCGGGGCAGCCCCACCTCGGCGCCGCTCGGCGGGAGCACACCGGCCTCCCGCTCAGCGGCGCCGCGCCAACTCGGCTACTTCCTGCGGAACTTCGCCTTCAGGGTGTGGTCGCGGCCGTCGGTGAAGCTGACGATCGCCTCGCCGCCCGGGCTGCCCGCGTACGGTTCGCCGTCGAGCAACCACCCTGCGAGGACATGCCCCTTGGCGGGTTTCGCGGTGACGACGGCGGTGTCGCCGGCGGCGTACTTGCCGGTGCGGGACGCGGTCAGGGTGCCGTGGCCGTGCGGGCACAGCTCCAGGGTGTACCGGCGTGGCGCGAACACCGCCTCCAGGCCCTGGTCCGTCTCGCCGACCTGGAGGCCGACGCTCGCCATGTCACCCGCGTAGGAGCCGCTCGCCAGCTTCCATCCGGCGAAGCTCCAGCCCGGCGCGGGGACCGCCTCGTAGAGCAACTCGGTGCCCACGGTGTGGGTTTCACCGGCGAGGGACTTCTTCGTCGTCTTCGCCTTGACCGTCCCGCTGCCGGACTTCTTCGTCGTCACCTTCGCGGCGGGCGTCGCGCCCTTCTTGAACACCGCTTGCAGGGTACGGTCCTTGGACGTCGTGACCGCGAACCGCGTTGCCTTCGACGCCTGTTGCTTGCCGTCGAGCATCCAGTGGTCGAACACGTACCCCTTGGCCGGGGTCGCCGTGAAGTAGACGGTCGCGTTGCTCGCGTACGGGCCCGGCGTCTCCGGGGTGACCGTGCCCGAGGAAGCGGGGGAGACGGACGCCGTGACCCCGCACAGCGAGTCGTCCGTGACGGCCGTGCGATAGGCCGCGACCGCCTTGCCGCTGGTGCCGAGGACCGCCGACGAGTCCGCCGAGTCGGTCTGCGTCAGCGGCTTGCCGAGCGGCAAACCCCGGTATTTCTGGCCCGAGTTGGAGAACCGGTTGACCCGTCCGCAGGCACCCTTCGTCGCCGTGCGGCAGCTCGATTCGTACGCCATCAGCGTCGAGAACTCGCCCTTCGCGGGGAAGTAGCCGCTCGCGCCGTTGTCCGGCTGGCCCGGGTCGGTCGTCCAGTCGTGGTTGGAGCCGAGGTTGTGGCCGATCTCGTGGCCGAAGGAGTAACCCGCGATCGCGGACTGCGCGACGACCGTGTACGTCCACTCCGCCCAGGACGGCCCCGGCGGCGAGGGGATGTACCCGATCCCGCCCGCCGCGGTGCCCCCGGCGATCACGCTGACCTGGTCCGCCCCGTACTTGTCGCGCAGCGCGGGCAGCGTGTCGGCGACGCCGTCGTTCTTCTTCGCGAACGCGGCGAGGGAGGTGCCGGACACCGTGTCGTACGCCGCGGGTACGTCGACCGGCGTCGTGTACACCAGCCGCAGCCGGACCTTGATGCCGCTCGCCGCGAACGCCTCGTTGGCGAGCGAGACACCCTTCACGGCCTGCGCGCGGATCTGCGCGTCGCCGCCCGCCTCGGCCTTGGCCTTCGGGGTGTACGCGACCAGCGTGTCGACGGTCGAGACGCCCGCGCCGCCCTTGCAGCCGGCCTTGGGCGCCTTGCGGGACCGCACGCCCGGACCGGGCGCGGGGTTCGCGACGCGCGGCGGGGTGACCTGGCGCTCGTGCTCGTCGACCAGCGGCGTCGACTCGGACACCAGCACTGTGCCGGGGCCGGTCGCGGTGATGTCGAACAGGGCGCCGCCCAGGGCGAATTGGGCGCCCAGGTAGGCGTTGCCCGGCTTGCCGTCGCAGCCGCCGGTCAGGGTGACCAGGACGGTCTGGTCGGTCGTGCCGGGGACCTCGCCGCGCCACACGAGATGGCCGTCGACCGTCTCACGGCCGGTCTCCACGGCCTTCACGAGGACATCGTCGAAGAGCGGGAAACGGACCTCGCGGCCCGACTGAGGCGGTTCGCAGATCGGCGCGAGCGCCTCGTCCCGGACGGTCCCGGCACGCTGGCGTACGGCGCCGCCGGGGCCGGCGGCGGCACGGGGTACGCCGGAGGTACTACGGGTATGACGGGCCTCCGGGGTGAGGACGTCCGCGGGATCGGGGACCGTCGTCGCCGTGGCTCCGAAGGGGGACGAGACCTCAGGGGTACCCCCCTGGGCGGAGGCCGGGGTGAGACCGGCCGCGCCGAGGGCCACGGCGCCCAGCGCCGCGCAGGCGGCCCAGCGGCGGGCCCGGACCCCGTGGTCCCCGGGTCTGAGTCGGATGTGACGGATGGTCATGAGCTGCCTTCCTGATCGCCCCCGGACGCTGTCCCGCACCCTCCCCCGGAGGTGTGACCGGTCCTACGGGTGCCCCGCTCGCGGGGCTCGCCGGAATCACCCGTGAGTGATCGTCGCGTTCACCCGTCAGGCCGGGGGGAATCGCGCACCCGTGCGGCTCAGCCTCCGGAGTGGCGGGGCGAGGGTGCGGGGACCGGACTTGATCATCGCCGTATGCGTACAAAACGACGGCTCGCCGTCCTCGGCTCGCTCTCCTGTTCGGCCCTGATGGTGACGGGGCCCGCCTTCGCCGAGGCCGCCGCGTGCACCGCACCCCAGGGCAACTGGACCGGCTTCCAGCTCGACGGCGCCCACACCAGCGTCAGCGCCCGGTGGAAGGTGCCGACCGCCGACTGCACCACCGCGACCGGCAACCCCGACGGGCTCACCGACCAGTGGATCGGCTTCGGCAGCGGCGACAGCTGGAAGGACCCGCTCAACCAGCTCGGCACCAGCGTGCAGTGCACCGGCGGGAAGGCGTCGTACTACGCCTGGTGGGAGCAGTTCCCGGCGAACTACGTCCCCGCCAAGCGCGCGGTCGGACCCGGCGACGTCATCCAGGCGAGCATCAAGACGGCCAAGAACTCGCAGGACTACGAGATGTACCTCAAGAACGTCACCCGCAACTGGTGGCAGACCGTCCACGTCACCGGGCCGCCCACCGGCACCCAGGTCGAGGTCGTCACCGAGATCCACGACTGGGGCGCGGCCGTCACCGACGGCGTCCGGTACGACAACGTCCTCGTCGACGGGAAGCCGTTCACGAACTTCTCCAAGGCGTACTACCTCTACTCCGCCCAGTTCGGCGGGGTCTGCGTCAACACGACCACCAGCGGTACGAGCACGCTGCTGACGCCGACGAAGAAGACCCAGCTGCGGGCCGTCGCCCGCGACGCGGTGATCCACCCGGGCTGACCCCTACCGGAGAGGTACCCGGGTAGACCTCCAGGAGTACGCCCCGCGCCGTCCTCACGCGGGGCGTACCTCCCGGGAGCTACCGCACCACCCGTACCGACTTGCGCTTCAGCCACGGCAACGGCGACACCGCCGACCCCAGGTACGGCGTGATCCGCACCTCGAAGTGCAGATGCGGCCCCGTCACGTTCCCCGACGCCCCCGACAGCCCGATGCGCTGCCCGGCGGCCACCCGCTGCCCCTTGCGGACGTCGATGCGGGACAGGTGGGCGTACTGCGTGAAATAGCCGTCCCGGTGCCGGATCAGGACCTGGTTGCCGAACCCGTCACCGCAGGTCGTGACCCGGACCTCGCCCGCACCGACCGCGTACACGGGCGTGCCCGTGCCGACCGCGAAGTCCTGCCCGGTGTGCCGGCTCTTCCAGCGGCCGCCCTGCGCGGCGTACCCGGCGGAGAGCCAGTAGCCACGGGTCGGCACCGTCCAGCGGGAGACCGAGCGCGGCGCGACGGTCGCCCGGCCCCGGGGACAACCGGCGCCCCGGCCCGAGGGGTTGACCGCGACCGGGTCGCCGAGGGCGCGCTCGTGGGCCCGCAGCATGCTCCACAGCCGGTCGCGGAGCGTCGTACGGCGGCGCTCGGCGGCCCGGATCCGCTGCGGCGCCGCGTCCGCCCGCCGGAGCGCGGCCACCTGGGCGCGCGCCCGTTCGTGCGCCTGGACGAGGCGCGCGGCCCGGTCGCGGACGGGCTCGCCGGCGTCGGCGGGCGCGGCGGTGAGGGAGACCAGGAGGACCGCTCCGAGCGTGGCGCCGAGGCGGTGGGTACGCATGCGCTGTTTTCGTAGCATTGTCGGATCATCTAGGCCGGATGGAGTCCCTGAGAGGTACGACAGACGGGTTGCCCGGCCGTTCCCCCGGATGGCGTCAACCCCGTGACCCAAGCGGGCGTGATCATCGGAATGTCGGGCCCGGCCCGCGTACCGCCCGTGCTGGCATGGCCCCGTGCCCGTACGGAAAGGACCCCCCCACCGTGACCTCTGGTCTGCGCCTGTCCCGGATCGCCCTCGTCCCGGCCGCCGTCTGCCTCGCCCTGCTCCAGCCGGTCACCGCGGCGGTCGCCGACGGCCCTGACGAGGAGGGCGCGGGCGCGAAGAAGGCGGCGCCCCCGATGTCCATCGAGATCTCGGACGGCGTCGACAAGGCGGCCGGCGGCGACAGGCTCGCCTACCGGATCATCGTCCACAACCAGGGCGGCGAGGCCCTCGACAACCTCCGCGTCGAGCAGCGCGTCCCCGCGACCGCGGGCCGCCCCGAGGCGTCCGAGGGCGGACAGGTCGGCAAGGACGGCGTCATCACCTGGACCGCGGACGTCAAGGCCGGGACGAAGGCCGAGTTCACGGCCCGCATCGAACTCGGGAAGACCGACAAGAAGGCCCTGCGCGCGGCCAGTACGGCCTGTGCCTTCCTCGACGGCGCCAAGGCACCCACGGTCTGCGCGAGCGACCTCGACACCCTCCCCGGCGGCGCGGCCGGCCCCGAGGGCGCGACCGCCGAGAAGAAGAACGAGGGCATCGGTACGGCCGGCCTCGCGATCGGGGGCGCGGCGGTGGCGGGCATCGCGGCCCTGTCCTTCGTCGCGGTACGGCGGCGGCGCGCGAACGCGAGCTGATCCGACGGTACTTGACGCGCCGTCATCTCACGCAGCCCCCTCCCGAGTTGCCCAAGCAGGCGTGCTCCGGAGGGGGTTCACTTCTTCTTGCCGGGCTTCTTCTTGCCCATCAACGCCTTGTACACGGCGGACGCCTTGGGATTCGACCGGCACCGCCACACCCCGTGCGGACAGTAGTCGCTGATCGTCTGGTACAGCGGCTTCTGCCGGGCGATCCAGTTCAACATCCCCCGCATGTAAGCCGAGTTGTCCCCGTTCTCGTACAGCCCCCACTCCGGGAACGCGATCGGCTTGCGGTGGGCACGGGCGAACCGGACGTGTTCCCTGAGGCCGTACGGCTCGTTCAGCTGAGCCGTGAACGACAGGCCGCGCGGGGCGTCGTAGGCGTCCATGCCGATGATGTCGACGTGCCGGTCACCGGGATAGCAGCGGGGCCAAGGGACCGCGTCCCGGCCCCTGTTGGGGGTGAACTCGAAGCGGAACCGCTGCCCGGGCACCGACCGCATCGCGTTCACGATCCGCACCCAGTACCGCTTCCACGACGCCGGGTCCGGGCCGCATCGGTGCGTGTACGTGATGCCGTTCATCTCCCAGCCCAGGACCAGCACGGTGTCGCGCAGGCCCAGCGAGACCAACCGCCCTGCCAGCGCCCGGAAATGGGCGTCGTACGCGCCCTTCGCCCCCTTGCGGAGTTCCGCGCGGACCGTCGCGTCGGGGAGATGGGCCTCGTTGCGTTCCAGGAGCGGGACGTTGAGGACGAACAGGCGGTCCTTGCGGGCCTTGCGCCACGTCGCCCAGTGCGCCAGATAGCCCGGTGCGCCCTCGATGTTGCTCCAGCGGTCGCCCGGCAGATAGGCGTGACCGACGGTCGGCGTCGAACGGCCGAGCCAGGTGCCCAGACCGGCGATCCGGCTGATGCCGTCCGCGCCGTAGCCGACGTACGCGCCGAACTTCACCGAGCGCGGGGACGGCGAGCCGGACAGCGCCGGGCGCGCGTCCGCGCCGTACGGCAGGGGTACGCAGGACTGGCTCGCGAGAGCCAGCAGGATGAGCAGCGGCAGGAACAGGGCACGCACACGGGACGACGACACAGCGGGCCATCCTCGCCGGACATGCCCCCGCGCGCCCCCGGACTCGCCCTCGGACCACTCGTACCGGGGATTTTCCGTCGTACGTTTCTCCGTTTCCGGGGCACTCTGCGGGCTGACCGGCTACGACCTCAGAGCTACGACCTGAGAGCTACGGCGCCGGCGCGCGCGTCAGGAACACGTCCACGGCGTCCTCGTGGTCCAGGACGAAGCCGTGCCGCTCGTAGAGACGGCGGGCCGGGCTGCCCTGGAGGACGTCGAGGTGGACCGTGCGGTCCGTGCGGGCCAGGGTCTCCCGCAGGACGGCGCCGCCTATGCCCCTGCCGTGCAGGCCGGGGGAGAGGTAGAAGTGCTCCAGCCAGTCGCCCTCCGGCGCCGGGCGCAGGGCCAC
This sequence comes from Streptomyces sp. 4F14, assembly GCF_048159485.1. Lineage (NCBI taxonomy): Bacteria > Bacillati > Actinomycetota > Actinomycetes > Kitasatosporales > Streptomycetaceae > Streptomyces > Streptomyces sp. 4F14. The sequence goes on from NZ_JBLRVY010000047.1 coordinate 9,654, forward strand.
GCAGCCGACCGTGACGCCGTCCACCTCGATGATCCGCGTGTGCGCCGGGTCGTACGCGTCCCGCATCCGCTGCCGTACCCGGTGCTCGTCGTACCGGCCCAGGCGCTCCAGGTCCGGGCGCATCGCGGCGGCCCTGATGTCGAGCAGGGGTTCGAGGTCGGCGGGGGTGGCGGGGCGCGTGGTCCACTTTTCGGTCATGTTCTCGGGCATGGCGGAAATCGTACGAGGGTGGCTCTTGCGGGGGAGGGGTATTACTGGGGCGCTGACGTGGGGGTTTCCCGGGTGTCCGGTACTTCCGGCGTCTCCGGAGGGGGGACCGGGGCGCCCGGGAGGGTCAGCCTCGCCATCGTGCCGCCGCCGTGGGCACGGGTCAGGGTCACCTCGCCGCCCGCCTGCTGGACCGTCCGGGCCACGATCGACAGCCCGAGGCCCGAGCCCGGCAGCGCACGGGCCGAGGGGGAGCGCCAGAAGCGGTCGAAGACGTGCGGGAGTTCGTCCTCCGCGATGCCCGGGCCGTGGTCCCGGACCGTCAACGTGCCGTTGGTCAGGGCGACTTCGACCGTGCCGCCCTCGGGGCTGAACTTCACGGCGTTGTCCAGGATGTTGACCACCGCGCGCTCCAGGGCCGCCGGTTCCGCCCTCGTGTACCAGGGTTCCAGGGTCGCCGTGATCGTCAGCTCCCGGCCCCTCAGGCGGGCCCTGCGCAGCGCGTGTTCCACCGTGTCCTCCAGCGACACCACCTGGACCCGCTCACCGCGCTGCCCCTCCGACCTCGACAGCTCCTGCAAGTCCCCGATCAGCGACGCCAGTTCCGTCATCTGCGCCTTCACCGACGCGAGCAGCGCCTTGCGGTCCGCCTCCGGGATCGGGCGGCCCGTCTCCTCGCTGCGGGTGAGCAGCTCGATGTTCGTCCGCAGCGAGGTGAGGGGGGTGCGCAGCTCGTGCCCGGCGTCCGCGATCAACTGCTGTTGCAGCTCGCGGGAGTTGGCGAGAGACGCGGTCATCGAGTTGAACGACCGCGACAGCCGGGCGACTTCGTCCTCCGCGTCCTCCTCGACGGGGATGCGGATGTTCAAGTCCTCGGTACGGGCGACGTGTTCGACGGCTTCGGTGAGCTTGTCCACGGGGCGCAGCCCTGCCCGGGCGACGGCGAGCCCGGCGGCACCGGCGCCGAGCACTCCGATGCCGGACACGAGCAGGAGGATGAGCATCAGCTCGTTGAGGGTCTTCTGGGTGTTCTTCAGAGGGAGGGCCACGAGGAGGGCGGCGCTGGAAGTCGTGTCGGTGGAGGGGTCGGTGACCGTGAAACCGGGGAGCGCGAGGACCCGAACGTCGTTGCCTTCGCTGTCGGTGCTGTTGTGGAAGACGCCGTCGCCGCCCTTCGCGATGACGTTCCGGTCGGTCTGAGTGACCTTGACGGCGCCGAGGGAGTACGGCAGTACACAGGTCTTGCCGTTGGCCACGACCACCTGGAAGTAGGTGTTCGGGAGGCCCAGGCGGAAGTCCTGCGAGACCTTGGTCGTGCAGTTGTTGACCGCGCTCTCGGCCTGGTCCTGCAGCCGTGGGCTGGTCAACGCCTTGCGCAAGTCGTTGTTGACCTGCTCGTAAAGCTTGCCCTGCACGATGAACCAGCACGTCACCGACACCGCCGCCACCGCGAACGCCACCGCCGCCGCGACCAGCATCGACAGCCTGGCCCGGATCGGAAGCGTCCGGAACCAGTGGGCGACCTTGCTCATTCCGCGCCGCCCTGGCGCAGGACGTACCCCACCCCGCGGACCGTGTGGACGAGCCGGGGCTCGCCGCCCGCCTCGGTCTTGCGGCGCAAGTACATGACGTACACGTCAAGGGAGTTGGACGACGGCTCGAAGTCGAAGCCCCACACCGCCTTCAGGATCTGCTCGCGGGTGAGGACCTGGCGCGGATGCGCCATGAACATCTCCAGGAGCGTGAACTCCGTGCGGGTCAGCTCGACTTGGCGCCCGGCACGGGTGACCTCCCGGGTCGCGAGGTCCATCCGCAGGTCCCCGAACGTGAGCGCCTCGTCCTCCTCGACGGGCCCGGCGGCCGGCGCGCGGTAGGAGCTGCGGCGCAGCAACGCCCGTACGCGGGCGAAGAGTTCGTCGAGTTCGAAGGGCTTGACCAGGTAGTCGTCCGCGCCCGCGTCGAGTCCGGTGACCCGGTCGCCGACGGTGTCGCGCGCGGTCAGCATGAGGATCGGCGTCGTGTCCCCGGCACCCCGGATACGGCGGGCGGCGGTGAGCCCGTCCATGCGGGGCATCTGGATGTCGAGGACGACGAGGTCGGGACGGTACGCCGCCGCCTTCTCCAGCGCGTCGGCGCCGTCCACGGCGACCTCGGTGTCGTACCCCTCGAAGGCCAGGCTCCGCTGGAGCGCTTCGCGCACGGCAGGCTCGTCGTCGACGATCAGGATGCGCTGGATGTCACGGTCGCCTTCGGCGGGGCTCATGGGCTCGGTTCCTCGGGTGCGGGGGGTTACGGCGGAGGTGGTACCTCGCCGGGGGCAGGGCTATCAGCCTCGCACGTTTCCCTGGGGGTGCGTATGGGCGTCTTCCTGCGGCGGGGCGCTTCGCGCGGCGGCGTACGGCGGCCGGTCGCTGATCACCGGCGGCGTCCGGCGGCCCGCGTCCCCGCGGGGGTCTACCCGGCTCAGGCCGCCGCGCGGCGCCGGTTGCGCAGGGCCCGGCGTGCGGCCGTCGTGCTCAGGAGGGCGACCTCGGGGGCGCGGCCCGGGCGGGCCGGCTCGTGGAGGGCGGCGGTGATCGCGAGCGCGAGGGCCGTGTCGGCGGCGCCCGTGCGCGTGGTGGTGTGGGTGACCTGCGTGATCATGTCGTGTCCCCTTACGGAAGTAGTCCTCAGCTGTCCGACCCGCCAGCCCGCAGCGTCGCCAGGTCCGCCTTCACCGTGTTGATCGGGATCGCGAAGCCCAGGCCGACGCTGCCGGCGTCCGAGGAGCTGGCCGAACTGGCCGAGTACATCGCGGAGTTGATGCCGATGATGTTGCCGTTCATGTCGATGAGGGCGCCGCCGGAGTTGCCGGGGTTGAGGGAGGCGTCCGTCTGGAGGGCCTTGTACGTGGTCGTCGAGTTCCCGGTGTCGCCGTTGAACTGCTGGCCGCCGAACTCGAACGGCCAACCGCCGCCCTGCTGTTGCTGCTGTTGGCCCTGGCTCTCGTCGGTCGAGACGGTGACGTCGCGGTTGAGCGCGGAGACGATGCCGCTGGTGACCGTACCCGTGAGACCTTCGGGGGAGCCGATCGCGATGACCGAGTCGCCGACGTCCACGGCGGCGGAGTCGCCGAGGGAGGCGGTCTTGAGGCCGGACGCGCCCTCCAGCTTGATCAGCGCGAGGTCCTTCTTGCTGTCGGTGCCGACGACCTTCGCGGTGTACGTCTTGCCGTCGCTCGTGGAGACCTTGATCTGGGTGGCGCCGGCGATGACGTGGTTGTTGGTGACGATCTCGCCGTCACTCGTGATGATGACACCGGAACCGGTCGAACTGCCGTTGCCCAGCGTCGCCTTGATCTCGACGATGCTCGGGCTGACGGCCGCCGCGATCGCCGCGATGTCACCCTTCTTGCTGGACGGTACGACGCTGGTCGTGGTGGTCGCGACCGTCTCGTCCTTGTGGGTGAGCTCCTGTATGCCGTACGCGGTACCGCCGCCGATCGCCGCCGCGACGATCGCGACCGCCGCGAGGAGGGCGAGCGGGCCCCGGGTGCGCTTCTTCTTCCCAGGAGCTTCCGTCTGCGTGGCGTACACCGGCTGGTGCGGCGGCGGGGGCGGCCACTCCGGGTTAACCGGCGAGGGGTTCACGGGGGCGGAACCGTACTGCTGCGCGCCCTGGTACGGGTTCTGCTGGTTCTCGTACTCGCCGTCGCGGCGGAAGCTCTCGGTCATGGGAAAAAGCTTCGTCCCCGACCATGAGAGCTTCCTGAGCGCCCGCTGAGAACGCTCCGAGAAGGTCGTTCGCGCTGCGTAAAGGAGTACGAGGGCGAATTGCCCGGCGTCTCAGGGAACTCTCAGAAACGGCCCGTGCTACCTCAGAGGTAGGTACCTACTACCGGCACCCGCACGCCCGCTACGGGCACCCGCAGGACCGCCGTACCACCAACCGTGACTCGAACACCTTGACCCGCTCCCGCCGCGACCCCGCCACCCGCAGCCCGTCGTCCAGCACGAGGTCCACGGCCGTGCGCGCCATCCCCGGCCGGTCGGAGGCGACCGTCGTCAGCGGCGGGTCCGCCAGCGCCGCTTCCTTGATGTCGTCGAACCCGACGACCGCCAGCTCCTCGGGTACGTCGATCCGCAGCTCACGCGCGGCGCGCAGGACGCCGATGGCCTGGTCGTCGGTGGAGCAGAAGACGGCCGGGGGGCGGTCGGGGCCGGCGAGGATGTCGAGGGCGACGCGATACGCGTCGTACCGGTTGTAGGGGGCCTCGAAGAGGCGGCCCTCGGTGGAGATCCCGGCCTCGGACATGGCCTGGCGCCAGCCCTCCACGTGGTCGGAGACCGGGTCGCCTACCGCTGGGGTATCAGCCGTACCACCGATACACGCGACGTACGGGTATCCGTGCCCGAGCAGGTGGCTCACGGCGGAGCGGGCTCCGCTGAGGTCGTCCAGTACCACGGCGACGTCGTCGATGGCCTCGGGCCGCTCGTGCAGGAGTACTACCCGGGCGTCCCACGCCTCGATCTCGGCGGCGGCGAGGTCGTTGAGGGCGTGGGAGACGAGGATGAGACCGGAGACCCGCATACCGAGGAAGGCCCGCAGGTAGTGGACCTCGCGCTCGGCGACGTAGTCCGAATTGCCTACGAGGACCATCTTCCCGCGGTCGGACGCGGCCTGTTCCACCGCGTGCGCCATCTCCGCGAAGAACGGCTGGCGCGCGTCGGGGACGATCAGACCTATGAGGTCGGTGCGGCGGGACGCCATCGCCTGGGCGACGCGGTCGGGCCGGTACCCCAGCTCCTTGATCGCGGCGAGGACACGCTCGCGCGTGGCCGGGGCGACCGGCCGGGGTCCGTTGTTGATCACGTAGCTGACCACGGCGGTGGAGGTACCCGCCAGGCGTGCTACGTCGTCCCTCGTCACCTTGGCCACGGCGCGGAGTCTACGCGGATCAACCCCTCCCGGGCAGGGCGTATCAAAGGTGACCGCGCGGTAACCGCACGGTGCCGCCGCCCCGTCCGAGCAGGGCCTATACCTCGGCGGACGCGATGGCGGCCGACTCGTCCGTCTCCTCCGCCTTTGCGGGGGCGGACTCGGCCTTCGGGGCCTCGGAGACGCGCTCCGCCTTCTCGGGCGTAACGAATCGATAACCCACGTTCCGGACGGTCCCGATCAGCGACTCGTGCTCCGGACCGAGCTTCGCGCGCAGGCGTCGTACGTGGACGTCAACCGTGCGTGTCCCTCCGAAGTAGTCGTACCCCCATACCTCCTGCAGCAGCTGCGCGCGCGTGAAGACGCGGCCCGGGTGCTGGGCGAGGTACTTCAGGAGCTCGAACTCCTTGAAGGTGAGGTCGAGGACGCGGCCCTTGAGCTTCGCGCTGTACGTCGCCTCGTCGACCGACAGGTCGCCGTTGCGGATCTCCATCGGGGAGTCGTCGTTGACGATCTGCTGGCGGCCCATCGCGAGCCGCAGCCGCGCCTCGACCTCCGCCGGCCCCGCCGTGTCGAGCAGGACGTCGTCGATGCCCCAGTCGGCGGTGACGGCGGCGAGGCCGCCCTCGGTGACGACCAGGACGAGCGGACAGCCGGGGCCGGTCGAGCGCAGCAGCTGGCACAGGCTGCGGACCTGGGGGAGGTCGCGGCGGCCGTCGACGAGGATGACGTCGGCGCCCGGGGTGTCGACGAGGGCGGGGCCCTCCGCCGGGGCCACCCGCACGTTGTGAAGGAGCAGGCCGAGAGCCGGGAGCACCTCCGTCGACGGCTGGAGGGCATTGGTCAGGAGCAGCAGAGAACTCATACGTCCGGTTCCTCCTCGGTCCCTGCGAGGACATGTGCGGCGCGGTGGATGAGCTGTACACCTGCGGTTTCCCACTTCGTATACAACTCTTCCGAAAGCACAAAAGGACCCGGGGGCTTCGCTGCCCGAGTCCTCTGCCCAGCAGAATAGCCGACATGAGCGACAGTCCGGCAGGTCATGTGGCACGTTCCACCGTACGTCCGAATGGCGAGACGGCCAGACGCGTACCTATGCGGACGTTTCTGCCTACCGCCGATGGAGTGGCGATCGATTCCGTATACGATCCTCCGCTCGCTGTATACGAAACGGGCGCCCTCAGGGGCGAAGAAAACGACACTTTCGATCAACCCCGTGATCACCTCGTGTTCGTGATCGCCCACGGGTTCACGGGGGCGGTGGACCGGCCGCACGTACGGCGGGTGGTGACGGCGTTGCGACGATACGGTGCCGTCGTCACGTTCTCGTTCCGTGGCCACGGCGCCTCCGGCGGGCGCTCCACCGTCGGCGACCGCGAGGTGCTCGACCTGGCCGCCGCCGTCGACTGGGCGCGCGGCCTCGGGCACGCGCGCGTGGTGACCGTCGGGTTCTCCATGGGCGGCTCCGTCGTCCTGCGGCACGCCGCGCTGCACCCCGGGGACACGGACGCCGTCGTCTCCGTCAGCGCGCCCGCGCGCTGGTACTACCGCGGCACCGCGCCCATGCGGCGCCTGCACTGGCTCGTGACCCGCCCCGAAGGGCGCCTCGTCGGCCGCTACGGCTTCGGCACGCGCATCCACCACCAGGAGTGGAGCCCCGTCCCGCTGTCCCCCGTCGAGGCCGCCGCGCGGATCGCGCCGACGCCGCTGCTCGTCGTCCACGGCGACGCGGACGGCTACTTCCCCCTCGACCACCCCCGCAGCCTCGCCGAGGCCGCCGCCGGCCACGCCGAACTCTGGCTGGAGCCCGGCATGGGGCACGCCGAGCACGCCGCCGGCGACGGCCTGCTCGTACGCATCGCGGACTGGAGTGTCAGACGGGCGGGCTAGCCTTTGACCTCCGGATGCCGATCGCCTACCGCTGCTTTGAGGAACGGATGCCAAAGGTCACAGTGCGCTACTGGGCCGCCGCGAAAGCCGCCGCCGGCGTCGCGGAGGAGCCGTACGACGCGGCGACCCTCGCCGACGCCCTCGCGGGCGTGCGCGAGCGACACCCCGGGGAACTCGTACGTGTCCTGGCGCGATGCTCCTTCCTCGTCGACGGTGACCCCGTCGGCACGCGCGCGCATGAGACGGTACGGCTGGCCGAGGGCGGCACGGTCGAGGTGCTCCCGCCGTTCGCAGGAGGATGAGTCACCGATGACCGACCAGCAGGGTCCCTACGACCCGTACGCCACCCCGTGGCCCCACCAGAGCGGCCCGGCCCCCGACGCGATGGACAACACCCAGCAGTGGCAGGGCGAGACCTGGGAGACCACGGTCCAACCGTCCCTCCAGATGCCGTCCCCGGCGGAGCAGACGGCGTACCTGCCCCCGCAGACCGCCCCCCAGCCGTCGTACGGCACCCAGGACACCCCGGCCGCCCAGGCTGCTCCGGCTGCTCCGTCTCCGTACGGCTGGCAGCAGCCGGCCCCGGGCGCCCCCGCGCAGGGCTTCGCGCCCGCCGCCGGACAGGCACAGGCCGGTCCGTACGCGGGCGCCGACCCGTCCGCCGGTCCGTACGCGCCCGCGGGGTACCCCGACCCGTCCACCGGAGGCTTCCCGTCGACCGGCGCGCACGCGCAGGGGCCGTACGCGCAGGGCGGGCCGTACGCGCCTGCCGGGGCCGCAGGGCAGAGCGCGCCGCCGGTCGACGGGTACGCGCCCGCCGGGCAGGGGGCACCCTCCTTCGCCGGGGCGGCCGACGGGTTTGCCCCGGGACAGGAGACGCCCTCCTTCGCCGAACCCGCGTCCGCTGGACAGGCCGCCCCCGGCCCCGGCTACGGCCCCGCCACCCTCGCCGGCAACGCGCGCATCACCGACGCGCAGCGCGCCCGCCTGGAGGGCCGTTCGCCGATCATCGAGCCCGGCATGCAGCCGGCGGCGCTGACGGCCCTGCTGGGCCTCCTGCTGGCCGGTACGGCGCCGCTGGGCGTGTACGGGCTCCTGCTGCCCCTCGTGGCCCTCCAGGGCGTCACCGCGGCGGGCTGGTTCCGGCTGAACGGCATGTGGCCCGCCCGGCAGGGCATCGCGCTGGCGTTCCTCGGCGCGCTGGTCTCCGACGCGGTCCTCCTGGGCGTGGGCCAGGACCACGCGCCCGCCGCGATCCTCGGCACCCTCGGCGTCTGGGTCCTGCTCTGCCTGATCCTCCAGCTCCGCTCGCACGCGGACCCCGACGAGCGCATGTACGGCCTGATGGCCACGGTCGCGAGCAGCGCGCTGGCGATCGTCGCGACGGGCTTCCTGGGCGCGGACTCGGACGCGGCGTCCGTGGGCGCGGCGGCGGTCGCCGTCGCGATCCTCGCGCGCGCGTTGCCGCTGCCGACCCCGGCGTCGGTCGTCGTCTCCCTGCTGGCCGCGGCCGGCGCGGGCATCGCCGTCGGCGGCGTGAACGGCGTGGGCGCGGCGGGTGCCCTCGTGGGCGCGGGCGCGGCGGCGTGCGCGCTCGTCGGCCACCGGGTGGCGAGCTACGACTATCCGTCGAGGTTCGTGCACTTCACAGCGGGTGTGGCCCTGCCGCTCGCGCTCGCGGCGCCGGCGGTGTACGTCCTGGGCCGGACCCTGGTCTAGCGCGTACGCGCGCGGGGCGTTCACTGTCACAACCCTTCGACAGTCTCCGGGACACCCTTCCCTAGGGCGTTACCTTGGGTGGCCGAAAGGACTAGGGGTCTCGTACGGCCCCGGTCAGCACTCACTGGGGGATCCACAGCAATGCGCGGCCTTCGCATACTTCTGATCGTTGTCGTCGTCCTGGGCGGGCTGTTCGTGCTCGCGGACCGGCTGGCGGTGAACTTCGCCGAGGGGGAGGCCGCCGACAAGCTGCGGACGTCGGAGGGGCTCGCGGCGACGCCCGACGTGTCCATCAAGGGGTTCCCGTTCCTGACGCAGGCGCTCGGCGGGAAGCTCGACGACGTCGAGGTCGGCATCAAGGAGTACGACGCGGCGACGGGGACGAGCAGCGGGACGATCCGCATCGACGGCCTGAAGGCCAGCATGAAGGGCGTCGACTTCGACTCCAGCTTCAGTTCGGCGACGGCGACCTCCGCGACGGGCAGCGCGAGCATCTCGTACGCGGAGCTGCTGAAGGCCGCGAAGTCGGAGCCGACGCCGGTGATGCAGGGCGTGCAGGCCGAGGTCGTGGGCCTGTCGGACGGCGGCAACGGGAAGATCAAGGTCGCGGTCGAGGCGACGGTCCTGGGCACGAAGCTGCCCCAGCCGGTGTACGTCCTCAGCTCGGTGACCGTCGACGGCGACACCGTCCGCGTGCACGCCGACGACCTGCCCAGCTTCGGCGGGGTGCAGGCCCCCGAGGATGAGGCCCGCAAGATCACCGACTTCGAGCAGAAGATCGAGAACCTGCCGGGCGGCATCCAGCTCGACAAGGTGATCCCGGCGAAGAGCGGCGTGGAGATCACGGTGAAGGGTTCGAACGTACGACTCGCGGGGTAGGGGTCGTACGAATCTCTGTCCGAAGGGCGAGACGGGGGTGTCCGCACCGTAGATGTGGTGCCCCCTGAGGCGTACACGGGTAGTACTCGGGTACCCCCTGGAGGGTGATCGGTCTCGGGATCCGGACGATCGCGTCTCGGCATACGACACACCGGTGACAGCATGCCCGATCCGTCCCTACGATCGAAGCATGAAGCGACAGGCGGATCTCACGAAGCGGCGGGCAGTCGACCTGTGCCGCGTCGCCGCCATGCTCTGTATCGCTTCCTGAATCTCGCCGGCCCTTTTTCTGGGCACCGCGCGCCGCACCCGTCCCCGTGACGTCAACTGGCGTGCCCGCATCCGCACTTCGCACACCCCCGCCGCAACTGCCCCGGAGGAGAACGAGCATGAGCCGCAGCGACGTCCTGGTCGACGCCGACTGGGTCGAGGCCAACCTCGACAACGCCGACATCGCGATCGTCGAGGTCGACGAGGACACGGCCGCGTACGAGAAGAACCACATCCGCAACGCGATCCGCATCGACTGGACCAAGGACCTCCAGGACCCGGTGCGCCGCGACTTCGTCGACCAGGAGGGCTTCGAGAAGCTCCTGTCCGCGAAGGGCATCGCCAACGACACGCTGGTGATCCTCTACGGCGGCAACAACAACTGGTTCGCGTCGTACGCCTACTGGTACTTCAAGCTGTACGGCCACGAGAACGTGAAGCTGCTCGACGGCGGCCGCAAGAAGTGGGAGCTCGACGCGCGCGAGCTGGTCGAGGAGGTCCCCGTCCGGGCCACCACCGACTACAAGGCCAAGCCGCAGAACACCGCGATCCGCGCCTTCCGTGACGACGTCGTCGCCGCGATCGGCTCGCAGAACCTCGTCGACGTGCGCTCGCCCGACGAGTTCTCCGGCAAGCTGCTCGCCCCCGCGCACCTGCCGCAGGAGCAGTCGCAGCGCCCCGGCCACGTGCCGTCCGCGCGCAACATCCCGTGGTCGAAGAACGCGAACGACGACGGCACCTTCAAGTCGGACGACGAGCTGAAGGAGCTGTACGCCGAGGAGCAGGTCGACCTCGCGAAGGACACGATCGCGTACTGCCGTATCGGTGAGCGTTCCGCGCTGACCTGGTTCGTGCTGCACGAGCTGCTCGGTGTCGAGAACGTCAAGAACTACGACGGCTCCTGGACCGAGTACGGCAGCCTCGTCGGCGTCCCGATCGAGCTCGGCGCCAACAAGTAGCTCTCAGGTAGTACCTCCCCCGCCCGACCGTTCAAGACCTCTGGAGTGACAGCATGTGTGGAGCGAAGGCCGGCGGCCCCGACGCCTCGACGATCAAGCCCGGTGAGACCACGATCCAGGGCCAGGTGACGCGTGACGGTGAGCCGGTGACCGGTTACGTCCGTCTCCTGGACTCGACCGGCGAGTTCACGGCGGAGGTCCCCACCTCGGCCACCGGCCAGTTCCGCTTCTACGCGGCCGAAGGCACCTGGACCGTCCGCGCCCTTGTCCCCGGCGCCACGGCCGACCGCACGGTCGTCGCCCAGCAGGGCGGTCTGGCGGAGGTCGCGATCGCGGTCTGAGCGACGTTCGACCCTCAGGGCCGTACCCGTAGTACTCGGGTACGGCCCTTCGTGCTGCTCAGGAGGATGTCCGTACCGGCTGTCATGATTCCGTAACAGGGAGTCGATGATTCCGAGGAACCGCGCGCATAACGTTGTTCTCGCAGGTCACAGGGGCCGCTTGACAACAGAAAACGTGCCGGGAGTTCTCATGCGTATCGCGCTTCGCGCAGCCGTCGCCGCCCTCGCCCTCACGGGGGTCGGGGTCGGCACCATCACCACCGCCCATGCCACCACCAGGACCGAAGCGGCCAACTGCGTCGGTACGGCCACCGTCGCGTCGGCGTACGGTGCCGCGTTCAAGGTGAAGCTCGTCAGCAGCGCCGACAACGGTGCGTCGGCGACGCTCGTCGACAACAAGGGCCGCTTCGTGGCCCGCGTCGACCAGAGCAAGTCGGCGAACCTCTCCGTCGGCATCAGGATCAACGGTGTGCTGAGCGCGAAGCCGATCTTCCAGCAGCGCAGCCAGGGTGGGTCGACGCCGTGGAAGTCGGTCGCGTTCCCGGCGCTGAGCGCGAGCTGCACGCAGAAGGGCAAGCTGGTGCGCACGCAGAAGCTCGACGCCCACCAGCGCGCGCAGATCTTCAAGGTCGCCGGCCAGCACTACCAGGCCCGCGTCTTCAAGGACAACAAGCTCGTGTCCTTCGTCGACGCGAACGTCCGCTCCGGCGCGGCGGTCGTCGGCAACCGCACGTTCGTCCTCATCTCCTCCGGGGAGACCCTCACCTGGACCGGCGTCGCCGGGCCGAAGGCCAAGCTGGGGCGGTACAAGCTGGTCAACGGCGTCAAGGTGAAGCTCGTCCACGACAAGAAGAAGGGGTACGGGGCCCAGGGCACCACCAGCCACGGCACCTTCCCCGTCGTCTACGTCCCCGCACGACCCGTAGTACTCCAGGACGACGCCACGATCGTCGTTCTGACCAGTAACGGGACCCTCAGCGGCTACGTCTACGGCCAGAAGCAGAAGGCCCCGGTCTACCTGGGCGCCTGATAGCTCCACGGACCTACCCTGGAGGTATGTACGCACGGCGGCGACACGTGTACTTCGCCATGATGGGCACCTGCATCGGCCTCTTCGTCCTCGCCTGGGGCGTGGTGCGGATCTGGTCGGTGCCGGTGGCCGTGGGGATGTGCGTGGTGGCCATGGTCATCCCGCCGCTCGCGGCGATCGTGGCGAACCGGCGGGGTCCCGAGGACCGGTGGTGGGACGACCCGTCGGGGGACCCCAAGTCCGACGAGTGGTGGGACGAACTGGACGGCAAGAAGCGACCCCGGTAGCTCTCAGGTCGTACGGGTCACCGTGACCAGGAGGGGCGCCCGGGCGCCGAGGCGTGCGGCGGTCTCGGCGAGGGTCTCACCGAGCCAGCCGACGGCGTCGTACGACCAGTCGGCGAGGTCGCCCCGCAGGGTCAGGGTGTGACGGGGTGGACCACTCCAGAAGGTGTCGTCGAAGGGTGGCTCCGGAGAGGTACCTCCCGGGGAGTACGACCGGAGAGTGAAGACGTCCTGCTCCAGCCCGGCGAGGTGACGGGGCAGCTCCCCGATCACCTCGTCCCGGCCGCTGCCGACGGTCACCTCCACCGGCGTCCGCACCGTCGGGTCGCCCGCCCGGAACCACTCCCTCGTGAGCATCGACGGCACCGGGGCGTACGCCGGCCGCGAGGCGACGTCGATCGCCCCGACCGGGAGGAGGAGCTGTACGGCGCGAACGTCCCCGGCCCCGATCCGCTCCACCACACTGCCCGCACACACCAGGAACGGCCGAACCGGCAACGACCGCTCCCCGCTCGCCACGGCCGCCTCGACCTGGAACCAGGCGACCAGCTCCGGGTCCCCGAGGGCACGCCGCGGGTGCTCGGAACCGGCGTCGTTCATCCCCCACAGCACGTCCAGCCATCCCATGGCCAGCGAGCGCTGGTGGAAGAGCTGGTAGGCATCGTTCTCGGGGTCGTGCCAAGGGTGTTGGGCCTGTGTGCCGTAGAGCGCGGCGAACAGGGTTCCCGTGGCGGGCGCTTCAGCGGACACGGCAGTTGACGGCAGCCTGGTTCATGGGCTGCTCGGCCGTGTCGATCTCGGCGTCCACATCCCAGCGGTGACCGGACACTGGACCTCGGCGAGGGCACCCCGAGAGGTCTTGCGCATCAGGCCAGCCACCTTTCAGCCTTCGGCTGATGAATCGGTCGTTGTCCTGAACGCAGGGGAGTGGAGCGGGGTGGACGTCCCGCTGAACGGGTGAACCTCTGTGGGGGTCAGTTCCAGGTGGGCATGTGGGACTCCGGGTAGCGGGAGCCCGCCGATCCGTGCGGGAGGATCTCGTCGATGCGGGTCAAGTCCTCGGGGGTGAGGGTGAGTTGGGCTGACGTCGCGTTTTCCGTCACGCGTTCGGGGGTGCGGGTGCCGGGGATGGGGACGATGTCGTCGCCCTGGGACAGGAGCCAGGCCAGGGCGAGTTGGGGAGCTGTGGCGCCCTTCGACGCCGCCAGGGTCGTCAACTCCCTTACGGCGGTGAGGTTCTGCTCGTAGTTGCCGGGCTGCCAGCGTTCGTCCCAGCGGCGCATGTCGTCCTCGGTGTACTCGGCGGCCGGCTTGACCGCACCGGTGAGGAAGCCGCGGCCCAGTGGGGAGTACGGGACGAAGCCGATCCCCAACTCCCTCAGGAGCGGCAGGATTTCGACCTCCACCGCGCGTTCGAAGACGGAGTACTCGGTCTGGAGCACCGACACGGGGTGGACGGCGTGGGCGCGGCGGATCGTCTCCGGGCCCGCCTCGCTGAGGCCCAGGAAGCGGACCTTGCCCTCGGCGATCAGTTCGCCGACCGTGCCGGCGACGTCCTCGATCGGGACGTCGGGGTCGACGCGGTGCTGGTAGAGGACGTCGATGCGGTCGGTGCCGAGGTGGCGGAGGCTCTCCTCGGTGACCTTGCGGATGTTCTCGGGGCGGCTGTCGAGGGGGCCGAGGTTCGCCGGGTCCGTGAGGTCGAAGCCGAACTTCGTCGCGAGGATGACGTCGTCGCGGAAACCGGCGACCGCGCGGCCGAGGAGCTGTTCGTTGCTCCCGGTGCCGCCGCCGTACACCTGGGCGGTGTCGAAGAGCGTAACTCCGAGGTCGTACGCCCGGTGGATGGTGGCGATGCTGCTCTGCTCGTCGCTGGGGCCGTAGGCGATGGTCATCCCCATCGTGCCGAGACCGATCGCGCCGGCGGTCAGACCCTGGGTGCCGAGGGTGCGGAGGGGGAGTTTCGGGGTGTTCTCTGCCATGCCCTCGACGCTACGGAGCGGGCGGCCGGGCGGCATGGGGCAGCAGTCTCATAAACTTGCCTGATCCTCTCAGGCCCCTCACCCAAGGGATCGCGTCGTGCTCGACCGTCTCACCGCCGCCATCAAACGTCACCTCGTCGTACCTGGGGGTGACACCGCCGTCCCCCACCTGATGCTCGTCGGGGTCGACGAGGCGTGGACGTCCGTCGAGCGCCTCTACGAGCCCATGATCTGCTTCGTCGTCGAGGGCGCCAAGCGGGTCACCGTCGGGGACGTGAGTGTGGTCGCCGGACCCGGCGAGCTGCTGCTCACGCCGCTGGACCTGCCGGCCGTCGTCGACCTGGCGAAGGTGCCGTACCGGGCCGCCGTCCTGCAACTCGACGCGGGGACGGTGACCGAGCTGCTCATGGAACTCAAGGGCTACGAGGGCTACGGGGAGTACGGGGAGTACGCCCGCCCCGCCCCGCAGGGACTGGTCAGCGCGGCGGTCACCCCCGAGCTCGCGGACGCCGTGGCCCGCTGGGTGGAGTTGCTCGATACTCCCGAGGACATCGGTCCCCTCGCCGCGCGCACGGAGAGCGAGATCCTGTACCGGTTGCTGCGCAGCGACCTCGGCCCCCTGCTGCGGGAGGCGTTCCTCACGGACTCGGCGACCTCGCGGGTCCGGGTCGCCGCGCGGTGGATCACGGAGCGGTACGACCAGCCGCTGAGCGTCGAGGAGATCGCGGCGGTCGCGCACATGAGCGCCGCCGGGCTGCACCGGCACTTCAAGGCGGTCACGGGTATGACGCCCCTGAAGTATCAGAAGCGGCTGCGGATGCAGGCGGCGCGGCGCAGGCTGGTGAGCGAGGGGGAGTCCGCCGCGCAGGTCGCGCATGCGGTGGGGTACTCCAGTGCCACCCAGTTCAACCGGGAGTACCGGGCCGAGTACGGCTTGCCTCCGGGACAGGACGCGGCACGGCTGAGGGCGGAGCCGGGGGTCTACTCCGCCCCCGGCCGCGTCACCCCCTGAGTCACCCCAGGGGAGTCACCGGGTAGGTCTCGGGTATCAGCTGCCCTGGCCGACGCTGCCGATCGGGCCGACCTTGACCGGGGTGCCGCCGCCCTCGGTGACGGGGAGGGAGGCGGCGCCCGGCCAGGCGAGGGAGACGGTGCGGGTGTCGTTCGGCGGGGTGACGAGGAGGCCGGTGATGCGGACGCCGGAGCCGCCGGAGTCGTTGGCCGGGTAGGTGATCGGGAAGTAGGTCTCCTGGCCGCTCTTGAGGGTCGCGGAGACGGTCTCCTGACCGGTGCGCTTCGCGGAGATCGTCCCGGAGTTGGTCTTCAGGTCGACGCCCGCGTAGCCGGAGATCGTGCAGGACTTGCCGCCGGTGTTCTTGAGGGTGACGACGACCGTGTTCACGCCGTCGCCGTCGATCGTGCGGTCCGCCGCCGTGATCTTCAGCGAACTGGTGCCGCAACGGCCGCTCTTCGCGGCGGCGTTGGTGCCGGAACCTCCGGTGGTCGAGCCGCCCGCGGTGGAGCCGCCGGTGGTCGAGCCGGCCGTACCCGAACCGCCCGTCGTGGCAGCGGAGTTGGAGGTGGAGGCGGACGGTTCGCTCTTGGCCGTGCTGTCGCCGGAGCCGCACGCCGTCAGGGACAGACCGGCGGCAACGGCAATGGCGGCGATGGTGAGCTTCTGAACGCGCATCGTTTTCTTCCCCAACTTCGGTAACGGGTAGGCCGTCTACGACTGTGATGAGCGGCCCCGCCAGACCCGCGTTCCGCTCAACTCACGCCTAAGACAGCCCCGTTACACGCTCAGTACACGAGCGCCTGAACCCCGTCCCCCAGCGCCTCCTGCACGAACACCTGCGCCCCGGCGATCCGGACCCCCTCGATCACGTCCTTCTCCGTGATGTCCCGGCGTGCCGCGCACTGCGTGCACAGCGTCACCTTGCCGGTGGACAGGATCGTGTCGAGGAGGTCCGGAAGGGGCGCCGCGTGCGGGAGTTCGAACTCCGCCGCCCGGCCCGGCAGCGCGAACCACGCGGACTCGCCGGTGAGCCACAAGGACACATCCACCCCGCTCGCGACCGCCACCGAGGCCACGGTGAAAGCCTGGGAGCAGCGTTCGGGGGCATCGGCACCCGCGGTCACCTTGATCACTAGCTTCTTGGACATGCCGTGCAGCGTAGTGCGGCCTACGCCGCCGTCGCCGCGATGACCGCCACCAGCGTGGCGACGCTCAGCGCGGTCAGCACACCGCTCCAGAACGCGTCCTCGCGCAGCAACCGCCGCGCTCTGCGCCGCACCCGGCGGCCCCTCGGCGCCGCTCTCTGCGGCAACTCCCTTTCTACGGTGGTGAGTCGGCTCGTCGGCGTCCACGGCAACGCGGGCGGGGGGACCGCGTACGCCGGGTACACCTCCTCGATCTGGTCCGGGTGCGGGTGCCGCGTCACGCGGGGTGCGCCTGCGTGTGGTGACGCCTCATCAGGACCCGCGCGTCGACCTCCGCGCTCAGGTCCTTCTCCGCGCTCGCCTTCTTCGCGAGCCGCACGAGGTCCGCGCAGCTCGCGCAGTTCGGGTGCGGCTCGGGGACCTTCGTGATGTCCACCGTCGGCTCCAACAGGGGGTACTTGCGGGCGGCCTGGACGTTCGCGGCCTTCACGCCGGCGCCGATGCGCTCGTTGTCGGTGGGGGGTCGGAGGGTGTCGGGGTCGGCCTGCCACTCGATGCCGCCGCCGATGGGGCGGAGCATCGCGTACTTGCCGGAGCGGGCCTGGAACTCCCCCACCTTGTCGGTCGTGGGGTCGTAGAGGAGGGTTCCGGGTTCCATGGGTTTTACATCCTTTCGCCCAACATCTATACGGAATGCGGTTGTTGTACTACTCTGCGCATTCCTGGGTAGTACGAGGATGGCCCGAGCGGGGACGCCTTCGCACCCCGGACAGGCGCAAAGGCAACGCGGGAAGTTCCAAGGGCAGTGGGAGGGTGGGAAGGCGATGCCAGCCAGGAGGACGGTCACGGGGCGGAGCGGGGGGCCGAGGGAGAGGTTCGCGCAGGAGCTGAAGAAGGAGCGGGTCCAAAAGGGCGTCTCGTTAAGGAAGTTGGCTGAGGATCTGGGCTGGAGCGAGTCGCTGCTCAGCAGGATGGAGAACGGCGTCCTGCTCGGCGGGCCGGACGTGGTCGAGGCGCTCGACGTCTACTACGGGACCGGGGACAAGCTGCTGACCCTGTGGGAGTTGGCGGTCGCGGACAAACAGCAGTTCAAGCTGAAGTACCGGCCGTACATGGAGTTGGAGGAGAAGGCTGTAGCTCTGTGGCACTACGGGCCGACCACGCCGCCGGGTGTGCTCCAGACCGCCGGGTACGCGCGGGCGGCGCTCATGGCCGGTGGGTATGAAGGGGAGGAGCTGGAGCGGCAGATCGAAGCGCGACTCGGGCGTCAGCGAGCGTTGTTCGACCCGGCGAACCCGGTGCCGTTCCGGTCGATCATGTCGGAGGCGGTGCTGCGCAATCCGCTGACGGATCTGGCGGAGTGGCGCAGGCAGTTGGAGTTCCTGCTGGAGGTGTCGGAACTGCCCGACGTCACCATTCAGGTGCTGCCGTTCGGCGCGGGGCTGCATCGTCTGGTCAACACCGACATGATGTTTCTGCAACTGCCGGACGGGAAGATCGTCGCCTACTCGGAGAACGACGTACAGAGCGAACTGTTCGAGGAAACCAGCAGGGTTGCGGACCTTAACCGCACTTATGATGCCCTACGTGACTTGGCATTGAGCCCCGCCGAGACACGAAGGTTCATCATGCGTCTGCTGGAGGAATTGCCGTGCGATCCGTCGACTTGAGCAGCGTCTCGTGGCGCAAGAGCAGTTACAGCAACACCGATGGCGGCAACTGCCTCGAAGTCTCCGACGACCTGCTGAGCACGGTTGAGTGGCGCAAGAGCAGCTACAGCAACACCGACGGCGGCCAGTGCCTCGAAGTCTCCGACAGCATCCCCTCCCTCGTCCCCGTCCGTGACAGCAAGGACCCCTCCGTCGGCTCCCTCCTCTTCACCTCCGACTCCTGGGCCGCCTTCCTCACCGGTATCAAGCTGTAACTCTTGGGTCGTACAACCACCTCTGATACCCATGAGTCTCCTGTGAAGCGTGCACGCCATGTGCGCGCTTCACTTCTTTGTCCGGGGGGACTTTTTGGAACGCCGGGGTCGTACGGCCCTTCTCATCTCCACCTCCGCCTGCCTCGGCATCCTCGCCGGGGTCTGCACGGGGTACCTCGTCCAGGCCGAGCGCACACCCACGCCGTTGCCGCCGCTGTCCCAGGGAACCGTCCCGCAGGCCAAGGGGGACGCGCCCGAGCCGCTCTCCGCTGCCCGCGACCGGCGGGTCAAGGTGGACGGGGATCTGCGGAAACTGCTGGTCACGCGGCCTAAGGGGGCCAAGGACTGGGAGGGGCCCTGGAAGGGCGACCCTCGCTGGGACAGCCTCTCCCTGTACGCCGAGACCTCCTCCAGTCCGGCCGACGTCTTCGACACCGCCACCGCGGACGGATTCCGCCGCGCCGTCAGGGTCGGCTGGGTCGAGAGCGAGCACCGGAGCGTCGAGGTGTCCCTCGTCCAGTACGACCAGAGCGGCACTACCGCAGGCGCCTTCGAGGCGGCCATGTCCGGACAGTACTGGGCCGGGGGAAAGAAAACCCGGAGCTGGCCCCTCGCCGGTACCGGCGACGGGAGCAGCGGGGTCTATATCCACGACAGCCCCGCGCGTAAGGCCGGGTACCTCCCGCTCTACTCCGCCGAGGCCCACGCCTGGCGCGGCGACCTCTACGCCGCGGTCTACATGTTCGACACGAAGCCGATCCCCAAGGCCGCGATCATGGGGCTGGCGCAGCGGCAGATGGGGAAGCTGTGAGCGAGGAGTACACCGGGGAGCCCGAAGAGGCACGTAGCTCTGAGGTAGTCCCTGGGGACGACCCAGGGTCCCCTGTCGAGAAACCGGCCCGCCGACGTCGTACCCGTCCAGTACTCGGGTCCATCCTCCTCGCAGCCGTAGTCCTCGCGGGGGGCGGGTACACCGTCGTCACGGTGCGGGACGCCGACCGGGATCCGGGTGCCGTGCGCTGGGAGATCCCGGAGCCGGTCGCATCGGCGTCCGGGAAGCCGGCCGAGGGGTCCTTGCGCGCGCTCTTCGTGCCGTACGGGACGGACGGGCTGCGTCCCGGTCCCGACATCGAGAACTACGGGAACGACACCGAGTTCAACGAGCGGCAGGCCACCGCTGTGCGTGCGGAGCAGCTCAAGGGCATGCCCCGGAAGTACCGGGACGTCGTCGAGAAGCGCCGGATCACCCGCCTGGCGATCCGCACCTACCTGAGCAGGGAGACCTCTCACGGCGCGGGCGAGCCCTCCTACCTGGTCGAGGTCGGGGTGACCCGGTTCGCCGACCGGGGTTCCGTACGGCTCACCGTCGACGCGTACCGCGGCATGGCCGCGTCGGACGTCTTCGACGAGGGACCGGTCATCAAGGGGCACAAGGACGCCGTCTGCGTCAGGGCGCGGGACGACGAGGACGACGATGAACTGGTCGCCTTGGAGTGCGTGGCCGGCATCGGTGACCTGTTGGTCTCCTTCAGCGCGACGGGGAGCGACCCGACGGACACCGAGGGGATCACCACGTTGGTCGCGAAGCAGCTCGGCCGGATCGGGGATGCGGGGCGTGCGGTATGAGTGAGCAGATGCAGGACGAGGTCGTCGAGGCCCTGGCGGAAGAGGTCGTCACGCCGTCCCCCGAAGCGCCCAGGACACGGCGTGCGCTGCGCGGCGTCCTGCGGTGGACCGCCGCCGTCGCCGTGTTCGGCGTGCTCGGCGCCGGGACCGCGTACGGGATCACCCGCATGGAGCGGACCGACGTACCGGGACTCGCCACCGCCTCCGACGGGCGGTGGGACTACCCCGGGATCCAGCGGCCCGTCGCCGGATCCGACCTGCGGGCCTCCGTGCTCCCTGCCCCTCGGGGTGCAGTCGAGGACGTAGCTCTCCAGGGGGACGACGGGTGGCTCCCCGTGAAGGACTTCCTCGCCGTGTACGAGTCCACCGAGGACCGGACCGAGGTGGGGGACCACCTCAAGGACTACGGGTTGCGGCACATCGCCGCACGTGGGTGGACCACCGGCGACGGGACTCGTACCTCCGTCTACCTCCTGCGCCTCGACGACCCCGCCGTCACCGAGCTGCTGCGCCGGGACCTCACCGAGTACGACGCCCCGGTCCACACCGTGCGCGGTGCCGAGGAGGCCGAGTTCGACGACGGGTTCCCCCCGGAGGCCGACGTCCGCGGCGTCGACCGGAACGTCTACGACGAGAAGAAGCCCTACGGGGCCGAGCAGCTCCGGCAGGCGTACCTGTTCAGCGGGGACGTCGTCGCCGTAGTACTCCAGTCCCGCAAGGGCGCCGCCGCGAGCGTGCCGTTCCAGCAGACCGTCGTACTCCAGAGCCAGCTGCTGGCCTCCACCCAGGGGCGATGAACCTGGCCCGATGAGTGGGCCGGACCCCGGCGGCGTAAGCTGGGGTCCGGCCTTGTGTACCTGAATCGCGCCTCTAGGAGCACCCCGTGCTTGAAGTCTTCTTCGAAGCTCTCCTCGTCCTGGTCTGCGTCGGCGTGCTCGCGTTCGCCGGGCTGACCGTGAAGAAGCTGTACCAGGGCCAGCGCTGACCCCGTCCGACCAGGAAGCCTGATGATCGAGATCCCGTCCGACCTGCACAAGGACCTCCTCCCTCTCACGTTCCTCCTCGGCCAGTGGGCCGGCGCGGGCGTGCATGACTTCCCCGGCTCGGAGAAGTGCAACTTCGGCCAGGAGGTGTCCTTCACCCAGGACGGCCGTGACTTCCTGGAGTACACCTCTCATACCTGGGTACTGGACAACGACGGCAACAAGGTCCGCCCCCTGGAGTCCGAGCACGGCTTCTGGCGCATCGACGCGGACCGCAAGGTCGAGGTCACGATGGTCCGCGACGACGGCGTCGTAGAGATCTGGTACGGCGAGCTGGCGGCCAAGCAGCCCCAGATCGACCTGGTCACGGACGCCGTAGCTCGTACGGGTGCCTCCCAGCCGTACACCGGAGGCAAGCGCCTCTACGGGTACGTCAAGAGCGACCTGATGTGGGTCGGCGAGAAGCAGACTCCCGACGTAGAACTCCGGCCGTACATGTCCGCGCACCTCAAGAAGGTCGTCACCCCGGAGGACGTGGCCCGCTGGGCCAAGGCCCTGCCGCAGGACATGCCCGATGACGGGATCGCTTTCTTCAAGTAGTCCTAGACTCTCCAGTGTGGTGAGCACCGACTGGAAGAGCGACCTCAGGCAGCGTGGCTACCGGCTGACGCCGCAGCGGCAGCTTGTGCTGGAAGCCGTGGACACGCTGGAGCATGCGACCCCCGACGACATCCTCGTGGAAGTGAGGAAGACGGCGTCGGGGGTCAACATTTCCACGGTCTATCGGACGCTGGAGCTGCTGGAAGAGTTGGGGCTGGTGAGTCATGCCCATCTGGGGCACGGGGCACCGACCTACCACCTCGCCGACCGGCACCATCATCTGCATCTCGTCTGCCGCGACTGCGACCGCGTGATCGAGGCCGACGTCGAGGTGGCGGCCGTGTTCACGGACGCGCTGCGCGAGCGGTTCGGGTTCGAGACCGATATGAAGCACTTCGCGATCTTCGGCCGCTGCAAGGAGTGCACCGCGAAGCTGTAGGCGTCAACTACCGCGACGTAGGGTTGAGGACATGAAGAGTCCCTTGCTGTCCTTGCCTGGTGCGGTCTCCGCGGAGGGTGCGGACGACGGTGTCGCCGCCCACTACGGGGAGCTGTTCCGGGAGCAACGGGCTCTCGCCGATGGGCGGGGGTTCGTCGATCTGTCACACCGGGGCGTCGTCGCCGTCAGCGGGGACGACCGGTTGACCTGGCTGCATCTGCTGCTCACCCAGCATGTGAGCGAGCTGGCCGCGGGCGTCGCCACCGAGGCGCTGATCCTCTCCGCGAACGGGCACATCGAACACGCGCTGTACCTCGTCGACGACGGGTCGACCGTCTGGGCGCACGTCGAGCCCGGTTCCCAGGAGGCGCTGATCGGCTACCTGGAGTCGATGAAGTTCTTCTACCGCGTCGAGGTCGCCGACCGGACCGACGACCTCGCCGTCGTCCACCTGCCGGCCGGGTCCGTCGTCGAGGTGCCGGAGTCCGTCGTGGTGCGGGAGACCCCGTACGGGCGTGATCTCTTCCTGCCCCGGGCGGAACTGGAAGAGTTCGCGGGGCGGGTGGGCGATGCCGCCGGGCTCCTCGCGTACGAGGCGCTGCGCGTCGAGCACCACCAGCCCCGGGTCGGGTTCGAGACCGACCACCGGACCATCCCGCACGAGCTGGGGTGGATCGGGACCGCCGTCCACCTCCAGAAGGGGTGCTACCGGGGGCAGGAGACGGTCGCCCGTGTGCAGAACCTCGGGAAGCCGCCCCGGCGGCTCGTCTTCCTCCATCTCGACGGCAGCGAGGTGCAGTTGCCGGGGCACGGGGACGAGGTCCGGGTCGCCGCAGAGGGGGCTGACGGGCGGAAGATCGGGTTCGTGACGACCGCCGCGCGGCACCATGAACTCGGGCCCATCGCACTGGCGTTGGTGAAGCGGAACGTGCCGGTGGATGCGGAGCTGGTGGTGGGGGAGAAGACGGCTGCGGCTCAAGAGGTCGTCGTGGAGCCCTAGTTGTCCTCGTACCCCTAGTTGTCCTCGGGCGGGGACTCCACTCCGATCTTTCCCGGCGTTGCTCCGAAGAAGGTGTTGCCGCGGATGTCGATGTGACCGCCGTGCACGACGGAGTTCACCTCTCCCTGGACGACGATGTTCGTGGGGCGTTGCGGCGCCGTGGGCAGCTCGCGGATCACGGCCGCCGCCACCCTCGCCGCGCGGGCCGCTGCGAGCGACTGGGCGCGTCGGGGGTCCCCGGGTCCCTTGGCGGTGTCCGCCACATCGCTGATGCCGCGGACCGTGAGCGTCTCGACCCTGCCGGTCAGATGCGCCGCGTGCGCCACGCCCGCGCCCTCCATCTCGACGGCGAGCGCGTCGTTGTAGGAGCGCTTCAACTGGGCGAGCAGCGAGGTGTGTTCGTCGTTCAGGACGATCTCGCCGGCTGCCACCACGCCGAAGTGGACGCCGGGCTCGCCGATCAGGGCGGACCGCGCGATCTGCTCCAGCCGGTGGGAGGAATGCCATGACTGCGGGCGGGCGTAGAAGCCCTCGGGCGTTTCCGTTCCCCCTTGGAAGGCGTAGATCCGGGTGCCGATCACGACGTCGCCGACCTCCACCGTGTTCTTGAGGCCGCCCGCGATGCCGACGAACAGGAGCGCTCGGGGCTGGAACCGCTGCACGAGATTCTTGACGACGATCGCGGCGGGGGTGTGCGAGGAACTGACGTCCGCCAGCGCCACCTGCCAGGCGCTGTCCGGCAGTTCACCCAGCTCGGCGCCGCCCGACACGGTGCTGGTCCGTCGGTCTCCCAGACCGGTGAGGAGTGACCGCACCGCCTCATACTCCAGAGGTAGTCCGGTGATGATCGCCACCAGGGGCTGCCTGTCCGGCACTTGACCACCTCGCCCGTATGCCGCCGTACGCGTCCGCACGACGGGGTTCGTCCCTCACCACTCTAGTGTCGGCCCATCGGGAGAGCCCCCGTATCCGCCGACGGAATCCGGCGGACGGGATGCGGCGCCGGGCGGCGTAGTACTACCGTGGTGCGGAATCCGCGGTACGGGGGACAGCATGGAGTCGGCCCTTCAGGCGCTGCTGAGTGCGCTGACCGACGGGGCGGCGGGCCCGGTCGGCCAGGACCTGGCCCGGACGCTGGCCGAGTTCCTCAAGCTGGGCGAGCGCGGGGGCGTACCGCAGTCCCTGCGCGACCAGTTGGGGCAGCTGCTGGGCAACAGCCCCGACACCGCACGCGCGTTGGGCGCGGCCATGGAGAAACTCCGGCCCGGAAGCGCCGCGTTGGTGGGCGGGGACCACATCGACTTCGACGGGCTCTTCCTCGGCGACGTGACCGGCGCCGTACTGCACCAGCACTTCCACCCCGCGCCGGCGGCCGCCGAACCCGACCCGATCGCCTTCGGCTCCCTGCCGCCCGCGACGCCGAGTTTCACCGGGCGCAAGAGGCTGCTCCAGCGACTGGACGACTTCCTGCGCCCGGCCCCGCCGGAGCCCGGCACGGCCACGGCGGCGGTGCTGGCCGGCATGGCGGGCGTCGGGAAGACCGCGCTCGCCACCGAAGCGGCGCACGCGGCCAAGGACAAGGGGTGGTTCCCCGGTGGCTCCCTCTTCATCGACCTGCACGGCCACGACCACACCACCGTCACCGCCGAACAAGCGCTCGGCACCCTGCTCGAAGACCTCGGCACACCGGCCGAGCGCCTCACCACCGAGGAGGAGCGGGTCAAGCACTACCGCAGCCAACTCGACCGATGGCCCGACCGGGTGCTGATCTTCGCGGACAACGCGGCCTCCGCCGCACAGGTCCGGCCGCTGCTCCCGCCCGACTCCCGCCACCGCATCCTCATCACCTCGCGCACCGCGATCCCCCAACTCGGCGCCCAGCAGCTGTTGTTGGGGCAGCTCTCGCCGAAGGTCGCGGTCGCCCTGCTGGACCAGGCGCTGCGGCTCGCCAACGGGGCGGACCTGCGGATCACCACCGAGGCGGAGGCCGCCACCGAACTCGCCCGTCTCTGCGGGTACTTGCCGCTCGCTCTCCAGATCGCCGCCGCGCAACTCGTCTGGGACCCGAACAAGCCCGTGGCCGAAGCGGTGGGCGAACTGCGCGACCAGAGAACGCTGTTGGCGTTCCTCGACGACGGGGAGCGCAGCGTACGGACCGCCTTCGACCTGTCGTACCAGCGGCTGACCGCCGAACAGGCCTGCCTCCTACGGCTGTTGGCCGAGGCGCCGGGACCGGAGACGGGCGCCGACATCCTCGCGGTGCTGCTCGGGGGCGCACCGCGGCCGGGCGTGCTCGCCGCGCTGGAGCGGGCGTATCTCGTCGACCGCAGCAGCAGCCGTACCGAGTGGCGACTGCACGATCTGGTACGGGTGTTCGCCACGCAGGTCTCCGGCGACGACCCCGTCTGCGCGGCGGAGCGGGGGGACGCGCGGGAGCGGGTCCTCAGGCACTACCTGGGGCGGGCCGACGAGGCAGACAACCAGCTTCGGGGGATCGACGCCGCGCCCGGCCGTTTCGCGGATCCCGACGAGGCTCTGGGCTGGTTCGACAAGGAGCGGCTCGGGCTGCTGGCCGCCGTCGAGTGGGGCGCGGCGGACCGGTACACCGCCCGTGCGCTCGACCTCGCGCTCTGCCTCACCGAATACCTGCGCCGGCGGGGGCTGTCGGAGGAGGTCCTGACCGTCAACCGGCTGGCCCGGGAGTTCGCCGTACGCCTCGGGGACCGGCTGCGGGAGGCGACCGCCTGGCAGAACGCCGGTGACACGCTGGCGAGTTCACAGCCGGACGAGGCCATCGAGGCGTTCGGGCGGGCCGGTGAACTCCACCGGGCCCGGGGGGACGAGGTGGGCGAGGCCGTGCAGTGGAACAACCGGGCGATCGTCGAGGCGCTGCGGGGTGAACTCGACGCGGCCATCGAGGCGTTCGGGCGGGCGCGGGCTCTGCGCAGGACGGCGGGGGACCGGCACGGCGAGGCGATAGCGTGGAACAACCTGGCCGTCGTACTGCGGGAGTCGGGGCGGGAGGCGGAGGCGTTCGGCGCCTTCACCGAGGCGGGGCGGCTGCTGGAGGACCTCGGGGACCTGGAGCGGGCCTCGGAGACGTACCAGAACCTCGGCAAGGCCCTGGCGGCGGTGGGGCGGGACGAGGAGGCGGCCGAGGCGTTCGCCCGGGGGCGGGCGGTCGTAGGGGGGTAGGGGGTCGTACGGGGTGGACGGTCGTCCGTCGTGCGGGGTAGGTACCTACATCTCCAGTAGCACCGTGAACGGGCCGTCGTTCGTCAGGGAGACGCGCATCTGGGCTCCGAAGCGGCCCGTCTCCACTCTTGCCCCCAGCGCACGCAGTTCCGATACGACGGTCTCGACGAGGGGCTCGGCGACGTCGCCGGGGGCCGCCGCGTTCCAGGTGGGGCGGCGGCCCTTGCGGGCGTCGCCGTACAGGGTGAACTGGCTGATCACCAGCAGCGGGGCGGCGGTGTCGCTGCACGACTTCTCGTCCGCCAGCATGCGGATCGACCAGAGTTTCCTGGCCAGTTGGGCCGCCTTCTCCTTCGTGTCGTCGTGCGTCACGCCGACCAGGACACACAGGCCCTCGCCCTCGAAACCGCCGACCGTCTCGCCCTCGACGACCACACTCGCGCCGTCCGCTCTCTGCACCACTGCTCGCATGGATCCATCATGCCGGGTGGTGCGGAGTGGTTGAGCCGGGTGGCTAAAGCCCCCCATCTGGGGCCGTTCGGGGGCACTCGGTCACATAGCGGCCACTTGGGGTGGCACCATGCTTCCCACACGCCCGGTCGAGGGGACGGTCGAGGGGACGGTAAGAGGCGGATGAGCACACTCAGTACATCGGGCACGCGGTACGAGGAGTACGACCTGTCGCGGCTCAGCCTGGCCGAGTTGCGTGATCTGCGGCGGGACGCGCTGCGGGACGAGGCGGACCTCAGTTACGTACGGCGGCTGCTGCAGGGGCGGATCGACATCCTGCGGGCCGAGTTGGCCTGCCGGGGGACCGCGGTGGTGGGGGGTGTGGTGGAGCGGCTCTCCGAGATCCTCGCGGACGGGCCCGCCCGGTACCGGTCTTCCGCCCGGCATGTCACCCTCAGCACTCCTCAGGGGGAGGAGTACCGGAAGCTGGCCGCCGAGATGCTGGGCGAGGTGGAGCTGTCGGACCTGTCCGCCCGTACGGACGGGGAGCTGAGCGAGGCGATGGGGAGACTGGAGAGGTACGAGCAGGAGGTCTCCCGGCGCAGGCAGGGGCTACAGAAGTCGGCGGACGAGTGCGGGGGAGAGATCACCCGGAGGTATCGGGTGGGGGAGGCACAGGTGGAGGACCTGTTGGGGTGAGGGGCGGGGTAGCTCTGAGGTAGGGGGTGGGGAAACGGTTGGCTGCCTGGTGCCCGTCGTGCTTAGCGTGGGGGTATGACCAACGAACCCAGCGAACTCAGCGAATCCAGCGCGCCCGACGTACCCACGGACATCCGGCTGATCGGCGACGACGAGCTGCCCGCCTGGTCGCAGGCCCTGAACGTGGGGTTCCTGCGGCCCTCCGCGGTCTCGGAGGTCCAGCTCGAAGGGCGCCGGGTCGCGGACGCGGGCTCGCGGGTCTACGGCGCGTTCGAGGGGGAGCGGGTCGTCGCCACGTACCGGTCCTTCGACCAGGAGCTGACCGTCCCCGGCGGCGCGAGGGTGCCGGTCAACGCGATCTCCAACGTGACGGTGACGCCGACGCACCGGCGGCGGGGACTGCTGACCCGGACCATCCGGGAGGACCTGCGCGCCGCGAAGGAACGCGGGGACGTCGCGGCCACCCTGATCGCCGCCGAGTACCCGATCTACGGGCGGTACGGCTTCGGCCCCGCCACCTCCATGGCCGAGTGGAGCATCGACGTACCGCGCACGGGGCTCGACCCCCGGTGGGCCGCGCCCGGGTGCGGGGGCCGGGTCGAGCTGCTGGAGCCGGAGGAGGTGCGCAAGGCGGGGCCCGAGCTGCACGAGCGGTTCCGGCGCGGGCGACCGGGCGCGGTGAGCCGTACCCAACCCTGGTGGGACATCGTGACGGGGGCACTTCGGACGTACGACGGTGAGCGGCCGGTGCCGACGTTCGTGGCGTACCGCTCGCCCGAGGGGGAGATCGACGGGCTGGCCGCGTACGAGGTCGACGACGCGTGGACCGGCGGTGGGCAGGCCGCCAACACGCTGACCGTGAAGTGGCTGATCGGCGTAACACCACAGGCGGAGCGCGCGCTGTGGTACTTCCTGTGCTCCATCGACTGGGTGACCACCGTGAAGTCCGGGTGGCGGAGCCCCGGCGACCTGCTGCCCCGGCTCCTCCCGGACCCCCGCGCCGCGCGGATCACCCAGCTCTCGGACTGGCTGTGGGTGCGGATCCTGGACGTCGTACGGGCTCTGGAGGCACGGACGTACGACACGACCGGAGAGGTAGTACTGGAGGTGGACGACCCGGCCGGGCTCGCCGGCGGGCGGTTCCTGCTCGCGGCGTCGCCCGAGGGCGCGTCCTGCGTCAGGAGCACCCGGGGCGCCGACCTCGCGCTGGACGTGACCGACCTGGCGTCGCTGTGGCTCGGCGACGAGTCGGTGGCGCGGCTGGTGGCGCTGGGCCGGGTGCGGGAGGTACGAGCGGGCGCCGTGCGCGAGGCCGACGCCCTGCTGCGTACGTCCGGGCGGCCATGGTGCCCGGACATGTTCTGAGTCGAGCCCCCCTCAGGGGGGTGTGTCTCTCCCTCCTTTCCGGTCACTGGTCGTACTTCGGTCGTCCTTCTGACGGTGTAACTCTGACGGTGTAACTCATCCGTAGCTGTGGCTTATGAAGTTGTGACTGTGCTCGCGATGTTCGGTTGTGGCTGTGCGGTGCTGCCTCGTATGCGGTTGTGGCTGTGCCTCTGCGGCCAGGGCCGCCGTCTCTGCGGGCTCCCGGCTCCCCTCCGGAAGGGAGCCCGACCAACCATCTGAAAGTTTGACCACGTTGACCATGTCAGGTGAAGTTGGCTGCCAACTTCACTGTACTTATGTCCGCTTGGAAGCGTCTCATAACCATCTCCCGGGGAACTGCCCAAAGATGGCGGGAAGTTGTACTGTTTCGACGTGGAGCCGGAACCCGCCTCCGTCAATGGACGGAAAAGGCCGCATCGGCCACAGAAGTCACACCACGAGGTGGCCGACGAACTGCGCACCCGGATCAGGTCCGGAGTGCTGCGGCCCGGTGAACGCATGCCCACACAAGCCCGGTTGGCCGACGAGTTCGGGGTCGAGCGAGGAGCCGTACGGCAGGCCCTGCGCATCCTCCAGGCGGAGCGGCTGCTCACCAACATGACCAAGGGCGCACCGGCAACTGTCGCCCTGGACCAGGGAGTTGGGCTCCAGATACGCGGTCCGGCGGCCCCGCCGCAACCGACGACGGTCGCCCTCGCGCCGCGTATCGCAGAGGCGTTCGAGGCCGACCACGTCCGGATCGACGCGCTCTGCCTGACCGCCGTATCCCTCACACTTGCCATGGGCGAACCCCTCCGGCACATCCACGCGGGGCGAATGAATCCGGCCAAGGTCGACGTGCGGGTGCTGCTGCCGTCGCGCAACATCCCGCTCGCCTTCCCCGCCCCGCTGGACAGTTCGGCGTCCGGGCGACTGCGCGAACACTGGCTGCTGCACCGCAACGCGCAGGGCCAGGTCCTCAAGCACAACCTCCTCGCGCTGCGCCAGACGCACGGCATCGACGTCCAAGTCGACTTCCGCGCACTGCCGTTCACGCCTCCGGTGAAGCTGTATCTGCTCAACGGCGACGAAGCCCTGTTCGCCTACTACACGTTGCGCCGACGCGAGCAGCTCATCAACGACGAGCGCGTGGAGACGTACGACGCCGAGGGCACCCAGTCGATGCTGTTCGCGTTCGGGCAGGGGGCCGGCGCGCGCGACACGATGTTCGTCGAGCAGTCCCGGCTCTGGTTCGACGCGCTGTGGGGGACGATCAGTTCGGACCTTCAGCTCACGAGCTGACCGCCGGCGGCGTGACCAGCACGGCCAGCATCACGGCTCCTATCGACGTCAGCGTGGGGATCCCGGCCTTGATCCCGACGCTGATCAGCAGCATGGCGACGGCGCCTGCCGTGCCGTACCTCCACTGGACGGCCTGTTCGAGGGCGGCGGTGACGAGGGCGATGGGCATGGGGCTCACCCCTTTCTTGACGTGATGCGGGTTTCTTGACGCGGCGCGGGCCGGATGGGATATGCCAGCGGCCTGCCAACTTGACCAAGTTGGCAACCAACTTCACTGATGTTGTCCCCACTTGGCGCCAACCCTCAAACAAGTTGTCGGCAACTGCCTTAAGATGGATCAGAGTTGTACCGTTCGACCGTGACGACCCAGGGGAAGGTGGCAGTGGACGCCGGCAGAAGGCTCTCGCCCCAGGAGATCGCCGACAATCTGCGGGAGCGGATCCGGGTCGGAGACCTCAAAGCGGGTGATCGGCTGCCTACCCAGGCCGAGTTGGCCGACGAGTTCGGGGTCGAGCGGGGGGCCGTGCGGCAGGCGCTGCGGGCTCTGCAGGAGGACGGGCTGCTGACCAACGTCAGCAAGGGCAGCCCGCCGCGGATCGCCGAGTTCGCCGAGGGCGAGGGTGACGAACCTCGGCCCACCATGGTGGCGCTCGCGCCCCGGCTCGTCGAGGCGTTCCAGGAGACGCGGGTACGGATCGACGCCGTGTGCCTCACCGCGGAGAGCCTGATTCCGGCGCTGGGGGAGCCGCTGCGGCTGATCCATGCGGGGGCCGTCCGGCCGGAGCGGATCGACGTACGCATCATGCTGCCGTCGCGGAAGATCAACCTGGCGTTTCCGGTGCAGGTGGGTGGGGTCGAGGGGGAAGACCCGGTGCACGAGCGGTGGTTGGGGATGCGGAATGCGCAGGGGCAGGTGTTGCGGTACAACCTGCATGCTTTGCGGTCGCATGGGGTTGAGGTCCAAGTCACCTTTCGGGCACTGCCGTTCACGCCGCCGGTGAAGCTGTATCTGCTCAACGAGGTCGAAGCGCTGATGGGTTACTACACGGTCGCGCGCTATGAGGAGCCCTCCGACGACGGGGTGCTCCTCGACATGTACGACGTCCGGGGGACCGAGTCCCTCCTCTTCTCCTTCGAGAAGCGCACCGGGCAGCGCGACGTCGCGTTCGTCGAGGAGTCGCAGAGGTGGTTCGACGCCCTCTGGGAAACCATCACGACAGACCTGACACTCTCCTAGTGACTTCTGATACGAAACAGACGGATCGGACGGCCTTTGACAGCGACAAGTCGACCGAAAAAGTGGAGGAGTTGATCGGTCGCGCCCGGGTCGTGCTCTGGGACTTCGACGGGCCTGTCTGCCGGCTCTTCGCCGGGCACCCGGCGGAGCAGGTCGCGGCGGGGATGGTGGAGCGACTGGAACTGCTGGGACTCCGGGGGCTGTTGAGCGAGGCGGAGCGTAAGAGCCTCGATCCGCACGTCGTTCTGCGGGCCGTGGACAGCAGGCATCCCGGCAGCGACCTTGTCGTCGACCTGGAAGGGCGGCTCACCGAGGAGGAGTTGACGGCCGCGACCACGGCGCAGCCCACTCCGTACGCCGACCCGCTGATCCGTACGTGGGTGGCGGTCGGCGCCCGGATGGCGATCACCACCAACAACTCACCCAAGGTGGTGGTGAGTTACCTGGCGAGCCGTGGCCTGAGTGCCTGTTTCGCTCCGCACATCTACGGCCGCACCGCCGACATCCAGCTCCTCAAGCCCGACCCGTACTGCCTCAACAGGGCGCTGCGGGCGATGGGTTCGGCGCCCGTGGACGCCCTGATGATCGGTGACACGCCGACCGACCTGGTGGCCGCGCGGCGGGCCGGGGTGCCGTTCCTCGGGTATGCGCGCAACGAGGACAAGGGGAAGCTGTTGCGCAAGGAGGGGGCGGAGGCGGTCGTCTCCTCGCTGGAGTCGGTGTTGGTGGCGGTCAGGAAACGGGCGTAAGCGGTTGAGGAAGCCTTTCTCATGCCTGGATCATGAGGGCCGTCAGCAGTATGGCGGAGGTGACTGCGAGTCCGCTGTGCCGGGCTCGCAGTCCGACTGCCAGGAGGAACAACAGGAAGACGCCGAGGTGGCCCAGTCGTGCCCGAACCAAAAGGCCCAGGGTGAGGCTGAGGGATTCCGCCAGGGTGGACAACAGGAGCATGCTCTTTCACCTCCCGACAACTCTCGGTGAAGCCTGCAACTTGCAGTCCAATTGGACTGGTTGACTTGAGGTGGTCTTTCCCTGGCCGATAGATCCCTTAACGGGCAGCCCAGTTGGCCGGTGGATTTGACTGAAAGTGGTTTGTCGGCGGGATGGCGGCGGTACGGTCGAAGAGTGGGCGAGCAGCAGATCGGCGACGGCGGCGGCAGGGAGTTCCAGCGGATCGCCGCGATCCTGCGCGCCCGGATCACTGAAGGGGCCTATCCCGTAGGGGGGTTCCTGCCGTCGCAGCGAGAACTCGCCGATGAGTTCACGGTCTCCCGGGACACCGTCCAACGGGTGTTGAGAGAGCTGGTCAGCGAGGGGTGGATCCAGTCCCGGCAGGGGAGCGGGTCACGGGTGGTGCTGAAGACTCAGCGCATATCCTCCGGGGACCCGCAGCGCAAAGGCCGGGCCCTGTCCCTGGGCCCGCTGCTCGCCGAGGCGTTCCAGGAGCCCGAAGTCACCCTGGACGTCTTCACGTTGACGTCCGAGACGCTGAGCGGACACATGCTGTCCCAGGTGGAGCGCATCTACACGGGACAGATCAGCCCCAGGCGGATCGCGGTACGGATCCTGCTGCCCGGCGGTGAACTCCCGTACCCGCACGTCATAGATGTCCCGGAGGACCGGCGGTTGCAGGAGCGGATGCAGGGCATCACCCGGCAGCACCTCGCCATCCTCACCCGCGCGTTCAGGGGCCTCCAGACGCAGAGCGCGGTGGAGGACATCTCCCTGGAGGTCAGGCACGTACCCCTGACACCGACGTTCAAGCTCTACCTGCTGAACCACCGCACCGCGCTGTTCGGCCCCTACGAGGTGGTCCAGCGCCCCATTGTCCTGGACACGGGGGAGGAGGTCGCCGCGCTCGACGTACTCGGCCTCGGCGCCACCCTCACCCACCAAGTCGAAGACTCCGACCCGGACTCGGCCGCCTCCGTCTTCGTGGAGAGCATGCGCACATGGTTCGAGTCGGTGTGGAGAACTCTTGCCAAATGACCCAGGCGTAACGGGAGTTGACTAACATGACAGAACGACTCCCCGCCCGCGCTGTCGAACAGGCAGACACCCAGGAGTGGTGACTACACCCACGTCCCCACTGGGTCGTTACTCAGGTCGCATGCCTGTCATACCAGTGTGAGCCCCAACGGAGCGGTCAGTGATCAAGCCCAGCGCCGCCTTGTCGTCGTTCGTCGAGGACGCCAGGAACAAGGCACCGGTCGCCAGCGGCCATCACAACGACAACTACGTGTGCGCGCTACCGGAGTTCCTGGCGGACCGGTTGGGCCAGGAGGCCGGTACGACCGTGCTGGTGCGGGTCAGACGGCGCGAGGCGCTGCCGGTGGTGATCCGGACCTGGCAGGACGAGGGCGCGGTCCTGAAGGCCGTACGGCCGCATCTGCCGCACGCGCCGACCTGTCTGCTGCGCGCCCGCGGCTTCAGCATCCACAGCTATGTGCAGGGTGTGCCGCTGTCGACGGTCTGCGGCGACGGCAAACCCGTGGACGGCCGGCTCATGTCGGCCCTGACCGAACTGCTGGCCCAGATGACCCGGGTACGGCGCACGGTGCTGCCGCCGCTCCCCTCGGGCTGGCCGGCTCATGGCGCCGACAGTCAGGCGTTCCTCAAAACCCTTGCCATGGAGGCGGACCGGCAGATCCGGCTGCCCAACTGGCGCGGTTTCGGGGGCCTGTTCAGTTCCCTCGGTATCCCGGAGGACGCGCTGACGCGGTTCGCCGAGCGGGTGCCGACGATGACCCAACGGCCCTACAGCCTGCTGCACACCGACCTGCACCGCGACAACCTGATCCTGCCGTACGCCCCGGAGGGGGCGGAGGTGGTCACCGTGGACTGGGAACTCGCCACGTTCGGGGACCCGTTGCAGGACCTGGCCACCCATCTGGTGCGTATGCGCTACCCCGAACACCAGTGGAGCGAGGTGATCAGATCCTGGGAGTCCGCGATGCGCGGGGTGCGCCCGGCGGCGGTCACCGGGTTCGACTCCGACCTGCGGCACTACCTCGACTTCGAACGCGCCCAGTCCCTCTACCCCGACGTCATGCGGGCCGCGCAGTCCCTGGACTCCTCTTTCACCCAACGGGACTTGGACCGGGCGACCCGCGAGGTCGAGCGGGCGCTGCGGGTCGCGGAACGGCCGCTCAGGCTGCGCTCCGTACCGGGACGGTCCCAGATCGAGTCGGCGCTGTTCCGCTGGCTGGCGGCCCGGCGCGGCGGTGAGGTCAACGGCCGGGACTGGCTGGGCAAGGCGTTCGACTGGCGGCTCGACACCGAACGGGTGCCGCTCGACGAGGAGTTCGGGGCGGAGCAGGTGAAGGCCGTCCTCCTGGCGGAGGGCGCGGCCGGGGCGGACCAGGTGTTCAAGGGAGCCTCGCACCTCAACACCGTCGTCGAGATCCCGGGGATCGGCTTCCCGGTCGTCGTACGGCGCGAACTCCCCGACGTACGACGGCGGGAGCGGCGTCCGCTGTACGAACACGCGGTGCTGCGGGCCATCCATGAGTCGCAGGTGCCGGTGCGGGCGCCCAGGACCCTTGCACTCGGGGTGAGTTACCACGACGACCCGTTCGCGATCCACACGTACGCCGGCCCGGACCCCGAGCGGGTGCCCCGGCACCCGGTGGACGGGCTGCGGCCGTGCGAGGCGGACGCGCTGGTGGACCAGTTGTGCGCGTTGACGCGGGTGAACTGGGAGTCGCTGGACCCCGAGGCCGTGAGCCGTGATTTCTACGGGCAGTTGGCCGGGTCACTGGTCGATCTGGTCTGGGAACTCCCTGAGGAGACCGCCCAGTTGGCGAAAGAGGCGGGGCTGCCCGACGCCGACCTGCTGGACAAGCTGCTGCGCCGCCACCGCATCACGCGCCGTGCGCCCTCGCTGCTGCACGGCGATCTCAACCCCTGGAACCTCGTGCGGCACGACTCCGCCGAATTCACCATCATCGACTGGGAGTTGGCACTCGTCGGAGACCCCCTCTACGACCTGGTCCGGCACATGCACCTCACACCGACCAAACAGGCCATCAGGGAGCGGATGTTCGAGCGCTGGGTGAAGCGGCTGGGTGAGGAGCGGGTCGCCGGCTGGGAGAACGACTGGCTCGTGTACCGCTGGCTGGAGATCGTCCGCTCCGCCTACATCGACCTCGACCGCCTCGTCAGCCGCGAGGCGCTCGAAGCCCCGAACGTCCGCCGTGCGGTCGACTCGTACGGCCAGACCCTGAAGGCCGCTCTGGACGTCCTGGGCCTGCCCGTGCCCCGCGCCGCCAACCCCTACCTGGGGCTCGCGCTCACCGGATGAGACCCCGCGGGGGCGGTGCTGCGTACGCTCGTGGCATGAGTGAGAGCGGGTTGCGGGAGCGCAAGAAGCAGCGGATGTACCGGGATGTGTCGGACATCGCCGTGCGGATGTTCATCGAGCGGGGTTTCGACGAGGTGTCCGTCGCCGAGATCGCCGCCGCCGCGGAGATCTCGAAGCCGACGCTGTTCCGGTACTTCCCCGCGAAGGAGGACCTGGTCCTGCACCGCCTCGCGGACCACGAGCGGGAGCCGGCCGAGGTGGTGAGCGCCGGGCGCGAGCGGGGGCTTACGCCGGTCGTGGCGCTGCGGCGGCACTTCCTGGCGGGGCTGGCGGCGAACGACCCGGTCACCGGCCTGAACGATCACCCTCAGGTACGGGAGTACTACGCCCTGCTCTACGGCACGCCCTCGCTGGTCGCGCGGCTGTACGGCTTCCTGGAGCGCTCCGAGGAGGCCCTCGGCGAGGCCCTCGGCGGAGACCTCCCGGCCCGCCTCGCGGCCGGGCAGATCATCGCCGTCCGCAGGATCCTCGCGCTGGACAACTGGCGCCGGATCGCGGAGGGGGAGTCGGTGGAGGAGGTCCGGGGGGACGCGGTGGCGGCGGCGGAACGGGCGTTCGGGGTGCTGGCGCGTGCGGTGGGGGAGCCGGGGGAGGGGGCTTCGGGGTGAGGGGGGTACGTCGAACTGGCCGCGTACGTCTGCCGGTTGCTGGTGCCGGACGTCTCCGTACGCCTCCGTACGCGGAACGGGCGGCGCACGTCGGCCTGTTGCCGAGGTGCGCCGCCCGGGTGTGAACAGCCTTGCCATGACGCCTACTTGGGGTCCTGCTCGAACTTCGCGGTCGACCAGAAGTAGCCGAGGACCGTGAGGCCGACGCACCAACCGATCGCGAGCCAGCCGTTGTTGCCGATCTCCGTGCCGAGGAGAAGGCCGCGCAGGGTCTCGATCGCCGGGGTGAAGGGCTGGTACTCGGCGATGGGCCGGAACCAGCCGGGCATCGTGTCGACCGGCACGAACGCGCTGGACAGCAGCGGCAGCAGGATCATCGGCATCGCGTTGTTGCTCGCGGCCTCGACGTTCGGGCTGACCAGGCCCATTCCGACGGCGATCCAGGTGAGGGCGGTCGCGAACAGGACGAGCAGGCCGAACGCGGCGAGCCACTCCAGGACGGTCGCGTCGGTCGAGCGGAAGCCGATGGCCACGCCGACGGCC
Source organism: Streptomyces sp. 4F14 (assembly GCF_048159485.1). Taxonomy (NCBI): domain Bacteria; kingdom Bacillati; phylum Actinomycetota; class Actinomycetes; order Kitasatosporales; family Streptomycetaceae; genus Streptomyces; species Streptomyces sp. 4F14. Next base: position 46,626 of record NZ_JBLRVY010000047.1, read on the forward strand.
CCGACGAGGACGACGCTCGCGACTGACTGCAAGACGCTGCCGATGACGTGCCCGACGATCACCGAGCCGCGGTGGATCGCCATGGTGCGGAAGCGGGCGATGATGCCCTCGGTCATGTCGCTGGAGACGGAGACCGCGGTGCCGATCGTGGTGGAGCCGATGGTCATCAGGAGCAGGCCGGGGACGATGTAGGCGATGTAGTCGGAGCGGCCCCCGCCGCCGATGCCCGCGCTCATCGTGTCGCCGAAGATGTAGACGAACAGCAGCAACAGCATGATCGGGGTGAGGAGGAGGTTGAGGGTGAGGGAGGGGTAGCGGCGGGCGTGCAGCAGGTTGCGGCGGAGCATGGTGGAGCAGTCGCGGGCGGCGAGGGCGAGGGTGCTCATCTGACGTTCTCCTGCGGGGAGTTGGCGTGCTGGTGGGCGTGGTGGCGGTGCTGGTGGCGCGGACGCCGGCGGGCTCGCCGCCGGCGGTCCGGGTGCGGGTCTCGGTGCCGGTCCGGGCGTCGGCTGTCGGGGCGACGGGGACCGTGAGGAGGCGGTCTAGGCGCCGGCAGTCACGACGCCGGTCGTGCCGGTCGCCTCGGCCGCACCGCTCGCGCTCTCGGTCAGCGCGAAGAACACGTCGTCCAAGTCCGGTGTGTGCACGGTGAGTTCGTCGGCCTCGACCCCGGCCGCGTCCAACCGGTCGAGTACGGCCCGCAGTTCGCGCTGGCTGCCGTCGCTCGGGATCTGGAGGGTGAGCGAGTCGTCGTCCCGGCTCGCCTCGGTGAACGCGGCGACCGCGTCCTGGTACGGCGCCGGGTGGGCGAACCGGAGTCTGACGTGGCCCCCCGGGGCGAGCCGCTTCAACTCCTCGGCGGTGCCCTCCGCGACGATCCGCCCGCCGTTCAACACCGCTATCTTGTCGGCGAGTTCGTCGGCCTCCTCCAGGTACTGCGTGGTGAGGAAGACGGTGACGCCGTCGGTCACCAGCTCCCGGATGATCTGCCACATGTTGTGCCGGGAGCGCGGGTCGAGCCCGGTCGTCGGTTCGTCGAGGAAGATGACACGGGGGCCGCCGACGAGGGTCATCGCGATGTCGAGACGCCGTTTCATACCGCCGGAGTACGTGGACGCCGGCTTCTTCGCGGCGTCGGTGAGGTCGAACCGGGCCAGCAACTCGGCCGTGACGCGCCGCCCTTCGCTCCTGGAGAGGTGGTGGAGGTCCGCCATGAGGAGCATGTTCTCCTCGCCGGTGATCAGTCCGTCGACCGCGGAGAACTGGCCGGTGACACCGATCGTGGACCGTACCGCCTGGGCCTGCGTGGCGAGTTCGTGCCCGGCGATCCGCGCCTGTCCGCCGTCCGGGGTGATCAGCGTGGAGAGGATCTTCACGGCGGTGGTCTTGCCCGCGCCGTTCGGCCCGAGCAGCGAGAAGACGGTGCCTTCCGGTACGGCGATGTCGATGCCGTCGAGGACGTTCTTGTCGCCGTAGGACTTGCGCAATCCGCTTGCGGCGATGGCCAGTTCGGTCATGAGAGGGACCCCCTTGTCGGTGCTGCGGTTCAGAGGCTGCGGGCGGTGATGTCGCCCTGGGCGACGGTGGCGGTGATGGAGAGCGTGGAAGTGCCGTCGTTCTTCAGGGAGTTGGAGACCCGGCCGAAGGAGGTCCCGGCGTCCAGGGAGGCGGAGACGCCCTGCGCGGCGACGACCTCGATGTCGCCCTGCTGGGTGCTGAGGGCGAGGGTGCCGCGCATCGCCTCGTTGACGCGGACGGTGCCGCGCTGGGTGCTGATCTCGCCCGGCCCGGTGAGGCGGCCGACGGTGATGTCCCCGTCGTGGGCGGCGAGTTGGGCGCTCGCGGCCTCGTCGAGCTTGACCTCGCGGTAGCCACCCTTGAAGGTGACGTCGCCGAGGCGGCCGACGCCGCGCAGTTCGGCGGCGTCCGAGGTGGCCTCGACATGGGAGCCGGCGGGGAGCTGGACGGTGACCTCCACCGAGCCCAGGCCGCCGAGGAGTTGGTTCTTCGGCGCCGGGGTGTCGATGCGCAGGACGCCCACGGCGGCGTCGTAGGAGACCGTCGTCTGCTCGGCGGTCTTCACGTCGCGGGACTTGGTGGAGTCGGCCGGGCGGATCTCGACGGTGGTGTCGGTGCGGTCGGCGGCGATGAGCTGGATGCGGCCGGCGGAGACGGTGAGGGCGGCGGTGATGGCGGCGGGGGTCTCGAACTTCTGCATGGTCTCTGTCCTTCGGTCCGTTGTGTGTCCGGCTGCGCGTTCGCCGTTTCTGACATTGGAAAAGCTACGTTGCGTTGCCGGATCTGGCAATGAGTTCGTTGCGATGGAGGTTCGTCACTGCAGGTCAGAGTCTAGAAATCGTTGCAACGGTGATGCTTTCAACGCAACGTGCGCCTGAGTGTGCGTTGCAATGGACGTGGGGTGAAAGCTATGCTGGGCGAGTACGTGGAAGTCCGTGGAGGAGGTTGTGATGCCGGGAGGCAGGCTCACTCAGCAGGAGCGTCAGCAGATCGCGGTGGGGTTGGGGGACGGGCTCGCCTACGCGGAGATCGCGCGGCGGCTCGACCGGCCGACATCGACGGTCACGCGTGAAGTCATGCGCAACGGTGGGCCGGTTGGGTATCGCGCGGACCTCGCGCACCGGGCCACCGAGACGCGGGCCCACCGGCGCAAGAAGGCCGCACCCCGGGAGGCCGGCACGGTGGCGGCGGTCGAGGGGCGGGACATGGAGGCCGTGCGGGAGTATGAGGAGGCGTTCGCGACGCTCTTCACCCAGCAGGGGTTGCCGAACATGACGTCCCGGGTGCTGGCCGCGCTGTACGTCACCGACAGCGGGAGCCTGACCGCCGGGGAACTGGCCGGGCGGCTGGGGATCAGCGCGGCGTCCGTGTCCAAGGCGATCGCGTTCCTGGAGAACCAGGGGCTGGTGCGGCGGGAGCGGGAGGAGGGGGGCAGGCGACGCGAGAGGTACGTCGTCGACGACGACGTCATGTACCAGTCGACGATCGCCAGCGCGAAGGCGACCGCCTACCTGGGGGGCGTCGCCCGTCAGGGGGTGGGGGTACTGGGGGTGGGGTCGCCGGCCGCCGTGCGGCTGGAGAACATGGCCCGGTTCATGGACCACGTCTCCGAAAGTATTAGACGGGCGGCGGACCAGGCGCGCGAAGTACTCCACGATAAGTCCAGTTAAAAATGTGACTCGGTTAAGTTTTGGGGTTAGCCTCGTTCTATGACTGGCGAGGTTGACCTGGAGACGTCCCTACGGGACGAACGAGCCCACCACGACCGCTGCCGGACCGCCTTCGAGGCGATGGTGAGCGGCGCCGACGAACAGGTCGTGATCGGTGAGAACGCGTCCGCGTCCGGCGCCGACGCGGAGGTTCTGGGCTACCAACTGCGCAGCCATGCAAAGGAGTTGAAGGAGCTGCCGGAGGGGCCGCTGTTCTTCGGGCGGCTGGACTTCGGCGACGGGCGGGCGCACCACGTGGGGCGGGTGCGGGTGAGCGAGCAGCCCGCGGATCCGCCCCTGGTGGTGGACTGGCGGGCCCCGGTCTCCCGGGCCTTCTACCAGGCGTCGGCCCGTGATCCACAGGGTGTGGACGTCCGGCGGCGGTTCGGCTGGGCGGCGGGCAGCCGGGGCGACTCACGGGACCTGACAGGGCTGGAGGACGAGTGGCTGCGGCCGGGCGGGGGCGCGGCCAGGAGTCGTACGGGTACTACATCCGGGGAGCTGCACGGGGGAGTGGCTCCGAAGGGGTACGCCGATGACGGTGCCGGCGTCACCGGGCTGCTCGCCCGCGAGCTGGAGCGTCCCCGGGTAGGACCCATGAGGGACATCGCCGCGACCATCCAGCCCGAGCAGGACGACCTCGTCCGCGCCGGACTCGGCGACTCGATCTGTGTCCAGGGCGCACCCGGGACCGGCAAGACCGCCGTCGGCCTGCACCGTGCGGCCTACCTCCTCTACACGCACCCCCGCCGCATCCAGCGCGCGGGCCTGCTGATCCTCGGCCCGAACCGCACCTTCCTCTCGTACATCTCCGAGGTGCTCCCCGCCCTCGGCGAGACCGGCGTCCGGCAGTCGACCCTCCTCGAAGAGATCGCCCTCCACCCGGTCACCGGCACGGACACCCGTGCCGCCGCCGTCGTCAAGCACGATCCCCGTACCGCTGAGGTACTACGCCGGGCCCTGTACGGCCGGGTCCGCGCGGACGACGCGCAGGGCGCCGTGGTCCAGGAGGGGTCGTACCGCTGGCGCGTCCCGGCCGGGGAGGTCGCCGGGATCGTCCGGGACGTGCTCGCCGAGGAGCCGCCGTACGAGGTCGGCCGCGAGCGGGTGCGGACCCGGATCGTCGTCCGGATGCGGGCGGAGGCGGAGCGCCGCAGCGGGACCCGGAACGGTACCTGGGTACGACGGGTGGAGCGGGCGGTCGGCGGCTGCGTCGACGCGGTGTGGCCGAAGGCCCGGCCGGAGGAAGTGGTGTACGAACTCCTGCGCGGAACCGAGGAGTTGGAGCGGTACGGGGGTGACCTGCTGTCGGCCGAGGAGCGCGCGGTGCTGGTCTGGGCGCGGCCCGCCCGGTCCTGGAAGTCGGTCCGCTGGTCCGCCGCCGATCTGGTCCTTCTGGACGAGGTCTCAGGTCTCATCGCCCACCCCGACGGGTACGGTCACATCGTCGTCGACGAGGCCCAGGACCTCTCCCCGATGGAGTGCCGCGCCGTCGCCCGCCGCGTCGAGTTCGGCTCCCTGACCGTCCTCGGCGACCTCGCCCAGGGCACCACGGCGTGGGCGGCCCGGTCGTGGCGCGACCAGATGCGGCACCTCGGGAAACCGGACGCCGTCGTGGTGCCGCTCACCGTCGGCTTCCGCGTGCCCGGCGTCGTCCTGGACCTGGCGAACCAGGTGCTGGAACGGCTGGACGTCGAGGTCCCCGCCGCCCGTTCCCTGCGTGGCGGCGGGGAGTTGCGCGTCACCCGGGCCGAAGGGCAGCTGTACGACGCGGTCGCGGCCGCGGTGCGGCGGGCGCTGGCCTCGGAGGGGTCGGTGGGAGTGGTGGCCGCCGACGGTGAAGTCGACCGGTTCCAGAGCCTGTCGGGCGAGCGCGTCGAGGTCGTCGCCGCCGGGGTGGTGAAGGGGCTGGAGTACGACCATGTGGTGGTCGTCGAGCCGCTGGCGATCGTGGCGGGGGAGGAGCGGGGGTGGCATCGGCTGTACGTGGTGCTGACCAGGGCGGTGTCGCGGATGGAGGTGGTGCATGGGGAGGGGGTGCCGTGGTGAGACGAGGAAGTAATTCGATGGCGGTCGGAAGAAGGGGCGAGGCGTAAGTCCCGGTCAGTCGCCGGGTGTTGGCGGCGCTCGGGCTCAAGGTGACGCGGCTGGCGGGGGATCGGACGGCCGGGGCACACCCGTACCTCGTCACCCCGGAGCACACGCGTCGTACCCGGGAGATCCTCGGCGAGGGGCCGCTGCTGGCGACCGAGCAGAAGGTCGCCCTGGACGAGGACCCGGTACGGGCCCGGGAGTTGGCCGTCGAGCGGGTGGCGCCCTGCCTCGGCCTCGCCAACTGCACCGCGAACCTGCGGACGTCGGGCTACGGCGACGAGGATCTGACCCCGCCCGGCAGTGACCGGCTGCTCGCCGACCTGGCGTTGCGGGGCGGGCCGAAGTCGCCGCGTGCGGGCCCGCCTTGGGAAGAGGCGGGCCCGCACGCCGTACGGGTCGTTCAGCGGGTCACAGTGTCACGACCGCCCCGCCCAGCGTCACCACCAGCTTGCCGTCCGAGGCGAACGACCACTTCAGCGCGCCGGACCAACTCGACGAGCAGCGTGAGCCGTTGGTGCCGGTCCAGAACTGGTTCGTGCTGTCGGCGTCCCCGATGGTCTTGTCGTTGGAGCCGCTGACGGCGTACCGGCAGGACGTGTTGGTGCGGAAGACCGAAGTCCCGGCGTCCCACGAGTAGTTGCGGGTCGCGTTGTCGATGCTGAGGTTGTTGGAGACGGCCATCGAGCCCGGGTTGCTGTTGTACGTGAACCCGTGCTTCCCGTTGCGGTAGGCGATGCTGCGGCGTACGACGTGGTTGACGGCGATGTCGTCGCCGCCGAGCTTGTAACCGTTGCGGTCGCCATTGGAGTTGACCGTGCCGTCGGACAGCGTGCCGTTGTTGTAGGAGAGGGAGTCCTCGATGGTGACCGGCCCGATCGGACCCGTGTCGGGCTTGGTGTAGAGGTCCCAGCCGTCGTCGATGTTGTTGTGCGCGACGGCGTACCGGAACACGTTCCCGGTCCCGGTCGTCAGCTTCGCCGCGAACCCGTCCGCGTCCTCCCCGTCGGAGTCGGCGTTGTCGTGCGACTCGGCGCTGAGGACCAGGTTGTCCGAGGGCCACTGGCTGCTCGGTGTGGAGGAGGCGATCCGCCCCAACTGGAGCCCGGTGTCACGGTTGTAGCGGGTGATGGTCCGCTCGATGACGTTGTGGCTGCCGCCGACGTAGATCCCGTTGTCGCCCGCCCGCTCGACGACGACCCCGTAGACCTTCCAGTACGACCCGAAGAGCTGGAGCCCCCGGTTCGACGAACTCTCGGTCTGCGCCGAGAAGTTGAGCACCGGGGTCTCGCCCGGATACGCGGTGAGGGTGGTCCGCGCCGCCGAAGTCCCGTTGCTGGTCGCCGGGATGGTCACGGTGGCGGACTGGTTGTACGTCCCGCCCCGGAGGTAGATCGTGCCGCCCGCGGTGACGCGGCTGATCGCCGAGGTGAGCGTGGTGGGCGCGGACTGCGTGCCGGCGGCGCTGTCGGTGCCGGCCGGGGAGACGTAGATCGCGCCGGTCGCGGGGGGCGTCGTCGAGTCGGTCGTCGTCGCCTCCGCGTAGTCGACGTTGGGCAGCCCCTCGGCGGTCGTCGGCGTCAACCGGATCGTATTGCTGCCCGCGTTGAGGCTGACGGTCAGCGTCTTGGTGACCCAGGTCGTCCACGCGCCGGTCGCCTCGAAGGACGGGGTCTGTACGGTCGTCCCGTTGACGGCGAGGGAGGCCGGGCGGGCGGCCGAAGTCCCGTTCGCGAAGCGGATGTTGAGGGTCGCGGTCCCGGCGACCGCCGCATTGACGGCGAACTGGGCATATCCGCTCGTGGAGTTGGTCCCGTTGCAGAATCCGCTTCCGGAGAAACCGGCCCAGTCGGAGTCGATGGTGCCGGTGCAGACCGCCGGGGAGGTCTCGGCCTCGTGGCGGACGGTCGCGGCGTTCGCCGGGGCGGTGCCGGTGAAGGCGACGAGGGTGCCGGCCAGGAGGGCGGAGGAGGCGAGGGCGGCTGTTCTCACTGATCGCTGGTGCATCGTGCGGCTCCGTTCGAGTACATGACTGCGGGGTGTGTACGTGAACAGGTAGGACTTCTGGATCTGGGGTATCCAGGCGATAGCAAGCGCTTTCTCTGGAAAGTAGGCTCACGGTGTGGACACGTCAAGAGTCATGTACTTGATCATTGTCTATGAATGTGAACTCTTTGTGGAGCGGCTTCGGCCTGTGCGGTGAACGGGCAGGCATCCCGAAGGCAAAGAGTGAAAGTGCTCGGGAATACTCGGACCTTGCAGTACGTCCGAAGCACTCAAGAAGGACCGACCAGAAAGAGACCGGACAGCACCGTGAAGAAAGTCCCGTTCCCCCACACCGGGGCAAGAATCGCCTCCCTGGCCCTCCTCGCGGCCCTCGCGGGCGGCCTGGCCACGGCAACTCCCGCCCTCGCGGCACCCGCCGCCCCGGCGGCCACCCCCATCACCGCGGCCGCCGAACCGGCCCCCGTACCCGTCGACTTCGTGGACCAGGCGGGCAGCGCGCTGCCCACCGACGGCAAGAGCCACGAGTTCACGGTCACTTACGCGAACACCACCGCGTCCGACTTGATAGTCGCCCCCCAACTCCTGCTCGTCTCACCGGACTCGGGCCCCTTCCTGAAGCCGGTCGACGTCAAGCTGGAGCTGCGCAAGGCCGACGGCTGCTGGAGCGCGGTGACCCCGGGCACGCAGACCGGCACGCTGTACACGGACCTCGTGACGGCGCAACGCACGCTTGCGCCGGGCGAGACGCTGACGCAGGTGTACCGGCTGACGGTCACGTCTCCCGGGGCTGTGGGGACGGTGCAGCCGCGGGTGGTTGTCTACGGCTGAGGGGCGGGTGCGCCTCGCGTCTGAGCCCTGAGGCTTGGGACTTCGGGCTTGGGGCTTGGGGCTGAATGAGCCGGAGCCGCCGTGAGGGGGATCCGGCTCGCGGCGTCCGGGGGCGGCCCGCCGAAGTGGGCGCCGGGTGTGTCGGCTCCCGGCCGGGGTGGCCCGCTCTGCGTCGGCTCCCTGCGGGGCGGCGCGTTCGCGGCGCGACTTCTCGTGGCGCGGCTTGGTCGCGGTGGCGTCCCGCCAAGTGGTGGAGGCGCTCGGCTGTCGAGGCTTCGCAGGTCGAGGCTTCGCAGATCGCGGCCGAGTCCGACCCGTCGACCCAGGGCCGGGTGGCCCCGCCGCGCCGACCGGCCCACGCAGCGGCGTGGGCTTCGGCCGAGCCGGCGGTCGCAGGGCACTCGGACGAGCGCGGTCCGGGTGGCTCTGCACCACTTGGAGTGACGCCACCTTGGTCGCGGCGACCTCCTGTGCGCGGCCCGCTCGCGGCGCTCTTCTGTGGTGCGGCCCGATCGCGTCGGCTCGGCTCTCCACTCACGGCTCTCCGCCCGCGGCGACTCCCCGCCGCGCGGACCGATCCCGTCGGCTTCGCCCTCCGCTCACGGCAACTCCCCGCCGTGCAGCGCGATGACGTCAACCCGTCGCCGTGCGCCCCGAGTTGTCCCCCGACCCCGACAGGTACGGCACCAACCCCCGCTCCAGCAACGCCCGTTTCCACTCCAGTCGGGCCTGTTCGATGTCGGCCGGTGAGGCTGGGCCGCGGCGGGCGCGGAGCGCTGTGCGGAAGACGGCGGCGACGGCGAGGAGGGTGGTGAGGACGGCGACGGTGGCGAGGATCCAGCCCGCGGTGATGAGGGAGGCGGGCAACGGGGCGGAGACGTCGGCGAGTTGGAGGATGTAGCCGGCGAGGAGGAGGAAGACGGCCGACGTGGCGGAGATGATCGGCGTGAGGACGGCGAGGGCAGCGAGGGCGGTGCTGCTCTGCGCGGCGGGGTGGCGGCTCGCGTCCCGGCGCAGGGCGACGTACGCGGCGTACTCGTCCGAGGCTGCCGCCGTGATGGTGTCGGCGTCGGCCAACGCCTGTTCCTTGAGGGCGCGTTGGCCCGTCCTGACGAGTGCCAGGCGCAGGGTCTCCTCGTAGTCCGCTCGGTCTTCGGGGCGGAGGTGGTGCGGGACGGCCATACGGTCTCCCGGTGGTGGAAGAGGTGGAGGGGGATCACTCCAGGGGACGGGGCGGGGAGCGCTGCGAGAGGTCACCCGGCGGTGACCTCTCGCAGCGGCCCCCTCAAGGTGATCCCCTTGGGGCGATTCCCGTACATCCGGCGGTGGTTCAGACGTTGACGCCGAAGTCGGCCGCGATGCCGCGCAGGCCGGAGGCGTAGCCCTGGCCGATGGCGCGGAACTTCCACTCGGCGCCGTTCCGGTACAACTCGCCGAAGACCATGGCGGTTTCGGTGGACGCGTCCTCGGACAGGTCGTAGCGGGCGATCTCCTGGCCGCCGGCCTGGTTGACGACGCGGATGTACGCGCCGCGGACCTGGCCGAAGCTCTGGCCGCGGTTGTCGGCGTCGTGGATGGAGACCGGGAAGACGATCTTGTCGACGTCGGCGGGTACGCCGGCCAGATTGACCTTGATCGTCTCGTCGTCGCCGTCGCCCTCGCCGGTCAGGTTGTCGCCGGTGTGCTCGACGGAGCCGTCCGGGCTGGTGAGGTTGTTGTAGAAGATGAAGTGCGCGTCGGCGGCGACCTTCCCGGCCGCGTCCAGCAGCAGTGCGGAGGCGTCGAGGTCGTAGTCGGTGCCGGTGGTGGTGCGGACGTCCCAGCCCAGCCCGATCAGGACGGCGGTGAGGCCGGGAGCCTCCTTGCTGAGCGAGACGTTGCCGCCCTTGGACAGGGTTACTCCCACTGTGCACTCCTCCTCGGGGGTCGGGGTACTACGACCGTAGGTCGCGAGGGTGATCCGCGGGGATCGACCCTGACCATTAAATCTACATCACTGTAGAAGTAAACGGAGGGCGGGTAGGGGGTGCGCCGATACCATGGAGGTACACCTCGGGAGGTACATCGTGCGGGGGAGAGGAGACAGGGTGTGACGGACCACGAACAGCGTCCCCGGCGACGGGGGCAGGGCGAACTGGAAGCGCTCGTCCTGGAGGCCCTGCGCGCGGCGGAGGGTCCCGCGACGGCGGGCTGGGTCCAAGAACGCCTCGGCAGTGATCTGGCGTACACGACCGTCATCACGATCCTCACCCGCCTCCTGGAGAAGGGCGCCGTCACCCGCGAGCGCGCCGGCCGCTCCTTCGCCTGGACCCCCGCCTCCGACCAAGCCGGCCTCGCGGCACGGAAGATGCGCAAGGTCCTCGACGGCGAACGCGACCGTGAGGCGGTGCTCGCCAGCTTCGTCACCGGACTCGGCGCGGACGACGAACGGCTGCTGCGGGAGCTGCTGGGCGAGGCCGGGAGCGAAGGGAAAGACTGACGCCGCATGGGGTTCTTCGTCTTCCTCCCGCTGATCCTGCCCCTCACGGCCTGGCCGATAGCGCGCCTCGCCGAACAGCACCTCCACCCCCGCACCGCGACCCGCCTGCTCACCGCGATGGCCGCGGTCATGGCCCTGTGCAGCACGGTCTGCCTGGCTCTTCTGATGGTCGTCGGAACGGCGCAACTCCCAGGTAACCCCCTGCCCGACGGCTGGTCCGACCCCGAGGTCCGCGCGGCCGTCCCCTACGACGAGTTCGCGGGCAAGGCCGCCATCCCCGCGCTCTTCGCCGTCGCCGGGGTCTGTGCCCGCACCGCCTGGCGCCACTTCCGCCTCCGCCGCCGCGCGCATCGAGCACTCGCCGGGCTTCCCTCCACAGAGGTAGCGGTACTACGGGACGACATCCCCTACGCGTACGCCCTTCCCGGCGCCCGCCGGGACCGCATCGTCGTCACCACGGCGCTCCTCGGCAGCCTCGACCCGGCCGAACGCCGGGCCCTCTTCGCGCACGAGCGCGCGCACCTCACCGCGCGGCACCACCGGTACCTGCTCACCGTCCAACTCGCCGCCCGCGCCAACCCGTTCCTGCGACCGCTCTCAACTGCCGTCTCCTATACGGCGGAACGCTGGGCGGACGAGGAGGCGGCGGCGGTGACCGGCAGCCGCCGTACGGTCGCGCGGGCGATCGGGAAAGCGGCGTTGCTGTCGCGTGGCGCACCGGTTCCGGCACTCGCCGGCTTTGCAGCGCCGGGCCCAATTCCCCGCCGGGTGGCGGCACTTCTGGGTCCCGAGCCGTCCGTTCGGCACTGGCCGTCCGTGTTCACGGGGGTGGGGCTCGCGGCGTGGGGAGCGGCGGCGGGGACGGCCGTATCGGCGATGTCGTCGGCGAACTCGGCGGTGACGATGTTCGTGATCCTGCACGCGGCCACGCCGTTGTGAGGTCGAGCGGGGTTACTCCAACTCCGTTGGGACGCAGGGCTGTTCGGCGTCGGTTGCCGTCGTGTCAGTGCCTCAGAGATCCGCCGGACCACATTCCCTCGCCGGGTGCAGGGTGAAGGTCGCCCACACGTGTTTCGTGTACGGGCCCGTCGCGTGGCCCCAGTCGCTGGCGAGGCGGTCGACGAGGATCAGGCCCCGGCCGCCCTCGTCCTCCAGGGTGACGGGGGTGAGGTGGGGGAGGTGGTCGCGGTCGGGGTCGGCGACGGTGAGGTGGAGGTGGTCGGGGGTGAGGCGGAGGGTGACCTCGACGCGGACGAGGGGGATTTTGCAGTGGGCGACGGAGTTGGTGACCAGTTCGTTGGCGGCGAGGGTCACGGCGTCGGCGAGGTCGGGGTCAACTCCCCAGTCGGCGAGGGCCTTTTGGATGCGGTGGCGGGCGGTGGGGACGTGGCGGCGGTGCTTGGGGATCTGGAAGGTGACGGTGTCGGGCATGGGGATTGCCTCCTGACGGCTCGCCAGTCAAGGGCCGTGGAACAACGGCCTGTTGCTGATGAGGCTAGGGGCGGATCGAGGACCGCCGCAATCAGAACTCATGAATGCATGCAGAGGTGTCACTCGATCGTGTGATGCTGGCCTTGGGTTGACGGAGCGTGTGGCATGGTGGCGGCGAGAGGGGAGGCAGACATGCCCGCAGGTGGACGGCCGACGGTGCGCAGCAGGCGACTTGGCGCGGCGCTGAAGAGGTATCGGCAGGCGGCGAAGCTGGATCAGCCGCAGGCTGCCGAGGTCATCGTCACAAGTCAGGCGCGGATAAGCCGATTTGAGACCGGGCATGCGACGCCGCGCGTCATCGAGGTGCGGTTGCTGCTGGACGCGTACGGGGTGGCCGACCCGGAAGTGCGGGCCAAGCTGGAGGAGTTGGCGAAGAACCCGAAGCCGAAAGGGTGGTGGACGGAGTATGCCGATCAGCTACGGCCGGACTACGTCGACTACATCGGGTTGGAGAACGACGCGACGTACATCCGCGAGTGGCAGCAGGTGCTGATCCCCGGGATCCTGCAAACGCCGGCCTACATGGACACGGTGTTCACCACGCTGCCCGGATTCGTGAGCCCCGAGCGCTCCGCCTACCTGACGGAGGCGCGCATCAAGCGGCAGGCCACGATCAGCGAGGGCGGAACGCGCTACTCCGCCGTCCTCTGGGAGTCGCTCATCAGGTACCCGATCGTCGGGCCTGAGGTCCACCGGGAACAACTCTCCGCGCTTCTCCAGGCTGGGAAGCGGAAGAACGTCACCATCCAGGTGCTCCCGTTCGGCGCCGGAGCCATTGCCGCGTCGCACGCCTTCTCGGCCTTCACCTTCGATGCCGAACCGGTTGTGGAAGCTGTGCACGTGGAGAACTTGTGGGGCAGTTCGATCCTTGAGGAACCTGAGGGGCTGGTCGCTTACAGCGACGCGTACGACCTACTACGATCGACGGCGCTATCACCCGAAGCGAGCGCGCGACTTATCCGGAGCGCGCTGCGAAGCGCCAAGGAAGACGGATCGTGATTGAGGTAGTCAGCCCTTTCTGGAAGTCGTCCTACACGATCGGCGAAGGCCAGTGCGTCGAGGTCGCCCTGACCGCCCCTTCCGGCCTCGTCGTTCGTGACAGCAAGCTCTCCGACGGCCCCCTCCTCACCACCTCCCGTGACACCTGGGCCTCCTTCCTCAGCCAGTTCGGCAACTGATACGGCGATATCCGGCCCCTCTCCGCACCTCTCGGAGAGGGGTCTCGGCGTTGCAGGCACGCCTCCAACTACCTTCCAGCGAACGGGAAGTGACGTACCGTCACCCCTGGTGCGGCCAGCGTGTGTTGATTCCTCCCTCCCCGACTCCTCCGCGTCGATATCCGGCCCCGCGACCCTGTTGAACCCATTGACAGGACTTGCACAGACTTTGGAGGCTTGCGTGGACATGCCACTGGATGGGGAGGGTGTCACGTGTTACGCAAACGCTGTAGATTCCTGCTCGCTGTCGGCGTCGCCTTCGGCCTCGCCTTCGCACCGTCGACGGTCGTCGCCGCCGAGGGCCACGCAACAACCGCTGCCTCGGGGGCCGTTGAACACCGGGTCTCACCCGGCGCCCAGGCGCTGACCGCGCAGTACTGGACGCCGGAGCGCATGGCGGCGGCCGTACCGCCGAAGGCCGTGGGGACGTCCGTACCGGACAGCGTCATCGAGGAAGCGATCGGTGGAGCGACGACGGGGTCAGAACCCGTCGCGGGTAAGGGAGTTCAGGTCAAGCCCGGCACGCCGAAGCTGAAGGTCACGGCGACTCAGGTCGTGGGCAAGGTCTTCTACCGCGGCTCCGACGGCATCGACTACGTCTGCTCCGGCTCCGCGGTCAACAGCACCAACAAGAACATGGTGTTCACGGCCGGGCACTGCGTCCACGGCGGTCCCGGTCAAGGCTGGGCCTCCAACTGGCAGTTCGTGCCGTACTACAACTACGGCAACCGGCCGTACGGGACCTGGTGGGCCGAGACGCTCGTCGCGTTCAACGGGTGGATCAACAGCGGGAACTTCGGCTACGACGTCGGCATCGTCATCACCTCGCCGAACTCCTCCGGTGAACTCGTCAACGCCGTGGGCGGGTTGGGGATCCAGTGGAACTACCCCAAGGACCGCTTCATGGTCGCGATGGGGTACCCGGCGGCCGGCGCGTTCGACGGGCAGTGGCAGTACTTCTGCTCGGCGACCACCTCGCAGCGCAGCTCCTCCGTCACCGACCAGATCAAGATGCCGTGCAACATGACCGGCGGCTCCAGCGGCGGGCCCTGGATCTTCGGCAAGGACGACAACGTCTACTACAGCGGGTACGTCAACGGCGTGAACAGCAACACCGAACGCCGCGACAACCCGACCGAGATGCGCTCGCCGTACTTCGCGACCTGGGTCGGCAACGCCTACAACACGTACTCTACCTACTGACGTCGACGCGCCAACCGGCGTCCGCCCCCTGGCGGACGTACGACGTGGAGGGGCCAACTCATGCCCGGATGCTTACGAGTTCGGCTCGCCGTCACCATCGGCGTGCTGGCCTGCACACTCGTCGCCTGCGGTACGGACGAGGGCGGCACCGGCACTCCGCCGACCGGCGGGCCGGAGACGGGAGCCGAGGCGACTCCGGGCACCGCCACGGGTGTTGACCCGAGCGCCGGTCCCGCTCAGAGCACCGGCTCCGGCGCCTCGTGCGACCCCTCCACGTCCACCACCTCGAAGCCCACGGGCACGCCGTCCGGCACGGCCCCCGGCGACAGTCAGACCCACACCCAGGACCCCGCCGACAACTGTGTCATCGACAGCGGGATTCCGAACACGCCGGTGGACCCGTGAGGGCTACGGTCCTCCGCCCGACGGCCGCCCTGCCCCTGGAGGTCCGGGGGCAGGGGTGCGACTTCTGAGCTACCCCTCGGGCGCCAGACCCCGTCATACCGGAGTCCGGCGCCCGATCGGCGTACCTCAGAGGTCGAACTCGTGCGGCGGCAGGTCGAGGGCGTAGCACGCCTCGCGGACCACCGCCTGCTCGTCCTTGTCGAAGTCGCCGTCGGCGCCGCCGATGACGATGCCGATCTGGATGACGGCGCGCGCCTCGGCCGGCTTCTTCTTCGCCTTGGAGATCTCCTGGAGCACGCTGACCTTGCCGAAGTCGAAGTCGGTGGTCAGCTTGTCGAGGTTGGCCTCGAAGCGCCGGCGCAGGTCGTCCGCCGGGAAGTTCTGCAACACCTCGTTGTTCGAGATGAGTTGGGCCACCCGCTGCCGCTCCGACGGGTCGATCCGGCCGTCCGCCGCCGCGACCAGCGCGCACATGGCCATGCTCGCGTCCCGGAACGCGCCGCTCTTGAGGTCGTTCTTCTTCGAGACCAGTTGCGTCTGCATCTGCGATGCGGAGTCCTTGATGCGGTCCCACAGAGCCATGAACACTCCCAATACCAGGGGCGTCCGCTCCGGCCGCCCTGCTGTTGACTGCCTATATCTTCTACAGGAACGTAGAAGTTGATGCGTCGGTTCCCAGCCGTGTCCTGTTTCTCGACCGCTTTCCGCCACCGTCCGATTCATTCAAGACTCCCGCACCGCCCGCTCGCTACGTTCGGCGGATGAACATCACCGACTCCCTCCACCTCGGCGTCCGCATCGCCCGTCCCGCTCCGGAGGTCTACGGCTACGTCGCCGACCCCACCCACCTTCCCGCCTGGGCCCACGGCCTCGGCGACACCGTCGAGAAGCTCGACGGCGAATGGGTCGCCCGGTCCGACCTCCTCGGCCGCGTCACCGTGACGTTCACCCCGGACAACGACCTCGGCGTCCTCGACCACTACGTGACCCTCCCCACGGGGGAGACCGTCCACAACCCCATCAGGGTGATCCCCTACGACGCCGAGACCTGCGAACTCGTCTTCACCCTCCGCCGCGGGCCAACCATGACCGACGCTGAGTTCGAACGGGACGCCGCGACGGTCACCGCGGACCTGAACCGCCTCAAGGCCCTACTGGAGAGGTAACCGTCTACCTCCTGAGTACGGGTACTCACGTCCCCGCCCGGCACCTCCCTCTATCGTGAGTGCGGCCCAGGACGGGGGACATGAGCATGCCGGAGGTACCCATGAGGAAGCGCGCCACGACGGCGGCCCTGATCGTCGCCATCGCGCTGGCACTCGCCGGCTGCGGCAAGGAGCACGCGACGGCGGGGGAGACCCCGGGTGTCTCCGATACCGGTAGTACCCCCAGTAGCCGTAATACCTCCGGCTCCCCCGAGCCCACCTCCCCTTCCGCCCCCACCCCCTCCGCCCCTCCCGCGTCCCCTTACGTCGAACCCGGAGCCGGCGACGGCGCCCCCCACTACCGCGAGAACAACGGCTTCCGCATCCCCGCCGACATGTCCCCCGCGAGCGCCGCCGACGCCCAGCGCGAAGCCGCCCGCATCGAACCCGTCCTCAAGCACCTCTGGCAGCAGAAGAAGTGGGACCCGGCGACCGTCCGCACCGCGATGCTCCAACTCGGCTACAAGGAAGAGCACTTCGACGCGAAGGGCCAGTCCCTCGGCGGCACGCTCCAGGTCAAGCCGATGGACTCGCGCTACGAGAACGGCGGATATGTCACCCCCGAGGGCGCCCGCGTCGGCCTGCGCGTCCACGACGACGCCTGCGTGACCGCGTTCGTCCAGAAGACCAACTACCAGGTGTCGACCAACGGCCCCTACCTGGAAGGCGGTTGCTTCGAGCCGCGCGGCGGCCACTGACACGCCCTAGTCGGCCTGCACCCCCGTGTTCTGGCACGCGTGCAGCAGCCACGCCCCGTCGTCCCGTCTGGTCATCACGTAGAGCGGGGCGCCCTCGGAGTCCCCCTCCGCCGTCCGGTACACCTGCCGCACCTTGACCGCGGCCACATCGGGCCGCAGGAACTGGATGTGCACCGGCCGGTAACTGACCTCGCCGCCCCCGCTGGAGCCGGGCAGCACGGACCGCGTGAACTCGGCGATCGTGTCGCGGCCGATGAGCACCTTGCCGTGCCCGGTCGTCCACAGCGCCTCCGGGTGGAACAGCGCGAGGAACCCCTCCACGTCCTCGGCGCGCTGGGTCCGCTCGACCTCGGCGACGACGCGCTCGATGGCCGCGACATCGGCCGCTTCGGTGACTGTCGTGTTCGCGGCTGCCGTGTTCGTGTCCGTCGTGTTCGTGTCCATGCGGCTCATCCTGGGACCTCAAGCAAAGTCGAGGTCAAGGGCAGGTAGTCGGCTCCCCGCCCGCGTACGTCGTACCTGAGAGGTAGTACTACCGTTTTGCCCGGAAGCAATACCTGAGAGGTACGACCCTGATGAGCGCCCTGCCCGCCGACACCCCCGGCCACCTCCTCGCCGCCTGGCAGCTCGACGTCCCGGCGCTGCTGCTGATCGTCGTGCTGGGCGGGGCGTACGGGTGGGGCGTGGCGCGGCTGCGGGGGCGCTGGCCCGTCGTCCGGACGCTCGCCTTCGTCGTCCTCGGCCTCGGCACGCTGCTCGTCGCCACGATGTCGGGACTAGCCGTGTACGACCACGTCCTGTTCTGGCCCGCCGCCGTCCAGAACATCCTGCTCGACCTCGTCGCACCGCTCGGCCTCGCGCTCGGGGACCCGCTGCGCCTGGCGGTCGAGGCGCTCCCGGAGCGGGCCGCCGGGCGGGTACGGCGTGCGGTGACCGGGCGGGTCGTACGGGCGCTCACCTTCCCCCTGGTCAGCACCGCCCTCGTCCTGCTCACCGAGCTGACCGTCTACTTCACGCCGTACTTCTCGACGGCCCTGCGCGACGGCTGGCTCCACGAGCTGATGTACCTCAACCTCCTCGCCGCCGGATGCCTCTTCGTCGTACCCGTCCTCACGAAGGAGGAGACCCTCCCGGCCTGGTGCACCCACCCCGTGCGGGCCGCGCTGGTCTTCCTCGACGGCGTCATCGACGCCGTGCCCGGCCTCGTCGTCATGACGCACGGGTCGCTCATCGCGGGCGCGTGGTACCTGAACCACCACCCGGACTGGGCGCCGAGCGTCCACTACGACCAGCAGCTCGGCGGCGGCGTCATGCTGAGCATCGCCGAACTCGTCGCGCTGCCCTTCCTGTTGGCGATCCTCGTGCAGTGGGCGCGCACGGAACGCGTCCAGGCGGCGGCGCTCGACCGCCGCCTCGACGAGGAGCACGCGGCCCGCGCCGCCCGCTCCCAGGACGCCGCGCGCGCCGCCGACGCCGGTGGCACCGGCCGCGCCGGTCAGCCCGGTAGCGCGGGTCACCCCGGTCACTCCGAAGAGCCAGACCGCGTACGCCCCTGGTGGGAGACCGAGCAGAACGAGGTCGCGTCCAGGATCCGCCGCCACCACGGGGACGACTGACCCACCAGGGGGTACCTGAGTACTACACGGGTACTACCTCAGGACGCCGCCCGCTGATCCGGCGGCACCTCACCTCGCTTCACCGTCTCCCCCTGTACGACCTGAGGCGTACCCTCACCCTCCTGGGTCACCCGGTTGTCCGACTCCTTCGCCGCCCGCGCCTCCGCCTTGAGGATCCGTGCCGACTTCCCCGCCGACCGCGCCAGCTCCGGCAGCTTCTTCGCCGCCAGCACCGCTATGACGACGATCAGGACGACCGCCAGCTCACTGATCCCGAACACGTCAGTCCTCGCCCTCGTCGTCGTCGCCCTCGAAGAAGTCGCCGACCTCGTCGACGACCTCCGCCGCGACCATCCCGCCGACGACACCGACCGCGAGCCCGGCGGCCCCGGCCGCGATCGCCGTCCCCACACCCGGCCCGGAACGCCGGTGCTCCTCGTGGCCGACGGCGCCGCCATGGTCGTACGACCCGTAGCTCCCGGGTACCCCCTGCCCGGCGTACCCCGTACCCCCGTACCCGTACGACCCGCGGTGCTCCGCTAGCTGCCGTACCCACCCCTCGACCTCGGCGTTCCAGTCGCGGACGTCCTGGTGGCCGATGACATGGCGGCTGAGGGTGTCCGAGGAGGAGTACCCCGCACGTTTGTCGGCCTCAAGTACTACCTCCACCCCGGTGGGGCCGGCCAGGAAGGTCACCTCGATCTCGTTGAAGGCGCCCGCGTACTGCGGGGACGGCGTGATCTCGATCTCCTGGTAGAAGGGGAGCCGCTGCCCGGTCCCGCCGATGCGTCCGTACTCCAGGTCGGCGGAGCGGAAGCCGAAGCCGAGCTGCCCGAACGCTTCGAGGACCGCCTCCTGCGCGGGCAGCGGGGTGACGGTGAGCTGGTCGAGGTCGCCCTTGTCCTTGGCGCCAGCGACGGCCAGCTCGGTCCGCACCCCGAGTACTACCCCTAGAGGCTGACCGTACAGTTCGGTGACCGGGGTCTCCCAGGGCAGCGTCAGGGTGAAGGGGACGCTACGGGTCTCGCCCTCGGCGAGCCGGAAGCCGCCGCCGACGACGGTCCGGTCGAAGACGACGACGCCGTCGCTCTCGCCCTCCTCGTGCTCCACCTCCACCCGGGCGACGAGTTCGAGCGTGAGGTGCTCGACGTCGAAGTCGGCGCTCCCGCCCTTGAGGTGGACCTGACCGGACAGAGCGCCGCCGGGGCGGACGGGGGCCGGGCCGAGGACCGTGTCGACCGTGGGGCCACCCACACCGAGCGAGCCGAGCAGTCGCTTGAACACCATCGTGGCGTCCACTCCTTCCTGAGAGCCTGTGTCGCATCCCCGGCCGGGCGCACGCCGCGATAGCACGCACCAGACGACGTGCGCTGATCCGACCGGGGATGCGACACAGGCTCTCACGAGCCTCCACGCGCGAGTTTTCTTCACACGTGAGCCTTCTACATTCGCGTAGAGGCAGCATAGGGTCGGTGGCGCGGGGTACGGCAGCGCTTCGCGCCCGCGTGCCGGGAACGGCCGAAAACGGTTGCCGCCCGGTTCCGGGCGCGCAGGTGGTGCCGGCCTCCCGGCGGGCACGGGAACCGGGTCTCGGCCACAATCGTTGCCAAGGTGAACGTTCGGAGTGAACGTTTCTTTGATCAAGGAGTGAACGCGTGTCCGCCAGATCGACGGACTCCCCGGGGCACAGTCCCCGACCATCCCGCTCAACCCTGAGTACTACGGGTCTCATAGACCGCGGCGCCCGGCGGGGTGGTGTCCGATGAGCGCCGCGGAAGCCTGGCTCGGCCTGCTGGCCGTCCTGGTCCTCACCCTGGGGACCGGATACTTCGTCGCCCAGGAGTTCGCGTACGTCTCCGTCGACCGGCTGGCTCTCGCGAGGGACGCCGAGAAGGGCGACCGGAGAGCCGGCCGCGCCCTGAAGGTGCTGGAACGCCTCTCCTTCATGCTCTCCGGCGCCCAGCTCGGCATCACCGTCACCGGTCTGATCGTCGGCTTCATCGCGGAACCCTCCGTCTCCGCGCTGCTGAAACCGCTTCTCACCGACGCCGGCGTCCCCGAGGGCGCGGTCGGCGGGATCTCGGTCGTCCTCGCCTTCGTCCTCGCGACCGTCGTCCAGATGGTCATCGGCGAGCTGGCGCCGAAGAACCTCGCCATCGCCGTGCCCGAACGGCTCGCGAAGGCGCTGGCCGGCTCGACCCTGACGTACCTGAAGGTCGTCGGCCCGCTGGTGCGCGTCTTCGACGGCGCCGCCAACCGGCTGCTGCGCAGGATCGGCATCGAACCGGTCGAGGAACTGCACCACGGCGCGACGCTGGAGGAGCTGGGCCACCTCATCGGAGAGTCCAGGGAACAGGGCGAGTTGCCCACCGCGACCGCCCAACTCCTCGACCACGCACTGGAGTTCTCCGAGCGCACCCTCGACGAGGTGATGGTGCCGCGCGCCGACGCCGTCTTCCTCCGCAAGGACGCGACGCTGACCGAGGCGGTCGAACTCATCGCGAAACACGGCCACTCGAACTATCCGGTGCTCGGCGACCACCCCGACGACGTCGCGGGGGTGCTGGGCGTGCGGGAGTTGATGGCGCTGCCCGCGGGGGACTTCGACAGGGTGAGCGCCGGTACGGTGGCCCGCCGCCCCCTGCTCCTGCCCGACACGCTCCCGCTGCCTGACGCCGTGGAACACATGCGCACGCAGGACGACGAGTTCGCGGTCGTCCTCGACGAACACGGCGGGGTCGCCGGCATCGTCACCTACGAGGACATCGCCGAGGAACTGGTCGGCGACATCGCCGACGAGAGCGACCGCATCACCGAGATCGCCGTGGCGGACGGGGACGGCTGGCTCGTCGACGCGGGCCGCCGCCTCGACGAGGTCGCCGAGGCCACCGGCGTCCACCTCCCCGAGGAGGACGACTACGACACCGTAGCGGGTCTGATCGTCGACCGGCTGGGCCGCTTCCCGACCGTCGGGGACAGCCTCAATCTCGTTCTCACGGACGGGAGTTCGGCCACGATCGACGTCCGTACGCTCGACCGGCACGTGCCCGAGCGGGTCCGCCTGGAGGTGCGGTCGTCATGAGCTTCCCCATGGCACTCTTCGTGACCCTGTTGCTGCTGGCCGGCAGCGGGTTCTTCGTCGCCGCCGAGTTCGCGCTCGTCGCGGCCAAGCGGCACCGCATGGAGAAGGCGGCCGCCGAGGGCAGACGCGGCGCCGGTGCGGCCCTGGCGGGCATGCGGGAACTGTCGTTGATGCTGGCGGGCGCCCAACTCGGCATCACCGTCTGCACGTTGGGACTCGGCTCGGTGTCGAAACCGGCGATCTCCCACGAACTCGACCCGCTCCTGCACGACTTGGGCCTGCCGAGCGCACTCAGCTACGGCGTCGCCTTCGCCGTCGCGATGATCGTGGTCGTCTTCCTGCACATGGTCGTCGGCGAAATGGCCCCGAAATCCTGGGCTATCGCGCACCCCGAGCGCTCGGCGATGCTGCTCTCCCCGATGTTCCGGGGCGTGGTGAAGACCGTCCGCCCCGTCATCCGCGCGCTCAACGCGCTGAGCAACGCGCTGGTCCGGCTCTGCCGGGTCACCCCGCGCGACGAGCTGGCGTCCGTCCACAACCGGGAGCAACTCGCCCATCTGGTCGAGGAGTCGGAGCGGCTCGGCCTGATCAGCAAGGACGACTCCGAACTGATCACCAACTCCCTGACGGAGCCTCAGGTCCCGGTGACGGAGCTCCAGGTGCCCGCCGCCCGCATCACCTCGGTCCCGGCCGACGCGGACGTCGAGCAGATCCTCGCCCTCACCACGGCCCACGACCGCAGCCGCCTGTTGGTCCGCGACGGCGACACGGTCGTCGGCTCGGTCCACGCCCGCGACGCCCTCGTCGCCCGCGCCCGCCACCGCACCACCACGGCCCGCGACCTCGCCCGCCCGGTCCCCGAACTCGCCCCCGAACACACCGTCGCCGAGGCGATCGAACAACTTCGCCGCCGCCGTTCCACCCTGGCGGTCGTCCGCGACCCACAGGGACGGCTCACCGGACTGGTCACCCTGGACGACCTGCTGGCCCGACTGATGCACCCGCAGGTCGGCTAGGTCGTTTCTGATGGCTCTTGGTTGGCTGGGTGGATCTCGTGGCCGGCCGGGCAGTTGCCTTGCATGGTGCGGC
>NZ_JBLRVY010000048.1:0-61696 GCF_048159485.1 Streptomyces sp. 4F14
CACCACCCACCCGAGAAGACGAGAAGAAAAGGAGGCCGCGAACCCATGGACATCGAGACGGACGCGCTCCAGCTCCTCCTTGCCGAGGAGAGCAGTCTGTACGTCGACGGCGGCCTGAACCCGGACAAATGCGGCGTCACCTGCCCGTTTACCTGCGAAATATCCTGCGAGCTCAGCAAGGTCATCTGACCGCACCACCCACCCGAGAAGACGAGAAGAAAAGGAGGCCGCGAACCCATGGACATCGAGACGGACGCGCTCCAGCTCCTGCGCGCCGAGGAGAGCCGCCTGTACGAGGGCGACGTCCTGGAACCGGAACCCTGCGGCAGCACCTGCAAGATCACCTGCTGGTTCTCGGTCGAGTAGAAGGAGAGCCCCGGACATGACCGACACCGACCTCGACGCCCTGCAACTGCTGGCCGACGAGGAGACGCACCCGCAGCCGGTCAACTGCGGCATCACCCTCGACGACGTCTTCACCCGCACCTGCGGCACCACCTGGTAGCCCGCGGGACCCCCCGAACGAAGGAGAGACCGACATGGCCCCGGACGCGAGCCGTGCACTCCTGCTGAGCACGGCGGCCCGGGTCCGGGGCCCGCTGGCCGCCCTGGTGGCCCTCATGGTCACCAGGGCGCTGCTGGGCCTGGCCACCCCCACCCTGCTCGCGGCGGCCGTCAAGGCCGCGCTGGACGGCGGCGACGCCGCACGCCCCGTGACCCTGCTCGGCGCGGCGGTGCTGACGGCCGGTCTGCTGGACGTCACCACGGCACCGCTCGGCGCGTCGGCCGTCGGACGCGCGGGCGCCTGGCTCCAGACGCGCACCGTGGGACACCTGCTGGCGTTCGGCCACCGCTCGACGCTGCCGCCCGGCGACGCCACGGCCCGGCTGGTCCAGGCCGCGCCGGGCACGGCGGGCCTCACGGTGACCGTCGCGGGCTCGGTGATCTCCCTGGCCAGTTCCGTGGCCGCGCTCGGCCTGCTGTGGCGGATCGACGTCTGGGCAGGGCTGGTCTTCACCCTCGCGATACCGGCCGTCGTCCTCGTGTCCCGCCGGTTCATCGGCGGCGCGACCACCGCGCAGGCCGGCTACCTCCAGGCCCAGTCCACCATCGCCGCCCGCCTCCTCTCCGCCCTCGCGGGCGCCCGCACCATCAGGGCCGCCGGGACCGTGGACGCCGAGACCGGCAGGGTCCTCGCCCCGCTGCCCGAGCTCGCCCGCGCCGGGCACGCGCTGTGGGACCTCCAGCGGGGCACCGTATGGCAGTTGAAGCTGCTGATCCCGCTGACGCAGGTCCTCGTGACGGCCGTCGCCGGCCTCGGCGTCGCCGCCGGGCGGACGAACCCCGCCGACCTGCTCGCGGTCACCGGATACCTGGGCCTCGCCTCCGGCGCGCTCTCCCAGATCGACGTCCTGCTGGAGATCGCCCAGGTCCGCGCCGGCACCGCCCGCCTCGCCGAGATCCTCGCCCGCCCCGCCCCCGCCGACGGCACCCGGCCCGCTCCCGCGCCCGGACCGGGCGAGGTGGAGCTGCGCGAGGTGACCGTCACCCGCGACGGCACCCCCGTACTCGACCGCCTGGACCTGCGCCTGCCCGCCGGCCGCTCGGTCGCGCTCGTGGGCCGCTCCGGTACGGGCAAGAGCCTGCTCGCCGGACTCGTCGGCCGGCTCTCCGACCCCGACAGCGGCCATGTCCTCCTCGACGGCGTCCCCGTCGCCGACCTTCTTCTGGCCGACCTGGCCCGCCAGGTCACGTACGCCTTCGACCGCCCGGCCCTCACCGGCGCCACCGTCCACGAGGCCATCATCTGCGGCAGACCGGACCTGGACCGCGCCGACGTCGTCGAAGCCGCACAGGCGGCCCACGCCGACACGTTCGTCCGCCGCATGCCCCAGGGCTACGACACCCCCCTCGCGGACGCCCCCCTGTCCGGCGGCGAACGCCAGCGCATCGGCCTGGCCCGTGCCCTGGCCCGCCCCGCGCGCGTGTACGTCCTCGACGACGCGACCTCCGGACTCGACACCGTCACCGAGGCCGAGGTCACCGACGCGATCACGACCCGCCTCCAGGGCCGCACCCGCCTCGTCGTGGCCCACCGCGCCGCGACCGCCTCCCGCTGCGACCTCGTGGCCTGGCTGGACGGCGGCCGGATCCGGGCCCTCGCCCCGCACACCGAGCTGTGGCTCGACGACCGGTACCGCGCGGTCTTCGCCCAGGCTGACACCCCGGCATCCGACGGACAGGAGAAAGCCGATGTCTGAACGACCGGATGAACGACCGGACACGGGACACGGTGTGGTCAGCCCCGAGGGGCTGCGCCTCCTGCGCGCGGGCCTGCACGGCAGCAGGCGCCCCCTGACCCGGCTCGCCGCCTGGTCCCTGGTCGAGGCGTCCCCCGCGCTCGCCTCCGGCTGGGTGACGGCCGCCGCCATCGACCGGGGCTTCCTCGCGGACCGCCCCTCCACGGGCCTGGCCTGGCTGGCCCTGCTCGCCGTCCTGTACGGGGCACGGGCCGGGGCGGAACGCGCGATGTTCCCCCACTTCGCCGCCGTCGTCGAACCCCTGCGCGACCACCTCGTCCGCACCCTCGTCGGCGCCACCCTGGACCGGGCCGCCCGGCAGGGCCACGCCGACTCCGCCGCCGTGGCCCGGCTGACCCGGCAGGTGGAGCTGGTGCGCAACCTCGTCGCCACCCTGCTGCGCACCGCCCGCCCGCTCGCGCTCACCCTCGTCGCGGCCGTCACCGGACTGCTCCTCCTCGACCCGGTCGCGGCGGCCGTCGTCCTGCCGCCCCTGCTCGGCACCCTGCTGGTGTTCCCGCTGACGCTGCGCGCCACGATGCGCCGGCGCCGCGCGCTGATCCTCGCCGAGGAACAGGTCGTCGTCCGCACCGGGGAGGCCCTGGGCGCCGCCCGCGACCTCTTCGCCCTCGGCGCACGGGAGCACACCGTCGGGCAGGTCGAGGCGGCGACGGACGCCTACGTCCGGGCCGGGGTGTCGGCGGCCCGGTTCGGGGCGGTGCGGGTGCTGCTCGTCTTCCTCGGCGGCCACCTGCCGTTGCTGGCGCTGCTGCTGACCGGGCCCTGGCTGGTGTCGACGGGGCGGATCAGCCCCGGAGAACTGGTCGGCGCGATCACCTATGTGACGGGTTCGCTGATCGCCGCGCTCACCGCCGTCACCGGGTCCGTCGGGGGCCACTGGACGCAGCTGGGCAGCACCCTGACGCGGCTCGCGGAGGCCGGGGGCGCTGTGCCGCGGGCGCCGGCCGGTACGGGGTCCGCCGCCGGGCCCGACGGCTTCGGGCTGGCCGTCGAGCGGCTCACCTTCGGCTACGGCCCGCACGCCGAGCCCGTCCTGCGCGACCTCTCCCTGGAGGCGCCGGAGGGCGGGCACCTGGCGATCGTCGGCGCCAGCGGCATCGGCAAGTCCACCCTGGCGGGCCTGCTCGCGGGCCTCGACACCCCCACCTCGGGCACGGTACGGCTCGGGGCGCGGGACGTCACCCGGCTCGACCCGATCCTCAGGGCGCGGAGTATCGCGCTGGTCCCGCAGGAGGCGTACGTCTTCCACGGCACCGTGCGCGACAACCTGCGGTACCTGGCGCCGGGCGCGACCGACGCCGAACTCCTCGGCGCGGCCGAGGAGGTGGGGGCCGATGCCGTGATCGGGCGGATCGGAGGGCTGGACACCGAACTCGTCGACCCGGGGACCCAGTTGTCCGCCGGGGAGCGGCAACTGCTGGTCCTCGCACGGGCCTTCGTGTCGCCGGCCCGGATCGTGATCCTCGACGAGGCCACGTGCCATCTGGACCCGGTGGCCGAGGCCCGCGCCGAGAACGCCTTCGCCGCCAGACCGGGCACCCTGATCGTCATCGCCCACCGCATCGCCTCCGCGCGGCGAGCCCGGCAGGTTCTCCTCCTCGACGGCGACCGGGCCGACCTGGGCACGCACGAGGAACTCCTCACGAACGCCGCCGGCTACGCGGACCTCGCCGGACAGTGGAGCCCGTGGGCCACCAGGTGACGGCCCCGCCCTACCCGCTGCGCCGCAGAAGGTCCGACAGCCCGAGCCGGGACGACACCCCGAGCTTGCGGTAGATGCGCGACAAGTGGGTCTCCACCGTGCGCGGGCTCAGGAACAGCCGCTCGGCGATCTCCCGTGTGCGCAGCGTCGTCGCCGCGAGACCGGCGATCTCCCGTTCGCGCTCGCTGAGCAGGCCGAGGGGGTGGGCGCCCAGGGCGTCCCCCGACAGCTCGGCGCGCGCTTCGGACACGCGCTCCCGCACCAGCAGGGCCCCGTGGGCGCGGGCGACCGCCTCCGCCGCGTCGAGGTGGCCGAGGGCCACGGCCGGACCCTGGGCCTCGTGGAAGGCACGGGCGCCGGTCGCCAGCGTCCAGGCGTACTGCACGGGCATGTCGGCGGCCCGGAAGGCATCGGCGGCGCGTTCGAAGAGCCCGGCCGCCGCGTCGTGCTCCCCCTCGGCCTGGTGGAGCCGGGCCCGCGCGCAGCGTACGTAGGCATCCTGGACGGGCAGCCCGAGCCGGCCCGCCTCCTCCTCGGCGGCGCGGACCAGCCGGTGCGCCTCGACGCGGTCCCCGCACTCCAGGGCGGCCGTGGCCAGCAGGGTGAGCAGATGGGGCCGGGAGAACGGCCGGACACCGGGCGGCCGCTCGCCGCCCACGCCGTCCAGCAGGGTCCGCCGGCACCCGGCCGGGTCGCCGGCGAGCAGCCGTGCCTGCCCCAGCAGAGCGGTCGCCGACGCGGTCCACCAGCCGTGACCGGCCGGGGCGGCACCGGCGGCCTCCTGGACGAGCGCGACGGCCTCACCGGCGTACGCCCGGCCACGGGACCAGACGAGGGCCGTCGCGCGGATCGCCTGCGCGAGGGTGACCGCGGGCTGCACGCCGAGGGCGCGGGCCAGCTCCTCCACCTCCCGGGCGTGCCGCTCGGAGGCGTCCAGGCGGCCCGTCCACTGCTCGGCCATCGCCAGCCCCAGGAGCCGGTGCAGCAGGATCGGCCGCTGAGGGCCCGCGTCGACGGGCACCAGCCCCCGGCTCAGATGCCGGGCGGCGTCCGCGAACCGCTCCAGGTACAGCTCGGCGCTCCCGAGCAGGGCGAGCAGCTCCGGCGTACGGCCCGCGAGCGGGTCCGGCAGCGCGTCCACGAGCCGGGCACAGCGGGCGACCTCCGCGCCGGCCTCGTCCAGGTCTCCCGCATGGGTCGCGCACAGGGCGTTGAGGACGCGCAGCGCGGTGCGGTCGGCGTCGTCCGCCTCGCCCGGCGTCCGCACGGCCTCCCGGAGCAGATCCCGCGCCTGGTCGTGACCTCCGCTGAGGACATGGACCAGCCCGTACTCGATGACCAGCTCCACGGCCTCGGCCGGCAGCGGCGCGGGCAGCGGCCTGGGCAGCAGCGCGAGGGCGGCCCCGGCGATGGCCGCCGCCTCCGCGTACCGGCCGAGCTGCCGCTCGGCGTTCGCGCAGACGGCGTGGGCCTGGAGCGACTGCCGCTCACCGAGCGCCGTGTGCCGGTGCCCCAGCAGCTCGTGCGCGCGGGTACGGGCCTCGCGCAGCTGCCCCGAGGCGATCAGCGCGCGGCAGCAGGCGAGTTCCATCGCGGTCCGGGCGTCCCCGTGCCCGTCGGGCAGCGCGTCGAGGGCCGAGCGGAGCCAGCGCGCGGCGGTGCGCGGCTCCCGTACGGCGATCTCCGCCGCGCTCGCGGCCAGGACCCGCGCGGCGAGGGCGGCGTCCGCGCCCAGCAGGTGTTCGGCGTGCCGGGCGCGTTCCCGGGCCCGGCCGCCGCCGGTGACCAGGTCCAGGGCGTGGCGGTGGGCCCGCAGCCGGAACGACACGCCGGCCCTCTCGTGCGCGACGTGGCCGATGACGGGATGCCGGAAGGCGAGGCCGCCCTTCCAGTCGGCCGAGCGCACCAACTGCGCCCGCTCCAGGTCGGCGAGCGCGTCCAGGGTGGCGTCCAGGCCGAGGCCGGAGACCCGGGCGACGTCCTGCGGGCGGAAGGGGCTGCCGAGCACGGCCGCCGCCGACGCCGTGACGTCCGCCTGCGGCGTCAGCGCGTCGAGTTCGGCGATCAGCGGCTTCGCCTCGCGCAGCAGCCCCGCGGTGTCGGTGCCGGGGCGGTCGGGCCAGTGCTCGGCACGCCAGTCCGCCGCGGCGAGCAGCCGTAGATAGCGCGGGTTGCCCTCGGCCGCCGTGCACAACTGGGCCGCGTACTCCGGCCGTTCGGCCCCGGGCGCGATCAGGGCGGCCACGTCCCGCGGGGTGAGCGGGCCCGGTTCGACCCGGGTGACGGTGCCGGCCCGTACGCCGTCCTCCAGGGCCTCCAGCACCTCGGGCGCCGTCTGCCCGGGGCGGTGGGCCAGGGCGAGCAGGAAGGGGCCGGGCACCGCGGAACGCGCCAGCCGCACCAGCACCGCCGCCGAGTCCGGGTCGCACCAGTGGACGTCGTCCAGCACCAGGACACAGCCCGCCGCCCACGCGCGGACCGCCTCGAACGGCGCGTCCGGGCCGCCGTCGGCCCGCCGCGCCTCCCAGGCGTCCCGCAGGATCTGGTACGGGGTGGTGTTCCCGCGCACGCCGTGGGCGCGGACCACCGGGAGCCCCCGCCGCGCGGCCAGCGCGACGAGTTCCGTCGCCAGGCGGGTCTTGCCGATGCCCGGCTCCCCGGCGATCTCCACGACCGAACCCCGGCCGTCCCGGAGCGCGGCCACGCTCCGCGCGAGCGCGGAGAGTTCCGCCTCCCGCCCGACGGGGGCCGGTACGGGCTCTGCGGTCATGGGTGCCGTTCTCTCTCTCACCGGGACGGTCACGGCAACCATACAGAAGTAAAACCGGGTGATCGACTTCTGATTGTGAAGCAATCGCGGTGCTTGAATATCGATTCCGACATTCGCGCGGCACGCGCAGTGACGCTTTCGTCAGGGGAGGTCCCAGGTGAAGCGGTGCACGTGGATGCCGAAATAGGGGAACGACTCCACGGTGCGCACCCCCGGCACGGTCCGGATGCCGTCGTTGATGACCGTGGACAGCTCCGCCATGCTGCGGCACACGACCTCCGCGAACAGGTCGTAGGCGCCCGCCGTGGACACGAGGTAGATCACGCTGTCGATGCCCTCCAGCGCGTCGACGATCGCCCCGACCTCGCCCTCGACCTTGATGCCGAGCAGCGCCATCACGGGCAGCCCGAGCTTCAGCGGGTCCGTGACACCGGCGAACTGGAGCACCCCGCGCTCCGTCAGCCGCTGCACCCGGGCCCGTACGGCCGGCGCGGACAGCCCGACCTCCTTGCCGAGTTCGGTGTACGAGGCGCGGCCGTCCTGCTGGAGCCGCCGGATGAGGACCTTGTCGACTGCGTCCACCTCGATACGGTCCGTCACGTGCTCCTCTTCCTCCCCGATGCCGTTGATGCCGTTCGCCTGCGACCGTAGCAACTCCGTGTACGGCCCCGGTGATTACGTACGGCCGTTACGGGATTCCCCCGATGTATTCGTACCCGAGTTCGATGAGGCTGGGTGTCGCGGTTGACCACTGTCGTGAAGCGTGAAGGGGGCACATTGAACGCGCCGTTGGGCCACGCACGGCCGTCCGCGACCGACGATCCCCTCGTGGGCCGGGAACTCGTCGGCGGGGAACTCGTCGGCGGGGAACTTGTCGGCCCGGAACTCGTCGGCCGGGAACGGGAGCTGGGACGACTGCGGCGGGCCGTCACCGGACGACAGCACCGGGGACCCTGGCTGCTGGAGATCACCGGCGACCCGGGCATCGGCAAGACCCGGCTGCTGGCGGAGTGGAGCGGCCTCGCCGAACAGGCGGGACTGACCGTGCTGTCGGGAAGGGCGTCCCCGGCGGACCGGCGCCGGCCCTTCGCCGCCTTCCGCAAACCGGTCCTCAAGGCGCTCGGCCTGCCGCGGGCCGACGCGGACCGGGACGTGCCGCTGCGCCACGCGGATCGGGACGTGCTGCTGCGCCACGCGGATCGGGACGTGCTGCTGCGCCACTTCGAGGCGCCGGACGCCCTGTGTACGGACGAGGCCCTGCTCCTCCGATGTATCACCGGCCTCCTCAGGTCGACGGCCGACGCGTACGGGCGCCTCGCCCTCTGCCTCGACGACCTCCAGTGGGCCGACGACGCGTCCCTCGCGACGCTGGCGCACCTCCTGCGCCACCCCCACCCGCCGCTGATCCTCGCCTGCGCCCTGCGCCCCCGGCAGTGCCCGGTGACACTGGCGGCGAGCCTCGCCGACCCGGACGACACGTACCGCGTGGAGCGGATCCGGCTCGGGCCGCTGCCGCGCGCCACCACCGGCGGACTCCTCGGCGCCGAACGGCAGCGGTTCCTGTACGAGGCCGCCGGCGGGAACCCGCTCTACCTCCGCGTCCTCGCGCGGTCCCCGGAGCCGCTCGTGCCGCCCGGCGGGACCGTCCCCTGGGCGCTGCCGGACGAGGCGGCCCTCACCGCGGCCTCCGCGCTGGCCGGTGAACTCGCGTCGCTGGACGCCGTCGAGGAGACCGTCCTGCGGGCCGCCGCCGTCCTCGGCGAGGAGTTCGACCCGACCCATCTCGCCGAGGTGGCCGACCGGGACCCGGAGAGCACCCTGCGCGCACTCGACCGCCTCATCGGCGTGGACCTGGTCCGGGCCGACCACACCCGCGCGCGGACCTGCCGCCTGCGCCACCCGGTGGTGCGGGCCGTCGTCTACCAGCAGGCACCCCACGGCTGGCGCCGGTCCGCACACGCCCGCGCCGACCGGATCCTGCGCGAGTGGGGCACCGAACCCGCCCAGCGCGCCCCGCACGTCGCCCGGTCCGCCGAACCGGGCGACCGGGACGCGGTCCGCCTGCTCGCCGAGGCCGCCGAGCAGGTACGCGAGACGGCTCCGGCCGCCGCCGCGGCATGGCTGCGTACGGCGCTCAGCCTGCTCCGCGAGGACACCGAGGGGCTGCGCGTACAGTTGATGACGTCCCTGGCGCGGGCGCTCGGGGCCATCGGACAGCTACGGGAGTGCCGGGACCTGCTCAGACGGATCCCCCGGCCCGCCGACGCGCCTCGTACGAGGGCGGACACGGAACTCGTGGCGCTGCACGCGATGACCGAACGGCACCTCGGCAACTACGGCCGGGCGGAATCGCTGCTGACGGCCGAACTCGCGTTGATCGCGGGGACGTCGGACGGCACGGGGGAGACCCTGGGTCCTGACGATGCCTTCCGCTCCGCCGGGGCCGGTGGCTCTGCCGAGGCTGGTGGCTCCGCCGGGGCCGGTGGCTCTGCCGACGCTCGTGGCTCCGCTGGCGCGCGTGGTTCCGCCGAGGCTCGTGGCTCCGCCGGCTTTCCCGGTCATGCCGATGCCCTCGGTCATGCCGATGCCCTTGACCCCGACAGCCCCGCCCGGTTGAGCATTCCACTCCGCCTGGAACTCGCCACCGTGAGCCTCCTGCGCCGCGCCTTCCCCCGCTCACGAGCCCTGGCGGAAGACGTCCTGCGGCACGCGACGCGCGAACAGGACCGGCATCTGCGCATGGCCGCGACCGTCCGCCTCACCCATTGCAGCGCCTTCGCCGGCGACGTCCCCGCCCTGCTGCGCCGGGCCCGGGAAGCCTCCGCCCTGGTGGACGCCCTGGCCGACGCCGAACTCACCCCGCACCTCGACACCGTCTCCCAGCTCGGCTGGGCCGAGGCACTCGCCGAACGCCACCATGACGCGCTGCGTCACACGGCCCGCGGCATCCGGCTCGCCCAGGTCTCGGGGCACCTGTTCACCCTGCCGTACCTGCGGCTCGCGCACGCCTACGCCAGCGTCAGCGTCGGCCGCCTCACCGACGCCCTCGCGTCGGCCGAGTCCGCGGAGGAGGACGCCCGCCGGATGGGCCGGCCCGCCCTCCTCGGTTTCGCTCTGGCCCTGCGCGCGTGGGCCACCGCGCGGCTCGACGGCCCCGACATCGCCGCGCCGATCGCGGAGCGGGCCGTCCAGGAGGTCGGCGCGGGCGGCAGGCTCTGGGCGGTCACCGCCGGGGTGCTCGCCGACATCCGGCTCGACCAGGACCGGCCCGCCGAGAGCCTGGAGCTGATCAGGTCGGCCACCGAACACGACAAACACCCCGGCACCGCCCGGTCCATCCTGCCCATCTGGTACGGCCTCGCGGCCCGGGCGGCGGCAGCGCTGGACGACCACGACCGGGCCGCCGAGTGGGCCCGGCGCGCGGCCTTCGACGCCGACCTGCTCAACCTCCCCGGCCAGCGCGGACACGCCGCCCTCGCCCGCGCCCACAGCGCACCGGACCCCGTCGGCCCGCTGCGGGAAGCGGTCCGCGGGTTCCGGGCCGGCGGGCTCGCCCTGGAGGAGTGCCGGGCCAGACTCCTGCTCGCCACAGCCCTCGCGTCACGCGATCCCCACGCCCAGGAACAGGCCCTGGAGAACGCCAACCGGGCCAAGTCCCTCGCCGAGGCGTCGGGCGCACGCCACGTCTACCGGGAAGCCGTGGACGTCCAGCGCCGGCTCGGCGCCCGCCGGCCACGCCTGGCCCCCGAGACTCCGCTGCCCGACATGTCCGCGCGCGAGCGGGACATCGCCCGCATGGTGGCTCTCGGCCTGTCCAACAACGACATAGCCCGCACCCTCGTCATCTCCCCGAAGACCGTCGAGGCCCACCTCACCCGCATCTTCCGCAAGGCAGGGGTACGCTCCCGGGTCGGCCTGGCCACGGTCATGTCCCACTCCGGCCCGGACGGGCAGTAGTCCGTCTGCGGGTCGCAGGTCCTCAACGTCCGCCCGGACACCGGCGGCCGGGACCTCGCCGCCCGGCGCGTCGAGATCCCGGCCGCACCGCGGTCACGGCACCCCTAGAAGTAACCCAGCTTCTTCGGCGAGTACGACACGAGGAGGTTCTTCGTCTGCTGGTAGTGCTCCAGCATCATCTTGTGCGTCTCCCGCCCGATCCCCGACTGCTTGTACCCGCCGAACGCCGCGTGCGCCGGGTACGCGTGGTAGCAGTTGGTCCACACCCGGCCCGCCTGGATCGCGCGGCCCGCGCGGTACGCCGTGTTGACGTCGCGGGTCCAGACGCCCGCGCCGAGCCCGTACGCCGTGTCGTTGGCGATCTTGATGGCGTCGTCGAAGTCGTCGAACCCGGCGACGGAGACGACCGGCCCGAAGATCTCCTCCTGGAAGACCCGCATCCGGTTGTCGCCCTCGAAGATGGTCGGGCGGACGTAGTAACCGCCCTTCAACTCACCGTCGTACTCGGCGCGTTCACCGCCCGTGAGGATCTTCGCGCCCTCCTTCTGGCCGATCTCGATGTACGAGAGGATCTTCGTGAGCTGCTCGCTGGACGCCTGCGCGCCGATCATCGTCTCCGTGTCGAGCGGGTGCCCCGGTTTGATCAGCTCTGTGCGGGCGACGGCCGCGGCGAGGAAGTCGGGGTAGTTGCCGCGCTGGATCAGCCCCCGGGAGGGGCACGTGCACACCTCGCCCTGGTTCAGCGCGAACATCGTGAACCCTTCGAGGGCCTTGTCGCGCAGATCGTCGTCCTTGTCCCAGACGTCGTCGAAGAAGATGTTCGGCGACTTCCCGCCCAGCTCCAGCGTCACCGGCTTCAGGTTCTCAGCCGCGTACTGCATGATCAGCCGCCCGGTCGCGGTCTCCCCGGTGAACGCGACCTTCGCCACCCGCGGGCTCGACGCGAGCGGCTTGCCCGCCTCCAGGCCGAAGCCGTTGACGATGTTCACGACACCCGGCGGCAGCAGGTCCGCTATCAGCGACATCCAGTAGTGGATCGACACGGGCGTCTGCTCGGCCGGCTTGATCACGACCGTGTTGCCCGCCGCCAGCGCCGGCGCGAGCTTCCACGTCGCCATCAGGATCGGGAAGTTCCACGGG
Organism: Streptomyces sp. 4F14; assembly: GCF_048159485.1. Taxonomy (NCBI): domain Bacteria; kingdom Bacillati; phylum Actinomycetota; class Actinomycetes; order Kitasatosporales; family Streptomycetaceae; genus Streptomyces; species Streptomyces sp. 4F14. The sequence goes on from NZ_JBLRVY010000048.1 coordinate 11,891, forward strand.
ATGATCTGCGCGACCACGCCGAGCGGCTCGTGGAAGTGGTACGCCACGGTGTCCTCGTCGACCTCGCTGAGCGACCCCTCCTGCGCCCGCACCGCCCCCGCGAAGTACCGGAAGTGGTCGATCGCCAGCGGGATGTCCGCCGCCAGCGTCTCGCGCACCGGCTTGCCGTTCTCCCAGCTCTCCGCGACCGCCAGCGCCTCCAGGTTCGCCTCCATCCGGTCGGCGATCCTCAGCAGGACGTCCGAACGCTCCGTCGCCGACCGCCGCCCCCACGCGGGCGCCGCCGCGTGCGCCGCGTCCAGCGCCTTCTCCACGTCCTCCGCCGTACCCCGCGCGACCTCGGTGAACGGCTGCCCGTTCACCGGACTCGGGTTCTCGAAGTACTGCCCCCGCACCGGCGGCACATACTCCCCGCCGATGAAGTGGTCGTAACGCCCCTGGTAGGAGACGAGCGCCCCCTCCGACCCGGGCGCGGCGTAACGAGTCATCCCATGCCTCCTTCACCGGCGCTGCCCGCCGTTGGACAGCTCCGGCCGACCGTACGCACCCGGACGTTGCACCCACGTTGCACGGCTGCGGGTACGGCGCCGGCGCCCCTCGCTGCTGTGTGAACGGGGCCGGCGCCGCGTGCCGGTGTGTGTCCTGGGCCGGCGCCGCGTGCCGGCGTGTGCGCCAGGCGGGTGCCGACCACCGCCATCCCTACGGCCCTGGCCCTGCCCGTCGCCCTCACGTCCCCCACCCTCCCGCCGCCGTCAACTCCGCCTCCAGCGCCGCCAGTCGCGCCCGCACCGGTGCCGTCGGGCGCACCGCCGCCAGCGCCCGCCACACCTCCAAGTCGTCCTCGCCCCACGGCGCGTGCGCCCAGCCGGACAGCAGATCCGGGTCCTGGCCCGCGATCAGCGCCGCCCGCAGCTCGTCCGCGAGCTGACGCCTGAGCCGCATCACCGCGGGCGCCCGCGAAGCCGGCAACAGCGGGCCCCCGTACGCCGAGAGCGCCCCCGTCACCGCCCCGGCGCCGAGCCTGCGCTCGACGACCGCCACGTCCGACTCCACCGGCACGGTCAGCCGGTACGGCCGCGAGGCCAGCAGCTCCGGGCCCAGCACCCCGCGCAGCCGGGCCAGTTCGGCGCGCAGCGTCACCGGCGGCACCGACTCGTCCTCGTACAGCGCGCACAGCAGCTCGTCCCCGGTCAGGCCCTCCGGGTGGCGGGACAGCAGCACCACGATCTCGCTGTGCCGCCGGCTCAGCCGCACCCGCCTGCCGCCCACCGTCAACCGCGCCTCGTCCCGCCCCAGCGCGGCCAGCTCCGGCGCCTCCACCGTCGGCCGCTCCCGCGCGAGCAGTGCCAACTGTCCCTCCGCCGCCCGCGCCACCGCCTGCACGAACCCCAGGCTGTGCGGATGCGCCAGCGCGTCCCCGCCCGTCACGTCGACCGCGCCCAGCACCCTCCCGGTGCGCGGATCGTGCACCGGGGCCGCCGCGCAGGTCCACGGCTGGGCCTGGCGTGTGAAGTGCTCCGCCGCGAACACCTGCACCGGCCGGTCCACCGCGACCGCCGTCCCCGGCGCGTTCGTTCCCACCGCGCTCTCCGCCCAGCGCGCGCCGGGCACGAAGTTCATCCGCCCCGCGCGCCGCCGGGTCGCCGCGTGTCCCTCCACCCACAGCAGCCGGCCGTGCGCGTCGCACACCGCGAGCAGATGCGCGCCGTCCGCCGCGAATGGTGCCATCAACTCCCGCAGCAGTGGCATCACTTGCGCGAGCGGGTGTTCCGCGCGGTAGGCGCCGAGCGCGGCGTCCGTCAGCTCCACGTCCGCCGTGCGGTCCGGTCCCACGCCGGCTCGCGCGGAGCGCCGCCACGAGTCCGCGACCACCCGGCGCACCGGCTGGGCGACCGTCCCGGCCGCGGTGAACGTCTCGTGCGCCCGCCGCAGCGTGCGGACTCGCTCGGCGGGGTCGGCCCCCGGTTCCAGGGCCACCCAGGGATCGGTCAACTCGGCCTCCTGGAAAGTGGGTTGTGCGGTATGGGGGGCTGGGGTGCTGCGGTGGCAGGGGGTTGGTACCGGTGGTGGTGCGGGCTGATGGTCGGCAGGAGCGGAGGTGGTGGCTGAGCGAGTCCGGTCGAAGGGGAGCGGTGTATGCGGACGGCGCCCCACGGGCGGGGCGGGTGGTGTTGCGCGTTCCGCGCCGGGTGGGGGTGTGCGGCGTGGACGGGCTCGGGCGGCGGACTTCGGCCATCGTCACTCCGGGGCCGGGCGCCGACAACCGTCGCGGCGGCACTCGCCGGAATCCGGTCCTCGCGGATCCGGTCAGACCTGGGCGACGAGTCTCATGTACCGCGCCCAGTCCCAGTTCCGGCCCGGGTCCGTGTGGTCGGTGCCCGGCACCTCGTAGTGGCCGATGATGTGCGCCCGGTCCCTGGGGATCCCGTACCGGTCGCAGACCGTCGCCGTGAGCCGCGCCGACCGCTCGTACATCGCGTCCGTGAAGTAGGCGGGCCGGTCCACCCAGCCCTCGTGCTCGATGCCGACGCTGCGGGTGTTGTACTCCCAGTTCCCCGCGTGCCAGGCGATGTCCGCTTCCCGTACGCACTGGGCGACCCGACCGTCGGAGGAGCGGACCACGTAGTGCGCGGACACGTGCTTCTTGGGGTTCTGGAAGACCGTCAGGGCCTTGTCGAAGGACGTCTGCGTGACGTGGATGACGACGAGATCGACGGGATGCTGCCGCGAAGGGCGGTCGGAGGCGGTGTAGTTGGCGGCGTCCGCGGGGGCCCACAACGCCGCCGGATAGTCGGCCGCCTGGGTCTGCGCCCCGGCCCTCGGCTCGGGCAGCACCACGGAGGACGCGGCCGCGAGCACGGCTCCTTTGAGAAGGTGACGCCGGCCGGGGAGGGGACTGGCTCGGTTCATTCAAGGCCCTTCTGGCGGTGGGGAGTTCGACGCTCCGCCGTTGCGGTGCGTGATCACACCGTACGGGGAGCGGGAAGTCCGCAAGGGGGCACTTCGGGAATCTGTGGACAGAGCTGGGGCTGTGGATAACTCGCTCACTCGAACGGGGTAATCGCGGGGGTGGGGGCGGGAGTTGTCCACAGGGAGGATCGTTTCGGCTCGCCGTTAAGTCCGACAATCACGCTGGATCGGGCGGCCTGGCACCCGCTCCGCTCGGCCTCAGTCGGTTCTTGGCTCGGCCCTCGACCCTCGGCTCGGCCCTGGCTTCCGGTCCCGGCTTCCGGCCCTGGCCTCCGGCCCTGGACCTGGCTCTGGACTCTCGGCTTCTGACTCGGCCTCCGGCGTCCGGCTCTTGGCTCGCCCCGGCTCACCAGCCGGCCCCTGGCCTGCGGCTTTTGGCTCGCCCCTCGGGCCGCCCCCGACTCAACTCCCCACCGCACGTTAACCGGCACAGCCCGGCTTCACTCTCCCCAGCCTCACCCCCCGGTCCACCCTCACCTCACCCCGCCCCGACACCGACCCCCACCGGATCGTCCAGCACCCCCCGCACCACGGAATGCGCCGCCCCCAACAACGGCCCCTCCGACCCCAGCCGCGACACGGACACCGGACACACCGGCCCAGCCGTCCGCCGGGCCAGTTCCGCTTCCAGCGACGGCAGCAGCCACGGCGCGAGCCCGGCCAGCGCCCCGCCGAGGACGACCCCCTCGGGGTCGAGCAGGTTGACCGCCCCGGTGAGGGCGATCCCGAACGCCGTCCCCGCCTCCCGCAGGGCCCGCCGCACCGCCTCGTCACCGTCCGCCGCCCGCCCCGCGAGCAGCCCGACCCGGTCGCCACCGGGCGCGAGGCCCGCCGCCCGCAGGACGGCCTCCTCCCCGGCGTACTGCTCCAGGCACCCACGCCCGCCGCACACGCACTCCGGGCCGTCGGGGTGGACCGGCACATGCCCCAGCTCGCCCGCGAAGCCCCGGGTCCCGCGCAGCAGCCCGCCGTCCACGACGACCGCCGCGCCGATCCCGATCTCGGCCGAGACGTGCAGGAAGTCCCGGGGCGTGTCCTCACCGAGCCAGAGTTCGGCGAGCGCGCCGAGGTTGGCCTCGTTGTCCGCGGTGAACACGGGCCGGTCCGGCAGGAGTTCGCCGAGGTCGACGCCGTGCCAGTCGAGGTTCGGCGCGCGCACGACCGTACGCCCGTCGCGCGCGACGAGCCCCGGCACGGCGACGGCGAGTCCCGCCGCCCACAGTCCCTGCTCCCGGGCCTCGGCGACGACCTCCCGGACCAGGCCGTCGAGTTCCGCGACGACGGGTGCGGGGGAGCGGCCCCGGTTCGTGCCCTGCCGTTCGGCCCGCGCGCGTACCTCGCCGCGCAGGTCGACCGCGCAGACGGCGAGATGGTCGACGCCGATCTCCGCGCCGATCCCGGCGGGGCCGCGCCGGGAGACCGCGAGCGCGGACCCCGGCCGGCCCACCCGCCCCGGCCGCTCGGGCCCCAGTTCCTCCAGCAGGCCCGCGCGTATGAGCTCGTCCACCAGCGTCGACACGGCCGTCCGCGTCAGCCCGATCCGCGAGGCCACCGCCGCGCGCGAGAGGGGTCCCTCCGCGCTGACGGCGTGCATGACCCGCGCGAGGTTGCGCTGCCGCATGCCCTGCTGGGTGTCGGAGGACACCCGGCCGGAGGCGGTGGGGCGGGGGTCGTGCAGGGGGGCGGTCATGCGGGGGTGTCCTCCGGTTCTGGTCGGGGCGGGCTGCGGGGAACTCGCGGGCAATGGATCAAAAGTCCACTGCTACGACATTCCCACGCGCGGGACGGCGTTCTGACAGGACCCCGACCGGCTCAGCCGCCCAACAGCCCCCCGGCGTCCGCCAGCACCCCCGAGATCCGCTCCAGCGCCGCATCGTCCCGCGTCACCGCGTCCAGGACCGGCCCGCGCGCGGTGTCCCAGCGGCGCGCGACCGCCGCCGGGTCCTCCCCGGTGAGCAGGCCGGCGGCCTGCGCGGCGGCGCCGAGGGCGACGAGTTCCTTGGCCTCGGGGACCTGGACGGGACGCCCGGACAGACGCCGTACGGTCTCCTGCCAGGCACGCCCCCGCGCGCCGCCACCGATCAGCAGCAGCGGCGCGGAACGGTCCGCGTCCGCGTCGAGGACGAGGTCCAGGGCGCCCAGCAGGGCGTGCACGGCGCCGTCGTAGGCGGCCTGGAGGAGCTGTCCTGGGGTCGTGTCGTGGCGCAGGCCGTGCAGGACGCCGGAGGCGTTCGGGAGGTTGGGGGTGCGCTCGCCGTCCAGGTAGGGCAGGAGGGTGACGCCCGCGGCGGGCTCCACCGCCTCGCGGTCGAGGTTCAGCAGGGCGGCGACCTTGTCGACGGCGAGGGTGCAGTTGAGGGTGCACGCGAGGGGGAGCCAGTCGCCGTGCGCGGCGGCGAAACCGGCCACCGTCCCGGTCGGGTCGGTGGGGCGCTGTTTCGACACCGCGTAGACCGTCCCGGAGGTGCCGAGACTGAGGACGGGCGCCCCGGGGCGCAGCCCGAGGCCCAGCGCCGCGGCCGCGTTGTCGCCGGTGCCGGCCGCGACCAGGGTGCCCTTGGCGAACGGCAGGCCGTGACCGTCCCGGACGGTGCCCGCGACCTCGCCGGGGCGCACCACGCGCGGGAGGAGCGCCGGGTCGAGGCCGACGTGCGCGAGGATCTCCTCGTCGTAGCCCTCCGTGCCCGAGGCCCACCAGCCGGTCCCTGAGGCGTCCCCGCGGTCCGTGGTGCCCTCGCCGGTCAGCCGGCCGGTGAGGTAGTCGTGCGGCAGCCGTACGGCTTTGACGGCGCGCAGGGACTGCGGCTCGTTCTCCGCGAGCCACGCCCACTTGGTGACCGTGAAGGAGGCCGCCGGGACGGAGCCGGTGCGCTCCGCCCAGAACTTCGCGCCGCCCAGTTCCTCGGTCAGCCGGCGTGCCTGCGGGGCCGAGCGGACGTCGTTCCACAGCAGGGCGGGGCGGACAGGCTCGCCGTCGGCGTCCAGCGTCACCAGGCCGTGCTGCTGCCCGCCGATCGACACCGCCGCGGCCTCGCGCGCGGGGTCGCCGCACTGCCTGAGCGCCTCGCTGAGCGCCTCCCACCACTGGCGCGGGTCGCTCTCCCGCCCGGCGCCCGCGGAGACCGTGTGCGGGGCCTGGCCGCTCGCGACGACCTCGCCGGTCGCCACGTCGACGACGAGCGCCTTGGTCGACTGGGTGGACGAGTCCACGCCGACGACGAGCGGACCTTCGGCTGCTGACATCGGGCTCTCCCTCAATTTTCACGGCTCGGCGAGATCGGTCTTCCCTCAGATGCGTCCGCATACTAATTTGTAAACGGCCATGACGAAATAGTCGTACGCACCAAGGAGCCGCGGTATGAGCTACCAGCCCACCCCTGAGGACAGGTTCACCTTCGGCCTGTGGACCGTCGGCTGGCAGGGACGGGACCCCTTCGGCGACGCCACGCGCGGGGCCCTCGATCCGGTCGAGACCGTGCAGCGCCTGTCGGAACTGGGCGCCCACGGCGTCACCTTCCACGACGACGACCTGATCCCCTTCGGGTCCTCGGACAGCGAGCGCGAGGGCCACATCAAGCGCTTCCGTGAGGCCCTCGACGCGACCGGCATGAAGGTGCCGATGGCCACCACCAACCTCTTCACCCACCCCGTCTTCAAGGACGGCGCGTTCACCGCGAACGACCGCGACGTGCGCCGTTACGCGCTGCGCAAGACGATCCGCAACATCGACCTGGCCGTCGAGCTGGGCGCCGAGACGTACGTCGCCTGGGGCGGCCGCGAGGGCGCCGAGTCCGGCGCCGCCAAGGACGTGCGCGACGCCCTCGACCGCATGAAGGAGGCGTTCGACCTCCTCGGCGAGTACGTCACCGGGCAGGGCTACGACCTGAAGTTCGCGATCGAGCCCAAGCCGAACGAGCCGCGCGGCGACATCCTCCTGCCGACCGTCGGCCACGCGCTCGCGTTCATCGAGCGCCTGGAGCGGCCCGAGCTGTACGGCGTGAACCCCGAGGTGGGCCACGAGCAGATGGCCGGCCTCAACTTCCCGCACGGCATCGCGCAGGCGCTGTGGGCGGGCAAGCTGTTCCACATCGACCTCAACGGCCAGAGCGGCATCAAGTACGACCAGGACCTGCGCTTCGGCGCGGGCGACCTGCGCTCCGCGTTCTGGCTGGTCGACCTGCTGGAGAGCGCCGGGTACGCGGGCCCGAAGCACTTCGACTTCAAGCCCCCGCGCACCGAGGACTTCGACGGTGTCTGGGCGTCGGCGGCCGGCTGCATGCGCAACTACCTGATCCTCAAGGAGCGTGCGCTCGCCTTCCGCGCCGACCCGCAGGTCCAGGAGGCGCTGCGTGCGGCCCGTCTCGACGAGCTGGCCCAGCCGACCGCCGCCGACGGCCTGGGCGCGCTGCTCGCCGACCGCGCCGCCTTCGAGGACTTCGACGTCGAGTCCGCCGCCGCGCGCGGGATGGCCTTCGAGCGCCTCGACCAGCTCGCCATGGACCACCTCCTGGGTGCCCGCGGCTGACCGAGACTCCACGCGCGCGTGCCGGTTGGCGTCCAGGGCGGCCGAGACGGGTCACCGTCCCGGCCGAACGGGCACGCGCGCGTGGGCGACAGGCTCCCGCGCGCGTAGCCGGTGGGTCGAATACGCCGGAATCATGTCCTCCCTGACCTGACCCGGTACCAACTCCCGCGCGGGGGACGCCACCCGGGCCGGGACGGGCCCATGGTGGACACCATGGCCACTCCGCCCGTACCTCCGCATCCGCCCTCCGGCGGCGGCTTCGGCGCACCTCCGCCGTACGACGACGGCCGACGCCCTCCGGGGCCCCGCAAGCGCCGTACGTCCCTGTTCGCGGCCCTGGCCGCGCTGGTGGGCGTGGCGGTCGTCGTGATCGTCGTCCTGACGGCCTCGGGAGGCGACGACGGGGAGGGCGACAAGCCCTCGACCTCCGCCACCTCCGCCTCCTCCTCCGCCCGCGAGCTGCCGAGCGGACTCGCCAGCCTCCTGCCGACGCGGCTGCCCACGGCCCTGCCGACCGCGATCCCGAGCGACCTGATCCCCAGCGGTCTGATCCCCAGCGACCTGGCCTCCCTGCTGCCGTGACTCACCCCGGGCCCTCCTCCTCGCTCCGGACGGCCGCCGCCAGTGCGGTCGCCGGATCCAGGGCCGGGCCTCCCGCGGGCGTCCACCGGCCGTTCTGCCGGCGGTAGGGCCACCAGCGGCCGTCGCGGTCCAGGCGTATCTGCGCGGGATCCCCGACGACGGTCCAGCGGTTGGCGCGCGCCCGCAGAGCGGGACGTTCGTCCGCGTCCCAGGCCGCCTCCAGCGCCGCCCGCGCGCGGGCCGACGTGTCGCCGTCGGGGGTCCACTCCTCGTCGAGGACGGACAGCGCGGCCACACCGCCCTCGCGCCACGCGCGTACGGCGAGGCCGAGGTCCGCGCGCCCTTCGACGAGCCGCGCGCGTACGCCGGGGTCGGACGGGTCCGCGGCGGCGAGGCGGACCACGTCCTGAGAGAGCGTCAGCTCGGCGTCCTGGGGCGTCCGGTACAGGGCGTCCCGCAGGAGCCGGTGCGCCTCACGGGCCGTCTGCGCGGCCAGGAACTCCAGGGCGGCCGGGACGACGCCCTCCGGCGGCGCGGTCTCGGCGTCCAGGGAGGGCGGTGCACCGGGGCCGTCGGGAAGGTCCGGCGGGGCGGGCAGCGAGGCGGGGACGGACGCGTACGCGTCGGCGGCGTCCACACCCTCCGGGCGCGTGGGCACGGGGGCTGCGGTGCGGGCCTGGAGATCGTCGAGGAGGGGCCGTTCGGGGCGCCCGCGCAGCAGCAGGAGGACGAAGGGGTCCTCGTCCAGCAGGCGGGCCACCAGGTAGCACAGGGCCGTCGTGTGCCCGCAGTGGTCCCAGGCGCCGCAGTCGCAGGACGCCTCCAGCTCGCCCAGCCCCGGCAGGAGGTCGACGCCCGCGGTCGCCGCGTCCTCCACCAGGTGCGGCGGCATCTCGCGGTCGAGCAGTGCGGCCACGTACCCCGCCCGCTCGACGGCGAGCGCCAGCAGCCGGTCCCACTGCGCCGCGGACAGCTCGGGCAGCAGCACGTCCGCGCGGTGCGCCGTACCGTCCCGGTCCCGGACGACCGCTGTCGCGCGGCCCGGACGCACCGACACGGCACCGACCGCGCCCCCGCGCGCGAGGCGGCGCCCGGCACGGATCTGGGCACCGTCCAGCACCCCGTCCTCCAGCGCCGCGACCCACCCCCGCCCCCACCAGGTGCGGGCGAACGCCTGCCCGCGCGCGGGCGCCGCCACCTCGTACGTCGACTCCCCGTACCCGTCGTGCCCGCTCATCGCGTCCCCCCTCGCAGCTCCACCAGTTCGGCCAGTTCCGCGTCCGTCAGCTCCGTGAACGCCCTCTCGCCGGAGCCGAGCACCGCGTCGGCCAGCTCCCGCTTGCGCTCCAGCATCCGCGCGATACGGTCCTCGACCGTCCCCTCGGCGATCAGCCGGTGCACCTGCACCGGCCGGGTCTGCCCGATCCGGTACGCGCGGTCGGTGGCCTGCGCCTCGACGGCGGGGTTCCACCAGCGGTCGTAGTGGATGACGTGCTCGGCCCGGGTGAGGTTGAGTCCCGTCCCGGCCGCCTTCAGCGACAGCAGGAACACCGGCACCTCCCCGTCCTGGAACCGGCCGACCATCGCCTCGCGCTGCGCGACCGGCGTCCCGCCGTGCAGGAACTGCGTGGACACGCCCCGCGCGCGCAGGTGCCTCTCGACGATCCGGGCCATCGCCACGTACTGCGTGAACACCAGGACGCCGGCCCCTTCGGCGAGGGCGCCGTCGAGCAGGTCGTCGAGCAGCTCCAGCTTCCCGGACCGCCCGGCGATCCGCGGCCGCGCCTCCTTGAGGTACTGGGCGGGGTGGTTGCAGATCTGCTTGAGGCCGGTCAGCAGCTTCACGACGAGACCGCGCCGCGCCATGGCGTCCGCGCCCGCGATCTCCGCGAGCGTCTCGCGCACCAACGCCTCGTACAGGCCCGCCTGTTCCGGTGTGAGCGACACCGGGCGGTCGCTCTCCGTCTTGGGCGGCAGCTCCGGGGCGATGCCCGGGTCGGACTTGCGGCGGCGCAGCAGGAACGGGCTCACGAGCCGGGCGAGCCGTTCGGCGGCGGCCGGGTCCGCGCCGCCCTCGACGGCCCGCGCGTACCGCGCGCGGAACGCGGTGAGCCGGCCCAGCAGACCGGGCGTCGTCCAGTCGAGGATCGCCCACAGCTCGGAGAGGTTGTTCTCCACCGGGGTGCCGGTGAGCGCCACCCGCGCGCGTGCTCCGACGGTGCGCAGCGCGCGGGCGGTCGCCGCGTACGGGTTCTTCACGTGCTGTGCCTCGTCGGCGACCAGCAGCCCCCAGGGCACCTCGGCGAGCCGGGCCGCGTCCAGTCGCAGCGTGCCGTACGTGGTGAGGACGAACTCGCCGTCCGTGAGGGACTCCAGGTCCCGGCGCGGGCCGTGGAAGCGGCGTACGCGCGCGCCGGGCGCGAACCGTTCGATCTCCCGCTGCCAGTTGCCCATCAGCGACGTCGGGCAGACCACGAGGGTGGGTCCCGCCGACGCCGGGTCGGTCTGGCGGTGCAGATGCAGCGCGATCAGGGTGACGGTCTTGCCGAGGCCCATGTCGTCGGCCAGACAGCAGCCGAGGCCCAGCGACGTCATCCGGGCCAGCCAGTCGAGGCCGCGCCGCTGGTAGTCCCGCAGGGTCGCGGCGAGCGTGGCGGGCGCCTCCAGCGGCTCCTGCCCGCCGGACGGCGCCAGACGCTCCCGCAGGCCCTCCAGCCAGCGTGTGGAGTGCACCTCGACGAGGCGGCCGTCGAGCTCCGCCGAGCCCGTCAGAGCGGCGCCCAGGGCCTCCATGGGGTCGAGTTTGCGGTCCTGCCGGGAGCGCGCGAGCCGGACCTCCTGAGGGTCGACCAGGACCCACTGCCCGCGCAGCCGCACGAGCGGACGGTTCGCCTCGGCGAGCCGGTCCAGCTCCTCGCGGGTCAGCTGCTGCCCGCCGAGCGCGAACCACCAGCCGACGCCCACCAGCGCGTCGGCCGACAGGAAGGACGGCGCCCCGGCCTGCCCGTCCGGCGGGCCCACCACCGCGCGCGTGGTGAGCGTCCGGGACAGCTCCCTCGGCCAGTGCACCTCGACCCCGGCGGCGGACAGCGCCCGCGCGCCGTTCCCGAGAAGGTCCTCGACGTCGTCGTCCAGGAGGTCCACGGCGTCCGGGACGGCGGCCGACAACAGGGGCGTCAGCACGGGCCAGGCACGCGCCGCGCGGCGCAGCGCCAGCAGGACGTCCATGCGCGCGCCGGGGCCCAGAACCGGGGACCGGTGCACGGGCGCGTCCGCGTCCGTCCCGGCCCACACCTCCGCCGCGTCCGCGACCACCCCGGGCTCGGCGACGGACCGCACCTGCGGCACCACGCGGAACCTCGGCGCCTCCTCGGGCCCGTCGAGCCCCGACACCTCGACGCGCAGCGAGATCCGCACCCCGGCGTCGTGCCCCGCCGCGACGTCGGCGGCCCACGCGCGCGCCTGCGGCAGACGCCGGGGGAGCGGTGACGCATAGGCGGGGCCGCCCGTCACGAGCGGCGCGGCAGGGGAGCGCGGCAGGGCGTCGGCGACCGCGTCCAGGAAGGCCCGCAACAGCCGCTCCGGGACGGGCAGCCGGGGTTCGGGACCGTCGTCCACGGGTACGGCGTGCGCCTCGGGCGGCATCGCGTCGGCGAGCCGCCGGATCCGCTCGACGTCGTCCTCGCCGAGCGGTCCGACCCGCCACGCGTCGTGGTCGCCGGGGGACAGACCGGGCAGCAGCAGCCCGCGCGCCACGCACTGCAGGGCCAGGAGCGCGGCGGCGCCCCAGAAGGCGGCCGACGGATGCGCGTCCGGCGCGACCCGCGCCCGCGTGAGCAGCGGCAGCGCCTCCCGCACGGGCACGAGGGCGGCCGGCACCTCGGCGACCTCCACGCCCGCACCCGCGCGCCGGACGACGCGCAGACGTCCGGCGGAGCCGATCGCGGGCAGTGTGGTGGCGTCGGGGTGCCAGAGGGCGACGCGGCCGGCGCGGGCCGGGTCGCCGGGCACGAACACGGCGTGGCAGCGGGACGGTCCGGGGACGTCGGGCGGTGCTTCGGCGGGAACCCTCTGCGTGGAGATGACCCTGCTCCTCAAATTTGACTAGCTAGACCGGGGCCGCCGAGGGTACAGCATGGGAAGGGGCCGACGGCAACGGTCCCTCAGGGGCGTGTCGGGGTCCGGTCTCAGGGACGTCTCAGGGTCCGCGGCCGGAACCACGGGCCGCGTGGAGCCGTTCTCACACCAGAGAGCGGCAGTGGCCGCGAAGGAGGCGACGCACATGTCGAAGAACGCGAAGATCGCCGCAGGAGGGGTGGCGGCCGGGATCCTCCTGCTGATCTGGCTGCCCTGGTGGGCGGCGCTGTTGATCGTGATAGGAGTCCCGGCGGCCGCGTACCTCACGCTGGATCCGTCCCAGCGGCGCAGGCTGCGCCGCATCAGCCGCAAGGAACTCGGCCGCTGAGCGCGGGGCCGGGCGCCCACCCGCCCGCGCGGGAGCGCGCCCGGCTCAGCTCGGCCTGACCGCCATCCGGTCCAGCGCCTCCAGCAGCCCCGGAAGCTCCGGCCCGCGCCCGACGGGCAGCACCTCACCGGGCTTGTCGTCGAGGAGCACGAACGCGATGTCGTCGGTGCGGGCCACCAGCGACCAGCCGGGCCCGTCGGCGCGCAGTGTGCGCGCCTCGCCCGGCGCGAAGGACGACCGCACCCGGCCCAGCGGAGGCGGCGTCTCGACGTATGCGCGGGCCTCCGCGAGAACCCGCCGGACGTCGCTGGGCCGCTCGGCGGCGTCCGGCTCGCGCCGGGGCTCGAACTTCGCGTCGTCGATCTGCTCGCGCCACGTCGCCCACTGGAGGGCTATCTCGTCGGCCCCCAGCCGCCGCTGCGCCGACCCCCACACGCTCGTGTCCGGCGGGACCAGCGCGGGCCCGTCGGCGGCGTTCGGGGCGGGGTCGTGCGGCGCGGGCACGCCGGGCGCCGAGACGGCCACCGCGAGGGGCCAGCCGGGCAGACCGGCGACGACCGTCCGGTCGTCCGGCGACAGGTCGTACTCCATCCCGCAGTCCCAGGAGGCGATCGCGACCGCCACCAGCGACACGTCGTCGACGACCACGGTCCACCGCGCGCCCACGCCGTCCTGGCCGAACACCAGCCCGTACCCGTCCGCGAGCGGCGGGAGTCCGAGCGCCGCGCACGCCTCCGGGTAGTCGTCGCCCAGCGCGCTCGGGAACTGAGCGGGTGTCAGCAGCACCGCCGTGAGCACATAGAGCGCATCATCGGCGGCGACGATGTCCTCGTCCGTCCCGGCCATCCCAGCCTCCCCGCGGGTTCGTCCAACGGCGCGCACCCTAGTGCGCCTGTGAGGCGCTTGTCACGACTCCCAGACGGACCCGGAGCTGCAGTTTTCGTGAAGACGGGGAAGAGGGGGGACGAATCGGCCCGTCTCAGGCGGCGGGCAGTCCGAGGAGCGCGCGGGCGACGGTCTGCGGAGACTCGCCGCGCTCGCGCGCGAGCGCGACCACCGCGCGGCAGGCCAGCTCACGGACCCCGAACGAGAGCGCCTCCGGCGACACCCACGCGCCCGCCTCGTCGATCCGCTCCTGATCGTCCTCGGCGCACGCCGCGACGTACACGGCCGCCGCCTCGAACAGGTTCGGCGCCCTGTCGCGCCGGACCTCCGTCCGGGTCAGTTTCTCCCAGGCCCTGCGGAACCCGCCTGTCACACGGACCACCCTCCTCCTGCCGACCGCGCGAACTCCCGCCGCCCAACCTAGGGACGGAACTTTTCCGGCAGAAGGGGCCGGGACGGTCTCAGCGCCCGCGCGTCGCCAGCGCGAGGAAACGGTCGTCCTCGTCGACGTACGACGTCATCCGCCAGCCCGAACCGGCCAGCAGCGGCCGGAGGCTGGGCTCGGCGCGCAGGTCGTCCGGGGCGAGCCGCCGCCCCTGACGGGCCGCCAGCGCCGCGCGGCCGACGGGGTGGAACAGGGCCAGCGTGCCGCCGGGACGCACGACGCGCGCCAACTCCCGCAGGCCGCGGGCGGGATCGCCGAGGTGTGAGACCAGGCCCGCCGCGAACACCGCGTCCAGCGCCGCGTCCCGCAACGGCAGCGCCGAGACGTCGGTGAGCAGCAGCAGCCCGTCACGGCCGCGTCCGGCCTCCGCGGCGGCCCGGAGCATCGCCGGGGTCACATCGACCCCCAGGACCGCTCCCGAGGCCCCCACGGCGGCCCTGAGGGGCGGCAGGGCCCGTCCGGTGCCGCAGCCGGCATCCAGCACCCGGTCGCCCGGACGCAGCCCCAGGGCGGCCACCGCGGCGGCGTACGCGGGACCGTCGTGCGGGAACCTGGCGTCCCACGTCGCCGCGCGGGACGTGAAGAACTCCTGGACGTGTGTGCGGTCGTCGCTCATGGGACGCATGATGGCGCACCGACACGGAGACACCCGCAGCGCGCATGTCCGGACGCCACCTGATCAGCTGTGCGCACATCTCCGCCAGATTGCGGCACTTTCCGAAACCTGCTCCCTTTGTGTGCCCCTGCCCCGACTAGCGTCCCTGAGCCATGGGACACCTGGACCACGCAGCCTTCGGATGGCTGACCCCCGTGCTGTCGTACGTGATGGCCTGCACCGGCGCCGCCCTCGGGCTGCGCTGCACCGTCCGCGCGCTCGCCGCCACCGGACGGTCGCGCCGCAACTGGCTCATCACCGCCGCCTCCGCCATCGGCACCGGCATCTGGACCATGCACTTCGTGGCGATGCTCGGCTTCGCCGTCAGCGGCACCGACATCCGCTACGACGTGCCGCTGACCGTCCTCAGCCTGCTCGTCGCCATGGTCGTCGTCTGCGCGGGCGTGTTCGCCGTCGGCTACGGACGCGACCGCACGCGCGCACTGCTGACCGGCGGACTCACCACCGGGGTCGGCGTCGCGAGCATGCACTACCTGGGCATGGCCGCCGTCCGGCTGCACGGCGACGTCCACTACGACCCGATGACCGTCGCCGTCTCCGTGGCCATCGCCGTCGTCGCGGCCACCGCCGCCCTGTGGGCCGCGCTCAACATCGAGTCGCCCGTCGCGGTCACCGTCGCCTCCCTCGTCATGGGAGCCGCCGTCAGCAGCATGCACTACACCGGGATGCTCGCGGTGAGCGTGCACGTCGACCCCTCCGGGGCACCCCTGTCCGGGGCCACGGCGATGCAGTTCATCTTCCCCCTCGCCGTCGGCCTCGGGTCCTACCTCTTCCTGACCTCGGCCTTCGTCGCCCTGTCGCCCACCACCCGGGAACGCGAGGCGTCCGCATCCGCCCAGCGGGCCGTGGAACCCGTCGGCCACCGCGCCTGACCGGGACCGAGCCCCCCGACCCACCGCCCAGCGAGGAGTCCATGCGTACCCCCAGGAAGGCCACCGCGGCCGGCACCGAGCCGCCGCCCCCGGTGCGCGGCCGCCGCGCCCACGCCGGACCGCCCGCCGACGAGTACCGGCAGGGCCCCGAGGCCACGACGGACGGCGTGCCCCCGCGCGCGGAACGCTGGCGAATACGCCCCCGCACCGTCCGCGCCAAGATCGTCTGCCTGCTGATGGTCCCCGTCGTCTCCCTGCTGGCCCTCTGGGCGTACGCCACCGTCACCACCGCCCAGGACGTCTCCCGGCTGCGCCAGATCCAGCACGTCGACTCCCAGGTCCGCGCCCCCGTCGCCGACGCCGTCGCCGCCCTCCAGGCCGAACGCGCGGCCGCCGTCCGGTACGCGACCCAGCCCCGCGCCGCACAGGGCGACACCCTGCGCCGGCTCGCCTCGGCCACGGACCGCGCGGTCGCCCGGCTGCGGCTCGGCGACGACAGCACCGTCGCCGACGCCCAGGAACTGCCCGCCGGAGTCGCCCAGCGCCTCGACGCGTTCGTCACCGGCGCCGAACAGCTGCGGACCCTGCGCGGCGCGGTCCTCGGCGGGAAGGCCGACTGGTCACAGGCGTACGCGCGCTACACCCGGACC
This sequence comes from Streptomyces sp. 4F14, assembly GCF_048159485.1. NCBI lineage: Bacteria > Bacillati > Actinomycetota > Actinomycetes > Kitasatosporales > Streptomycetaceae > Streptomyces > Streptomyces sp. 4F14. The sequence continues at coordinate 27,961 of NZ_JBLRVY010000048.1, forward strand.
GTCTCCGACGCGTTCGCCGTGGGCGGCGCCCTCACCGGCATCCAGGACGCCGAACTCGGCTCCGACGCGCGCGTGCTGCTCGAGTTCTCCCGCGCCGCCGAAGCCCTCGCCCAGGAGGACGCCGTCCTCGCGGGCGCGCGCCGGGTGGGCCGCCTCGACACCGAGCGGATGCGTATGTTCGGCGGCGCCGCCGAGACCCGCCGCACCCTCACCGAGGCCGCCGTCACCGACCTGCGCGGCCCCGAACGCGCCGCCTGGCGCGCACTGGCCCAGGACGACGCCTACACCGCCCTGACCGCCGCCGAGAACCGCGTCCTCGCGAACGCCCCCGGCGAACGGGCCCTCGCCGCCGCGCCGGAGGCCGCCTGGAACGCCGCCCACGCGCGCGTGCAGAGCGGGATGCGCGCCATCGAGACGGACGCCGGACACGAGGTCGTCCGCCGCGCCGACCCCTTCACACGCGGGCTGCTCACCCCGGCCGGCGCCGCCGTCCTGCTCGGCCTCGCCGCCGTCGTCGCCTCGCTCGTCATCTCCGTACGCATCGGGCGCGGCCTCGTCGTCGAACTCGTCAGCCTGCGCAACGGCGCCCTGGAGATCGCCCGCCGCAAACTCCCCGAGGCCATGCGCAGGCTGCGCGCGGGCGAGGAGATCGACGTCCGCGCGGAGGCCCCGTCAGGACCCCGCACCGAGGACGAGACCGGGCAGGTCGCCGAGGCCCTCACCACCGTCCACCGCGCCGCCCTCAGGGCCGCCGTGGAGCGCGCCGAACTCGCCAGCGGCATCTCCGGCGTCTTCGTCAACCTCGCACGCCGCAGCCAGGTCCTGGTGCACCGTCAGCTGAGCCTCCTGGACAGCATGGAGCGCCGCTCCGACGACCCGAACGAACTCAGCGACCTCTTCCGCCTCGACCACCTCACCACCCGCATGCGGCGCCACGCGGAAAGCCTGATCATCCTCTCCGGCGCCGCGCCCGGCCGGGCCTGGCGGATGCCCGTCCCGCTCACCGACGTGGTGCGCGCCGCCGTCTCCGAGGTCGAGGACTACGCGCGCGTGGAGGTGCGCCAGCTCCCCGCCGCGTCCGTCGCGGGCGCCGCCGTCGCCGACCTCACCCACCTCCTCGCCGAACTCGTCGAGAACGCCGCCCAGTTCTCGCCCCCGCACACGCGCGTACGGGTCACCGGCGAACCCGTCGGCAACGGGTACGCCGTCGAGGTCGAGGACCGGGGCCTCGGCATGGGCGACGAGGCCCTCGCGCGCGCCAACCGGCGCATCACCCAGTCGGAGGCGCTCGACCTGTTCGACAGTGACCGCCTGGGCCTGTTCGTCGTCAGCAGGCTCGCCGCCCGCCACGGCATCAAGGTCCACCTGCGCACCTCCCCCTACGGCGGCACCACAGCCGTCGTCCTGCTGCCCACCGCCCTCCTGGACACCGGCAAGCCGGAACGTTCCGCCCAGGAAGCGGCGCGGGCCGCCGTACCGGAACACGCCGGTGAACCCGCGTACGCGCGCGTGCCCGGCGAGCGGGAACACGAAGCCGTGACCGCGCCCGCCGACCGCCCCGCCCTGATCGCCCCGGCACCCGTCCCCGCCCAGGCGCACGCCTCCGGGCCCCCGCCCCCCGGCGTCACCCCCCTGCGCCTGCACCGCCCCCCGGAGCCCGAGGAGCCCCCGGCGGAAGCCGACGACGACCTCCCGCGCCGGGTGCGGCAGGCGAGCCTCGTCCCCCAACTGCGCGGCCCGCGCGCGGAGGAACCGCAGCGCCCGCACACCCCGCGCGACGACGGACGCACCCCCGAGGTCGTCCGCGACCGCATGGCCGCCTACCGCGCGGGCTGGGCCCGCGGCGGCGGCAGACAGCCCGGCCGAGCGGCCGGGCCGCGAACCGGCAGCGAAGGAGACCCCGCATGATCCAGGACCCCGGCACGAGGCCGTCCCAGCGGTCGGGGGAACTCGACTGGCTGCTGGACGACCTGGTGATGCGCGTCGGCGAGGTACGGCACGCGGTCGTGCTGTCCAACGACGGCCTCGCCGTGGGCGCCTCCACGGACCTCGGCCGTGAGGACGCCGAACACCTCGCCGCCGTCTCCTCCGGCTTCCACAGCCTCGCCAAGGGCGCGGGACGGCACTTCGGGGCCGGCACGGTGCGCCAGACCATGGTCGAGATGGACGACGGCTTCCTCTTCGTCGCCGCCGCCGGGGACGGCTCCTGCCTCGCCGTCCTGACCGCCGCCACCGCCGACATCGGCCTCGTCGCCTACGAGATGGCCCGCCTGGTCAAACGCGTCGGCGAACACCTCCACACCCCGCCCCGCGTCACCGCGCGCCCGCCCGCCGCCGGATGAGACCCCCGATGACCGACCAGCCGACCAGCGCCCAGTGGTACGACAACGACGCCGGACCCCTGGTGCGGCCGTACGCCATGACCGGCGGACGCACCCGGCCGGGGCCCACCGGAGTCCGCTTCGACCTCATCGCCCTCGTCACCCTCGACCCGGGCGCGTCCGGCGCCGAGGACGACCACGCGCTCGGCCCCGAACACCGCGCCCTGATCGACCTGTGCCGCATCGAGACGCAGTCCGTCGCGGAACTGTCCGCCGGGACCGACCTGCCCGTCGGAGTGGTCCGGGTGCTCCTCGGGGACCTGCTGGAGACGGGCCGCGTCACCGTCAGCCGCCCCGTGCCGCCCGCGCACCTGCCCGACGAAAGGATCCTGCGGGAGGTCATCGAAGGGCTGCGGGCCCTGTAGATGAACACCTGTCACCGGGCGCGCGTATACGTACGCATCTCGCGCCCCTCAGGACCTCGAAAAGAACAAGAACGGTCACAAAAGACGGATGGCGGTCGAACCGCCCGCCGAAGGACCCCGGTCGCCATCCTGCTGCCCCCGGACGACACCTCCGCACGCCGGCATCCCCGAGAGAAGTGATCCATGGCCTCCGAGCACCCCGACGCCACCGGCGAGACGGCCCCGCTGGCGCTGAAGATTCTGGTCGCCGGCGGGTTCGGCGTGGGCAAGACGACCCTCGTGGGCGCCGTCAGCGAGATCAAACCGCTGCGCACCGAGGAACTCCTCAGCGAAGCCGGACAGGCCGTCGACGACACCGACGGAGTCGACCAGAAGGTCACCACCACCGTCGCCATGGACTTCGGCCGGATCACCATCCGCTCCGGACTGTCCCTCTACCTCTTCGGCACACCCGGCCAGGACCGCTTCTGGTTCCTGTGGGACGAACTCTCCCAAGGGGCCCTCGGCGCCGTCGTCCTCGCCGACACCCGGCGCCTGGAGGACTGCTTCCCGGCCGTCGACTACTTCGAGCACCGGCACATCCCGTTCGTCGTCGCCGTCAACTGCTTCACCGGCGCACGCGCGTACGCCGCGCCCGACGTCTCCCGCGCCCTCGACCTCGACCAGGGCACCCCCGTCGTCCTGTGCGACGCCCGCGACCGCGACTCCGGCAAGGAGGTCCTCATCCGCCTCGTCGAGTACGCGGGCCGCATGCACACGGCCCGCCTCCTCGACTCCGTGAGCTGAACCGCTAGTCGGCCACCGCCTTCTGCGCCAGCACCTTCTCCACACAGACCCGCACCAGGAGTTCGCCCGGTACGCCGTTGCGGGCGCCGAACTCCTCGGCGCGGTCCTCGCCCATGTAGCGGGCGCCGATCCGGGCCGCCCAGTGCCGGACCTCGGCGAGGTCCTCGGAGATCGTCGCGCGGCCCTGGAGGACCACGTAGTCAAAAGGCGGGCGGTCGTCGTCCACGCACAGCGCGACCCGGCCGTCCCGTGCCAGGTTGCGGCCCTTCACGGTCTCCTTGCCGGTGTTGAACACCAGGTCGTCACCGTCCAGCACGAACCAGATCGGGGCCACGTGCGGACTCCCGTCGGCCCGGACCGTGGACAGCTTCGCGGTACGGGTGCCGTCCGAGACGAACGCCCGCCATTCCTCGTCGGTCATCTTCTTCGCCATGCCGCCATCCTCCTTGCTCGGGCCCCCGAAACTGCGGAAGGGTGGCGGACAAGTCCTCGCACGGGCGGGACCCAACGGGGAGATGTACGCGGGGAGAGCGAAGCATGGGGCAGAACCAGGGACTCGACTGGCTGCTGGACGACCTGACCGAACGCGTCGAACACGTACGCCACGCACTCGTCCTCACGACCGACGGACTGGTGGCCGGCGCCAGCACCGGACTGCGCCGCGAGGACGCCGAACACCTCGCCGCCGTCTCCTCCGGCCTGCACAGCCTCGCCAAGGGATCGGGACGCCACTTCGGCGCCGGCCAAGTCCGCCAGACCATGGTCGAGTTCGACGACGCCCTGCTCTTCGTGACCGCCGCCGGCACCGGCAGCTGCCTGTGCGTCCTGACCGGCGCCGAGGCCGACATGGGCCAGGTCGCCTACGAGATGACCCTCCTCGTCAGCCGCGTCGGCGAACACCTCACGATGGATGTGCGCCAACCCGAGCGAACTCCCCTCACAGAGCGCTGACCTGCCCATTTCCCGGTGTATACGAAGTTATCCACAGGCTTGGCCGCAGATCCGGCAAAACGGCTACGGTTTTTCCCGAGGACACCGCGAACGGAGCGGAGCCCGACCGACCACGGGGGAGACCGACCATGTCTCAGCACACAACAGCCCGACCACGCCCGCTCACCTGCACACCCGGCCGCGCGGCCAAGGAACTGGGCATCAAGCGCGGCGAGTTCGACTTCGCCGTCCACCTCGGACGGATCCGGAGCGTGCCGGACGAGGGAGGCGGCGGCCGCCGGATCCCGTACACCGAAGTCGAACGGCTGCGCGCCCAGCCGGGCTTCCCGGAGTCCTTCCTCGACGAGGTGCGCACCGTCGGCACCGCCGAGGCGGCGGAGCTCCTGCAGATCTCACCCGCCCGCTTCTCCCGCCTCGCCCGCCTCGGACTCGTCGTACCGGTGCGGTTCTACCTCAACCGGTACCGGGCCGTCGTCTGGCTCTACCTCGCCGAAGAACTCCGGCAGTTCGCCGACGACCCGGCCAACACGCCCATGCTCCACGGCCGGACACCCGAAAAACTGCGCGCCCGGCTCGCCGACGGCCTCGACCGCAGGGCCCGCAACTGGCGGGGCCGCCACCTCGGCTTCCTGCTCCGCCAGGCCGAGACCCCCTGGCAGCGGGCCGGCGCCGTGGTCGCCTTCCTCGACCCCGCCCACATCACCGACCTCGTCACTGACCCGTACGAGCGGGCCTACCTCAACCGCTCCCGGCCCGCCCTCCCGACCCACGGAGCCCCCGGCTCCCCCTCCGCCCGGCTCGCCGCGACCCTCATGACCGCGAACTGCCTGGACGAGATCATCTGGCTGCGCACGGACCTCGCCGAGGCACTCCAGGAAGCCCGCGCGAGCCTCACGGCCCCCACCCCGGCACCCGGCCCCGAACCACAGCCCCGGGCCGAACCCGCACTAGCCCTTGAACCCGAGCCCGCTCCCGAACCCGCACCGGCCCCCGAACCCGAGCCTGCTCCCGAACCCGCCCCCACACCTGAACCCCTGTCCGGACGCAAACTCCGGACCGAGCCCCCACCCCGCCCCCACATCCCCCACCCACGCCGCCGGCTCTCGAAGTGGCTGCGCCGCAAGGGCCGGACACGCCAGCGCACCTGACAGACCACGAGGAACCACGCGACGGTGCCGCCCCCGCCGAACGACCGGGCGCGGCACCCCGCACACCCCTACAGCGCCCGGAACAACCCCTCCTGGACGACCGACACCAGCAACCGCCCGTGCAGGTCGTAGATACGGCCCCGCGCCAGCCCCCGCCCACCCGTGGTGATCGGCGACTCCTGGTCGTACAGGAACCACTCGTCCGCCCGGAACGGCCGGTGGAACCACATCGCGTGGTCCAGGGAGGCCATGTCGAAGTTCCGCGGCCCCCACAGGGGCTCGACAGGGATACGGACGGCGTCCAGGAGGGTCATGTCACTGGCGTAGGTGAGCGCGCAGGTGTGGACCAGCGGATCGTCACCCAGCGGCCCCACCGCCCGCATCCACACCGCGCTGCGCGGCTCGGCCTCCTTCAGCTCCTGCGGGGTCCAGCGCAGCCGGTCGACGTACCGGATGTCGAACGGCTGACGCCGGGCCATCCGCTCCAACTGCTCGGGCAGCGCCCCGAGATGCTCCCGGAGTTCGTCCGCGACGGTCGGCAGCGACTCCGGGTCCGGGACCTCCCGGGCCGGCGGCAGCTGCTGCTCGAAGGGACCTTGCTCAGGCTTGTGAAAGGAGGCGGTGAGATTGAAGATCGTGCGGCCCTGCTGCACGGCGGTGACCCGCCGGGTCGTGAACGACCGGCCGTCCCGCACCCGCTCGACCTGGTACACGATCGGCACCCCGGGCCGGCCGGGACGCAGGAAGTACGCGTGCAGCGAGTGCACCGGCCGGTCCCCCTCCGTGGTCCGGCCCGCGGCGACCAGCGCCTGCCCGGCCACCTGCCCGCCGAAGACCCGCTGCAAGGACTCCTGGGGGCTGCGGCCGCGGAAGATGTTGACCTCGATCTGCTCCAGGTCGAGCAGGTCGACGAGTCTCTCGGCGGGGTTCGTCATGAGTGTGCTTCTCCTGTGCTGGTGGCTGCGCTCAGAGCTGTCCGACGGACGTGACCCGGACGACCGCGCGGCCCTCGGCGTCGGACGCCTCAAGGTCGACCTCCGCACTGATGCCCCAGTCGTGGTCGCCGTTCGGATCGTCGAAGATCTGCCGCACCCGCCACAGCCGGTTCGCCGGCTCCTCCTGGATGACGAGCAGCTTCGGCCCGCGCGCGTTCGGACCGGTGCTCAGGTCCTCGTACTCGTCCCAGTACTTGTCCATCGCCTCGCCCCACGCGTCCGCGTCCCAGCCGGACTCGCCGTCCAGCTCGCCGAGTTCGGCGACGTGGTCGAGCGCGGCCAGCTCCACCCGGCGGAACATCGCATTGCGGACCAGGACCCGGAAGGCGCGCGCGTTCAGGGTGACCGGCTTGACCTCGTCGGCCCTCTCCTGGGCCTGCTCGGCGGTCATCTCCTCCGGGTTGGCGAGCTGCTCCCACTCGTCGAGGAGGCTGGAGTCGACCTGCCGGACCATCTCGCCCAGCCACTCGATCAGATCCTGGAGGTCCTCGGACTTCAGGTCGTCGGGGACGGTGTGGTCGAGGGCCTTGTACGCGCTCGCCAGATAGCGCAGGACGATGCCCTCGGTACGCGCCAGCTCGTAGTGCGACACCAGCTCGGTGAACGACATGGCCCGCTCGAACATGTCCCGGATCACCGACTTCGGCGACAGCGGGTGGTCGCCGACCCACGGGTGGCTCTTGCGGTACGTGTCGTACGCGTGGAAGAGCAGCTCCTCCAGCGGCTTCGGGTACGTGACGTCCTGGAGACGCTCCATGCGCTCCTCGTACTCGACGCCGTCCGCCTTCATCAGGGCGACCGCCTCGCCGCGCGCCTTGTTCTGCTGGGCGGCGAGGATCTGGCGCGGGTCGTCGAGCGTGGACTCCACGACGGAGACCATGTCGAGCGCGTACGACGGCGACTCGGGGTCGAGGAGCTCGAACGCGGCGAGCGCGAACGTGGACAGCGGCTGGTTGAGCGCGAAGTCCTGCTGGAGGTCGACCGTCAGGCGCACGACGCGGCCCGTGGCGTCCGGCTCGTCGAGCTTCTCGACGATGCCGCCGTCCAGCAGCGAGCGGTAGATCGCGATCGCCCGGCGGATGTGCCGCAACTGCTGCCGGCGCGGCTCGTGGTTGTCCTCCAGGAGATGGCGCATCGCGTCGAACGCGTTGCCGGGACGGGCGATCACCGACAGCAGCATCGTGTGCGTCACCCGGAAACGCGACGCCAGCGGCTCCGGCTCCGACTCGATCAGCTTGTCGAAGGTGTTCTCCGTCCAGGCCACGAAGCCCTCCGGCGCCTTCTTGCGGACCACCTTGCGCCGCTTCTTCGGATCGTCACCGGCCTTCGCGAGCGCCTTCTCGTTCTCGATGACGTGCTCCGGCGCCTGCGCGACGACGAACCCCGCCGTGTCGAACCCGGCCCGCCCCGCGCGCCCGGCGATCTGGTGGAACTCCCGCGCGCGCAGCGTCCGCACCCGGTTCCCGTCGTACTTGGTGAGGGCCGTGAACAGCACCGTACGGATCGGGACGTTGACCCCGACACCCAGCGTGTCCGTCCCGCAGATCACCTTCAGCAGGCCGGCCTGCGCCAGCTTCTCCACCAGACGGCGGTACTTGGGCAGCATGCCCGCGTGGTGCACCCCGATGCCGTGCCGGACGTACCGCGAGAGGTTGCGGCCGAACTTGGTGGTGAAGCGGAAGTTGCCGATCAGATCGGCGATCTGCTCCTTCTCCTCCTTCGAGCACATGTTGATGCTCATCAGGGCCTGCGCCCGCTCCACCGCCTGCGCCTGCGTGAAGTGCACGATGTAGACCGGCGCCTGACGGGTGTCCAGCAGATCGGTGAGGGTCTCCGTGAGCGGCGTGTAGCGGTACTCGTAGGACAGCGGCACCGGCCGGGTCGCCGAGCGGACCACCGAGGTCGGCCGGCCGGTGCGGCGCGCGAGGTCCTTCTCGAAGAAGGAGACGTCGCCCAGCGTCGCCGACATCAGCACGAACTGCGCCTGCGGCAGCTCCAGGATCGGGATCTGCCAGGCCCAGCCCCGGTCGCCCTCCGCGTAGAAGTGGAACTCGTCCATGACGACCTGGCCGACGTCCGCGTCCTTGCCGTCGCGCAGCGCGATCGACGCGAGGACCTCGGCGGTGCAGCAGATCACCGGGGCGTCGGAGTTGACGGAGGCGTCGCCGGTCAGCATGCCGACGTTCTCCGTGCCGAAGATCTTGCACAGCTCGAAGAACTTCTCCGACACCAGCGCCTTGATGGGGGCCGTGTAGAACGTGACCTCGTCACGGGCCAGCGCCGCGAAATGGGCGGCCGCCGCGATCATGCTCTTGCCGGACCCGGTCGGCGTCGACACGATCACGTTCGCCCCGGAGACCACCTCGATCAGCGCCTCCTCCTGGTGCGGATAGAGGGTGAGACCGCGCTCCTGCGCCCAGGACTCGAAAGCCTCGTACAGGGCGTCGGGGTCGGCGGTCGGCGGCAGCAGATCGATGAGGGTCACACACCCATCTTGCCTGTCCGGACCCTTCTGAGGGGAATCGGCTGCCGGTGCGATGATCACGACCGCTACGCTGTGGCGCCGACGGAGTGTCAGGGCACCCGGTCAACTGGACAGCGGCACAAGAGGAACGGGGCGGGCGAGCGCCATGATGGGACCAGCACACTCACTGTCGGGCGCCGCCGCCTGGCTCGGCGTCGGAGCGGCCGCCGCCGCGGCGGGCCGGCCGATGCCCTGGCCGGTCGTCCTGGCCGGCGCGCTGATCTGCGCGGGCGCCGCCCTCGCCCCCGACCTCGACCACAAGGCCGCCACCATCTCGCGCGCCTTCGGGCCCGTCTCGCGCTGGCTCTGCGAGATCGTCGACAAGCTGTCGTACGCCGTCTACAAGGCGACCCGCAAGCCCGGCGACCCGCGCCGCTCGGGAGGGCACCGCACGCTGACGCACACCTGGCTGTGGGCGGTGATGATCGGCGCGGGCGCCTCGGCGCTGGCGATCATGGGCGGCCGCTGGGCGGTGCTCGCGCTCCTCTTCGTGCACATGGTGCTGGCGATCGAAGGTCTGCTGTGGCGGGCCGCCCGAGGCTCCAGCAGCGACATCCTGGTGTGGCTGCTGGCGGCGAGCAGCGCGTGGATCATCGCCGGGGTGCTGGACAAACCCGGCAACGGCGCGGACTGGCTGTTCACCGACCCGGGCCAGGAGTACCTGTGGCTGGGGCTGCCGATCGTGCTGGGCGCGCTGGTCCACGACCTCGGGGACGCGCTGACCGTCTCCGGCTGCCCGGTCCTGTGGCCCATCCCGATCGGCCGCAAGCGCTGGTACCCGATCGGGCCGCCGAAGGCGATGCGGTTCCGCGCCGGGAGCTGGGTCGAGCTGAAGGTGCTCATGCCGGTGTTCATGCTGCTGGGCGGCGTCGGCGGGGCGGCGGCCCTCAACTTCATCTGACGCCGGGCTCAGCCCTCGCCGTAGCGCCGCTCGAAGCGGGCGACGCGGCCCTCGGTGTCGAGGGTGCGGGCCTTGCCGGTGTAGAAGGGGTGGCTCTGCGAGGAGATCTCCACGTCCACCACCGGGTACGTCTCGCCGTCGTCCCACTCGATCGTCTCCGCGCTCGTCGCGGTGGAGCGGGTCAGGAAGGCGTAGCCGGCGGAGCGGTCGCGGAAGACGACCTCGTGGTAGTCGGGGTGCTGGTCCTGCTGCATCGGGTCTCCTTCGGGAAAGGTGATCGGGGGCCTTCACCCCGACAGCGCGTCCTCGTCGACGATGTGCATCGCCGCCTCCTCGGCGGAGGACGCCGCGCCGTCGATGCCGACGTCGGTGGCGATCAGGCCGCTCTCCTCGTCCTCGTGCGCGCCCTCGTCGGGAGCGACGAGACGGCCGGAGCGGACGGCGCCGACCTCGTTGTCGAGGAGTTCGCCGTCACCGCCGTCGTAGTCGCCGAGGCCGTCGCCGTCGTAGGCGGAGACGTCCGGGACCTCCTCGGCGAGCCGCTCGTCCAGGGTCTCCCCGCGCCGGGCCTCCGCCGCCGTCACGCCGGTGTGCTCCACGCCCCACGGGCGCTCCGGCGGGGACCAGCCGCGGTCCAGGGGGTCGCCGACGCCGTCCTGGTCGAGGGTGTCCTCGGCGTCCAGCAGCCCCGCGTCGTCCTGCACCTCGGACCCGTCGGGCTGGTAGACGTCGTCTCCCCATCCGTCGCCGCTGGTCACACACACCTCCAGAGGGTGGGGACGACATCCCGTCCACCGACACCCGCCGCGCGGCGGACCACACCGCGCGCGGGTACTGCCCTCCAACGTTCCACCCGCCCCCGCGCCCGCGCAACGGCAACGCCGGGGGCGAGGGGCGACGGCAGGGGGTACGGGGGCGGAGGCGCACGCCGCGGGACACCGTTCGGCTGCCCGGCGCGAGCCTCGCTCACCTGCACGTCGAGCCCCGCCGGTCCACCTCCCGCGCCCACTCGCCCGGCATCGCCGGCAGGCCCCCGCCCACCCGCCTCACCCGTGCCACGACCTCCACAGCGCCGCGTACGCCCCGCCCGCCGCGACCAGCTCCGCATGACTGCCCAGCTCGGTGATCCGCCCGTCCTCCACGACCGCGATGACGTCCGCGTCGTGCGCGGTGTGCAGCCGGTGGGCGATGGCGATGACCGTGCGGCCGTCGAGGACACGGGCCAGGGAGCGTTCCAGATGGCGGGCCGCGCGCGGGTCGAGGAGGGAGGTCGCCTCGTCGAGGACGAGGGTGTGGGGGTCGGCCAGGACGAGCCGGGCCAGCGCGATCTGCTGGGCCTGCGCGGGCGTGACGGCGAGAGAGCCGGAGCCGACCTCGGTGTCGAGCCCGCCGTCCAGGGCCCGCGCCCACCCGGACGCGTCGACCGCGCCCAGCGCCGCCCACAGCTCGGCGTCCTGCGCGTCGGTGCGCGCGAGCAGGAGGTTGTCGCGCAGGGAGCCGACGAAGACGTGGTGCTCCTGGTTGACGAGGGCGACGTGCGAGCGGACCTGCTCGGCGGTCATCCGCGACAGCTCGGCGCCACCGAGGGCGACCTGCCCGGTCCGGGGCGCGTAGATCCCGGCGAGCAGCCGCCCCAGCGTCGACTTCCCCGCCCCCGAAGGACCGACCAGCGCCAGCCGCGTACCCGGCGCCACCGACAGCGACACCTCACGCAGGACGTCGACCCCCTCCCGGTACCCGAAGCGCACCGAGTCCGCGGCCAGCTCCCGCCCCTCGGGCACGAGCCCGGCGTCCCCGGCGTCCGGCTCGATCTCCCGCACCCCCACCAGCCGGGCCAGCGACACCTGCGCGACCTGCAGCTCGTCGTACCAGCGCAGGATCAGGTTGACCGGATCGACCAGCATCTGCGCGAGCAGCGCCCCGGTGGTGAGCTGCCCGACACCGATCCACCCCTGCAGGACGAACACCCCGCCGAGCAGCAGCACGGACGCGAGGACCGTGATGTGTACGGCGTTGATGACGGGGAACAGCACCGACCGCAGCCAGAGGGTGTACCGCTCCCAACTGGTCCACTGTCTGATCCGCAGCTCGGACAGCGCGACGCGCCGCTCCCCGAGCCGGTGCGCCTCGACGGTCCGGCCGGCGTCCACGGTCTCCGCGAGCGCGGCGGCGACGGCCGCGTACCCGGCGGCCTCCGAGCGGTACCCGGCGGGCGCCCGCTTGAAGTACCAGCGCCAGCCGACCACCAGCAGCGGCACGGCCAGCAGGACGGCGGCGGCGAGCGGCGGCGCCGTCACGACGAGGCCGCCGAGCAGCAGCGCCGACCACAGCACGCCGATGATCAGCTGCGGCACGGCCTCACGCATGGCGTTCGCGAGCCGGTCGATGTCGGTGGTGATACGCGAGAGCAGGTCACCGGTCCCGGCCCGCTCCAGCACACCCGGAGGCAGCCGCACCGACCGGACGAGGAAGTCCTCGCGCAGGTCGGCCAGCATCTGTTCGCCGAGCATCGCCCCGCGCAGCCGCATCTGGTGCACGAAGACGGCCTGCACGCCGAGCGAGAGAGCGAACAGGGTGACGGTCAGCCCGAGCCGCAGCTCCCGCTCCCCGTCCGCCACCCGCTCGACGAGGTCGCCCAGCAGCCACGGCCCCACCATCGAGGCGATGGTCGCGACGGTGTTGACGACCACCAGGACCAGGAAGGCACGCCGGTGCCGGCGCACCAGTTCGCCGACGTACGCGCGGACGGTGGCGGGCGCACCGACGGGCAGGGTGCTCGCCGTCGTGGGCGCGGCCGGGTCGTACCCGGGCGGCTGCACGCCGATCATGCCGACTCCTCGATCTTCTCCGACTCGGGCCTGACGGTGCCGAGTACGCCGGTTTCGCGCATGCCGATCGCGGGTACGGCGCCGCCCGGCGCACCCTCGTCGGGTTCGTCTTCCTCCGCCTCCCGCGTCACCACGGCCCGGTACCGGGGCTCGTCCCGCAGCAGCTCCCGGTGCGTGCCCACGGCCGCCACCGCACCGCCGTCCACCAGGACGACCCGCTCCGCGACATCCAGCAGCAGCGGCGACGAGGTGAACACCACCGTCGTACGCCCCTTGCGCAGGCCCCGGACGCCCTCCGAGATCCGTGCCTCGGTGTGGGAGTCGACGGCGGACGTCGGTTCGTCGAGGACCAGTACCTCCGGGTCGGTGACCAGGGAGCGGGCGAGCGCGAGGCGCTGGCGCTGGCCGCCGGAGAGGGAGCGCCCGCGTTCGGTGATGTGCGCGTTCATGGGGTCGCCCGGCACGCCCTGGGTGAGCGCGTCGAGGACGTCCTCGCAGCGCGCGGCGGCGAGCGCGGCGTCCGCCTCGACGGCGCCGGACGACGGCACGTCGAGCAGCTCGCGCAGGGAGCCGGACAGCAGCACGGGATCCTTGTCCTGGACGAGTACGGCGGCGCGCGCGACGTCCAGCGGCAGCGCGTCCAGCGCCACCCCGCCGAGTTCCACGGACGGCCCCTCCTCGACGCTGTGCCCGCCGAGCCGCTCGGCGAGCCGCCCGGCCACGTCGGGATCGCCGCAGACCACGGCGGTGAGCGTCCCGGCGGGAGCGAGCAGCCCGGAGCCGGGGTCGTACAGGTCACCGCCGGCGAGGCTCCCCGCAGCGGCCGACTCCGTACCGGAACCGCCCCCGCGCTCCAACGACAGCACCCGGGCCGCCCGCTCCGCCGACGGCCGCGAGAACGAGTACGCCATCGCGATCTCCTCGAAGTGCCGCAAGGGGTACGAAAGGATCGCGACGGAGCTGTACACGGTGACGAGTTCCCCCACCGAGACCCGCCCCTCCTGTGCGAGACCCACCCCGTACCAGACCACTCCCACGAGCAGCAGCCCCGGCAGCAGCCCCTGGAGGGCGCTGATCAGCGCCCACATCCCGGCGCTGCGGACGGCCGCGTGCCGCACGTCCTGGGACGCGGCGCGGTACCGGTCGAGGAACAGGTCCTCACCGCCGATCCCGCGCAGCACCCGCAGCCCGGCGACCGTGTCGGACGCCAGCTCGGTCGCCCGCCCCGCCTTCTCGCGCTGGACGTCGGCCCGCCGGGTCGCCCGGGGCAGCAGCGGCAGCGCCGCGACCGCCACGACGGGCAGCCCGACGGCGACGACGACCCCCAGCGCGGGCTGGTAGAAGAGCAGCCCGACGCAGACGAGGACGACGGTGAGCGCGGCGGCCGTGAACCGCGACACGGCCTCGACGAACCACCCGATCTTCTCCACGTCACCGGTCGACACGGCCACCACCTCACCGGCCGCGACCCGCCGCGTGAGCGCCGCCCCGAGCACCGACGCCTTGCGCGCCAGGAGCTGCTGGACGCGGGCCGCGGCGGTGATCCAGTTGGTGACGGCGGCGCGGTGCAGGAACGTGTCCCCGACGGCGACGGCGATCCCGCACACCAGCATCAGCGCGCCGGCCAGCGCGAGCCGGGTGCCCGACCGGTCGACGACGGCCTGGACGGCGTACCCGACGATGAACGGCTGCGCGGACACGGCCGGGAAGTGCAGCAGCCCCCACGCCAGGGACTTGAGCTGACCACCCGCCTGGCTGCGGCCGAGCCACCACAGGAAGCGGGGCCCGGAGCGCGTGTCCGGCACACCGGGATCTCGGTACGGAAGGTCTTGGATCTGCATGACGTCCCAAGCGGCTCGTGTCAGAAGAGAGGCGCAAACCGTGTCAGCCTCGCCGTGCCGGGGCGCCGATCACAACCGGTTTTCCTCCCGGCCGTCGGGATTGCGACTATGGAACGCATGCGAGGAACTGCGACGCGATCCCTGGCCGCGGCCGGAGCGCTGCTCGTCGCCCTGACCGGCTGCGGGAGCACACAGGCGCACGGCGGCGCGGGCGCCGGGACGAAGAAACCCGCCGCCGCCCGAGCCCTGACCACCCTTCCGGACGTCGGCCCGGGCTTTCGGAAGCGCATCCCAGCCGCCTCACGACAGGTCGTCGTGGTGTACGGGAACGGCGGGAACTCTCCGGACGCGACGGTCGTTCTCTACATCAAGCAGGGCAGAACCTGGCAGAAGGAGAGCAGTTGGCCGGCCCACAACGCGCGCAAGGGCTGGACGACGGATCACCACGAGAACGACGGCCGCAGCCCCGTGGGGGTGTTCACGCTCACCGACGCGGGCGGCGTCCTGAAGAACCCCGGCACGAAACTGCCGTACACCCGCTCCAGCGCCTTCGAGACGCCGAGCTGGTGGCAGAAGCCGTACCGGCACGACTTCGACTACGTCATCGCCATCGACTACAACCGGATCAAGGGCACCTCCCCGAGCGACCCGACCCGCCCGGAGGGGGAGAGGAAGGGAGGGAGCATCTGGCTCCACATGGACCACGGCAGCGGCACCTCGGCCTGCGTCAGCCTCTCGAAGGCGGGCATGGAGCACCTGCTGCGGACCCTGGACCCGGCCGCGCACCCGGTCGTGGTGATGGGGGACCGGGCCGATCTGGCGTCCTGAACCGCACGGTTGCGGGACGGGGGAGACTCCCCTTAGAACACCGGCCATGACCAGACGGCTCATCATGTCCATGCTCGCCGCGCTGACGGCGGCGATCCTCCCGCTGACGGCGACCCTGGCGACGGCCGCGACCCCGGTCCCACCCGAGTTCGGCTCCGACTGGCACGACCCCCTGACCGCCACCCCGCCCATCCCGAAACCCGCCACCCCGTCCTGCGAAGTCACCGTCGCCCAGGCCCAGTTCCGCGACTTCACCCCCTACCGGGGTACCTACACCCCGCCCCCGGCCTGCGGCGACACCTGGAGCAAGGTCGTCCTGCGCATGGACGGCAAGGTCAAGGGCCGCCAGTACGACCGCCTCGGCTACCTCCACATCGGCGGCGTCGAGATCTTCCGTACATCGACCCCGCAGCCGTCCCCGGACGGCATCGAGTGGTCGGTCGAGAAGGACGTCACGCGCTACACGGACACGCTGCGCCGCGCGCAGGACGTCGAGATGCTGATCGGGAACGTGGTCGACGACACGTACACGGGCGTGCTGGACGTCAAAGTGACGCTGACGTTCTACAAGTCCCCCGGAAAGAAAGGCGCTTCAGCCCCCGACAAGGTCCTCACCCTCACTCCCGACAACACCCTCACCACCCCCCGCAACAGCGAACGCATCCTCGCCGAGGTCTACGCCACCGGCTCCGGCGGCGGCTGCGAGGAGTACTGGTACCTCTCCGTGCCCGCCCCGGCCCCGTACTCCTGCCAGACCCCCGACGGCCCCTACCGCGAGGTCCAGATCAGGGTGGACGGCCGGCTCGCCGGGATAGCCACCCCGTTCCCGACCGTGTGGACCGGCGGCTGGTCCAACCCGTTCCTCTGGTACGTCGTCCCGGGCCCCCGCGCCTTCGACATCAAACCGATCGAGTACGACCTGACCCCGTTCGCCGGCGTCCTCAACGACGGCCGCCCGCACCGCGTCGAGGTCTCGGTCGTCGGCGTCCCCGAGGGCCAGACCGGCTGGAGCGCGCCGGTCAACGTCCTGGTCTGGCAGGACGCCGGAAAGAAGCAGGTCACCGGCAAAGTGACCGTCCACCGGGAGGGCGCCCCGGAGGGCTCCTCGACACACGCGCCCGGTACGGAACACCGCGTCGACACGAAGGCCGCGCACCGCCTCACGGTCGCCGGGTACGCCGACACCTCGCACGGCCGGGTCACCACCACGGTCACCCGGGCCCTGGCCCACACCTCCACGCACCGCTGGACCGAGGGCGAGAGGCTCGACGCCCTGGACGGGGTGTGGACGGACGACGAGACGGTCACCGTCGGCAGGCACACCACGCGCGCGCACCGGACGTACACGATGGACGGCGCGACGACGATCGGCGCGGACGACCGGCTGCGTACGGTCATGACGCTCGCCGACCGGGCCGCCGTCAGCGACACGCGCGGGCGCTGGTCGCGGCTCGACGACACGTACACGGGCGACGCGACGTACACGACCGGAGTGCCGCGCGACCAGCGCCACGGCGTCGCCACGACGAGCGAGCGCTACCGGCTGACGGGCTCCCGGGGCTGCTACGACCGCACGGTGACAGCGGTTCAGGGCGTACTGACCGAGGACAGTAGCGCCTGCTGAAACCTTCCGATGTGTGATGCATCACTCATGACGTGATTTACAAATCGGCAACACGGAGGTCTTCCCTACGAGCCACGGGCACTCCAAAGTGATCGACACGGAAGACGCTTTCCGTATCGCAGAAGTCCTGTCCGGTTTCTGTGAGTTCACCGTCCCTCCCAGGAGTGCCCGTGCCGCAGTCCGTACCGTCCCTGCCGCGACGCGCCGCACGAACGCTGCGTACCTCGCTGTTCACCCAGGTCGCGATCGCGCTCGTGCTCGGAATCGCCGTCGGCAAGCTGTGGCCGGGCTTCGCCTCCGACCTGCAGCCGCTCGGCGACGGGTTCATCCGGCTGATCAAGACGATCATCTCGCCGCTGGTGTTCTGTGTGGTCGTCGTCGGCATCGCCAAGGCCGGTGACCTCAAGGCGTTCGGCCGGATCGGGCTCAAGGCGCTGATCTGGTTCGAGGTCGCGAGCACGTTCGCCCTGATCGTCGGGCTGCTCGCCGCGAACCTGGTCCAGCCGGGCTCGGGGATGAACGTCGACCCGGCCACGCTGAACACGGCGGCCGTCGACGCGAAGACGAACGGCGGCTCGCTGCCGTCCACGACCGAGTTCGTGCTCCACTCGCTGCCGACCTCGTTCGTCGGCGCCTTCGCCGAGAACTCCCTGCTCCAGGTGCTGATCCTGGCCTGCCTCGTCGGCGCGGCGCTGCTGCACCTCGGGCACACGAAGGTCCCGCAGGTGCTGCCCGCGATCGAGCAGGCGCAGGAGATCATCTTCGCGATCGTCGGCTTCGTGATGCGCCTCGCGCCGATCGCCGTGTTCGGCGCGATGGCCGTCCTGATCGGCAACTACGGCCTCGGCGTGATCGAGACCTACGGCAAGCTGATCGCCCTGTGCTACGCCGCAGCCGCCGTGTTCATCGCGCTGCTCGCCGTCGCCCTGCGGATCGTGACCGGCCTCAGCCTGTGGAAGTTCCTGCGCTACATCCGCGAGGAGATGCTCCTCGCGCTCGGCACCGCGTCCACCGAGTCGGTCATGCCGCGCGTCATGCAGAAGCTGCGCAAGGCGGGCGCGCGGGACGACGCGGTCGGCCTCGTCCTGCCCACCGGCTACTCCTTCAACCTCGACGGCGCCTCCCTCTACCTCTCCATCGGCACCCTGTTCATCGCGCAGGCCGTCGGCGTCGACCTCAGCCTCAGCCAGCAGATCACCGTCGTCCTGGTTTTGATGCTGACCAGCAAGGGCATGGCCGGCATTCCTGGCTCCGCCTTCCTCGCGCTCTCCGCGACCGCGTCCTCCCTGGGCGCGATCCCGGCCGGCGCGGTCGCCCTGCTGCTCGGCGTCGACCGGATCATGGACTCGATGCGCGTCGTCACGAACCTCCTCGGCAACTGCGTCGCCGTGTTCGCGGTGTCGCGCTGGGAAGGGGCGCTGGACCTCGAACGGGCACGGAAGGTGCTGGACGGGGAGATCGACGTGACGGCGGAGGACGAGACGGACGAGGGGAAGGGCGAGGGGCAGGCGGCCGTGCCGGCCCAGCTCACCAAGAAGGAGCCCGCACCCGAAGTGAGCTGACCGACATCGCACAACGACCGCCGCACCCGGACCCTCGGGTGCGGCGGTCGCTGTTCTCGTTGCGCGGAGACCACCTCAGCCGTGCACCGGCATCCCGCCCAGCAGCGTCCCCAGCAGCTCCCCCAGCTCCTCCCGCTCGTCCCGCGACAGCGGCGCGAGAATCTCCGAGGCCGCCGTACGCCGCGCCCCGCGCAGCCGGCTCAGCGCCGTACGGCCGTCCTCCGTGAGCTCGATGCGGATCACCCGCCGGTTCGTCGGATCGGGGACCCGGCGCACCTTGCCGTTCGCCTCCAGGCCGTCCACCAGGGTCGTCACCGCGCGCGGGACCACTTCGAGGCGCTCGGCGAGGTCGGCCATGCGCGGCGGGGAGGAGTACTGCGCGAGCGTGCGCAACAGCCGGGACTGGGCCGGGGTGACCCCGAGACCGCACTCCTCGATGTGCCGCTTCTGGATGCGGTGCACGCGGCGGGTGAACCGCAGCAACTGCTCGGCGAGCACGCTGTCGGAATCTGGTGTGGCCATGCGGGAACAATAACAGGATGCCATTCATTGTGAGTATAGGTAACAATGAGCGCAGTCCTGATCCGAGAGGATCCCGAAGAGCCTCCCGAAGGAGCCCATGCACCCCGACCGAGAGAAACAACCCGCCTGGAACCCATCGGCCGACCCCGGACAACCACAGCCCCGCCAGGTCCGCCGCATCCTGAAGCTGTTCCGTCCCTACCGCGCCCGCCTCGCCCTCGTGGGCCTCCTGGTCGCCGCGTCCTCGCTGGTCGGCGTCGCGACACCGTTCCTGCTGAAGGAGACGCTGGACGTCGCGATCCCCCAGGGGCGTACGGGCCTGCTGAGCCTGCTCGCCCTCGGCATGATCCTCAGTGCCGTCCTCTCCGGCGTCCTCGGCGTCCTCCAGACGCTGATCTCGACGACGGTCGGCCAGCGCGTCATGCACGACCTGCGCACCGCCGTCTACGGCCGCCTCCAGCGCATGTCCCTCGCGTTCTTCACGCGCACGCGCACCGGCGAGGTCCAGTCCCGCATAGCCAACGACATCGGCGGCATGCAGGCGACCGTCACCTCCACCGCGACCTCCCTGGTCTCCAACTTCACCAGCGTCGTCGCCACGATCGTCGCGATGCTCGCCCTCGACTGGCGGCTGACCGCCGTCTCCCTGCTGCTCCTGCCGGTCTTCGTCTGGATCAGCCGCCGGGTCGGCTCGGAGCGCAAGCGGATCACCACCGAGCGGCAGAAGCAGATGGCCGCGATGTCCGCGACGGTCACCGAGTCGCTGTCCGTCAGCGGCATCCTCCTCGGCCGTACGATGGGCCGCTCCGACTCCCTGACCAGGGCCTTCGCCGACGAGTCCGAGCGCCTCGTCGACCTGGAGGTCCGCTCCAACATGGCGGGCCGCTGGCGGATGTCCGTCATCGGGATCGTCATGTCCGCGATGCCGGCGTTCATCTACTGGGCGGCGGGTGTCGCCCTCCAGGTCGGCGGCCCGGCCATCTCGCTGGGCACGATCGTCGCGTTCGTCTCCCTCCAGCAGGGCCTCTTCCGCCCCGCCGTCAGCCTCCTGGCGACCGGCGTCCAGATCCAGACCTCCCTGGCGCTCTTCCAGCGCATCTTCGAGTACCTGGACCTGCCGATCGACATCACCGAGCGGGACCACCCCGTCCATCTGGACCGGGTCAAGGGGGAGATCCGCTTCGAGGATGTGTCGTTCCGGTACGGGGGCGAGGGCGCCGGCCGGGCCATCCTCGACGGCATCGACCTCACCGTCCCCGCCGGCCACAGCCTCGCGGTCGTCGGCCCGACCGGCGCGGGCAAGTCCACGCTGGGCCACCTCGTACCGCGCCTGTACGACGTGACCGGCGGCCGGGTCACCCTCGACGGGGTCGATGTCCGCGACCTCGACTTCGACACCCTCGCGCGCGCGGTCGGCGTCGTCTCCCAGGAGACGTACCTCTTCCACGCGACGGTCGCGGAGAACCTCCGCTTCGCGAAACCGGACGCGAGCGACGAGGAGTTGTACGAGGCGGCCCGCGCGGCGCAGATCCACGACCACATCGTGTCGCTGCCCGACGGGTACGACACGGTCGTCGGGGAGCGCGGTCACCGCTTCTCCGGCGGCGAGAAGCAGCGCCTCGCCATCGCGCGGACCATCCTGCGCGACCCGCCGGTCCTGATCCTCGACGAGGCGACCAGCGCGCTGGACACGCGGACCGAGTACGCCGTGCAGCGCGCGATCGACGCGCTGTCGGCGAACCGGACGACCCTGACGATCGCGCACCGGCTGTCGACGATCCGGGACGCCGACCAGATCGCCGTCCTCGAAGGCGGACGGGTCGTGGAGCGGGGGACGCACGAGGAGCTGGTGGCGCGGGAGGGGAGGTATGCGGGGCTGGTGAGGAAGGACGAGCGGGTGACGGCGTCGTAGGAACTCCGGCGGGGTGGGGTCCTGGCGCTGCGGGGATCCCGGCGCTCCGAGGGTTCCGGTGCTTTGCGGGCTCCGATGCCATGAGGGTGCCGGTGCCCGAAAGGTCCGGCGCCTTGAGGTCCGGCGTCTTGAGACCCGGGTGTCCGAAGGGGCCGGCGCCCCGAGACCCAGACGTACCGCGGACCGCTGGTGTCGCGAAGCCGCTCGGCGGTCCCGAAGCGACTCGGAGTCCCGAAGTCACTTGGCGTCCCACGGCCCCTCGGCCTCCCATGGCCCTTCGGCGTCCCGAAGCCGCTCGGCATCCCACGGCCCCTCGCTGTTCCACAGCCCCGGTGTTCCCGAAGCCCCGACCTCCCGGACACTCCGGCTTCCGGAGGCTGATCATCCGACAAAGCGACGATATGCCCGGTTTTTGACGGTGTGCGAGTTAACGTGCCCGCATGCAGATGAACACTCCGCCCCGGAGCGCGATCCGTCTGACGCGCCGCGGCCGAACCGTCCTCGTCGTCACCGGGGCCGTCGTGGCCGCTGCCGCGGTGGCGGTACCCCTGCTGAACGTGGAGCGCCCGGCTCCCGAGGCCGCCAAGCCGAAAGTCCTGACCATCCCCGAGGGCTGGCGCTCCGGCCAGGTCTACGAGGCGGTCGACAAGGCGCTTGCCCTGCCGGTCGGCACGACCCGCAAGACACTGCCGAGGACCGGCCTCAAGCTCCCGGCCGACGCCGAGGGCAACCCCGAGGGCTACCTCTTCCCCGCGACGTACCCCCTCACCGAGAAGTCGACCCCCCAGTCCCTCCTCACGTACATGGTCGACACCGCGAACAGGAAGTTCAACGGCGCCCCCATGGCCGCCGGTGCCCAGCGCAACGCGATGAACGTCTACCAGGCCGTCACCATCGCCAGCATCATCCAGGCCGAGGCCGCCGCGAAGGCCGACATGGGCAAGGTGGCCCGCGTCGTCTTCAACCGCCTGGAGCGCGGCATGCCCCTCCAGATGGACTCGACGATCAACTACGCCCTCAACCGCTCGACCCTGAACACGGCGGTCGCCGACACGAAGATCGACAGCCCCTACAACTCGTACCAGCGCATGGGCCTCCCCCCGACCCCCATCGACAACCCCGGCGAAGAGGCCATGCGCGCCGCGATCACCCCCACCCCCGGCGACTGGCTCTACTTCGTCACGGTCAAGCCGGGCGACACCCGCTTCACGGCGAACTACGCCGAACACCAGCGCAACGTGGCGGAGTTCAACAAGAACCAGGCCCGGAAACCGAAGGCGAGCTGACCGGAGGGTCGTACGTGGGGCTCAGCGCGCCGGGGTCGTGGAGGCGGGCAGGTCGCCGTTGAAGCGGGCGTCGGTGAAGGCCGAGAAGTCGACCTTGCGCGGGATCAGCTTCAGTTCCGTGAACGTGTCGGCGATCTTCTGCTCGGAGTCGATCGCCGCCCGGTCGACGGCGACGGGGACGCGGGTCGAGTGCGTACGCCTCACCGAGGCGAGCGCGACGCCGTACGGCAGCCCCGTGTCCTTCGCCCACACCTTCGCCCACTCCGTCTGATGGCCGTACACCCAGTCCTGCGCGCGCCGCAGCCGTGCGAGGTAGTCCTCGATCGCGGCGGCCTTCTTCGGGTCCTTCAGGGCGGCGGGCGCGGCGACCTGGAAGCTGAGCCCGTTCACGAGACCCTGCCCGGTGGTCAGCGCGCGCCCCTTCCTCGCTTCGAGGATCTGTGAGGTGTACGGGTCCCAGACCGCCCACGCGTCGACCTTCCCGGAGGTGAACGCGGCGAGCGCGTCGGCCGGTTGGAGATATTTGACCTGTACGTCGGAGAGGCCGAGCCCGGCTGCCCGGAGCGAGGCGATGAGCTGGTAATGCGCGGAGGAACCCTGCGCGACGGCGATCGAACGGCCCTTCAGCTGGGCCGGCCCGGTCAGCGGCGAGCCGTTCGGCACGAGGATCGCCTCGCCCTCGGCGGAGCCGTGGGACGCGGCCACCACCGTGATCTTCGAGCCCGCGCCCGCCGCGAAGACCGGCGGCGTGTTGCCGACGGCGCCGACGTCGACGGCCCCCGCGTTGACGGCCTCCAGCAGCGGCGGACCGGAGGTGAACGTGGACCACTTGATCCGGTAGCCGAGACCCTTGAGTTCGCCCGCCGCCCGCAGCACCGCTTCCGAACCCCCTTTCTGGTCACCGACGTTGAGCGTCAGAGAGCCACTGCCGTCGGTGGCGGTGCTCGCGGAGGAGGCGCCACCACAGGCGGCGAGGAGAAGGGCGAGGGGGAGGAGGGCAGCAGGAAGAAAACGGCGTCGCATGGGGATCCGTTCAGCTCGAAGTGGGGGGATTCCTACGGGAGTTCAGGCAGCCGCGTCGACACCGAGCCGCACCAGCAGCTCCGTACGCAACTCCGCGAACCGCGGGTCGGACAGCTCGCGCGGACGCTCCAGCCCGACCTTCCGCTCGTACGCGATGACCCCGCCGTCCATGACCAGGACCCGGTCCGCGAGCAGGACGGCCTCCTCGACGTCGTGCGTCACCAGCAGCACCGCACACCCGCGCCGCCGCCACAACTCGCCCACCAGCCGCTGGGCGTTGATCCGCGTCAGCGCGTCCAGCGCCCCGAACGGCTCGTCCAGCAGCAGGAGATCGGGCTCGCGCACCAACGCCCTTGCCAGCGAGGCGCGTTGGGCCTCACCGCCGGAGAGCGTCCTGGGCCAGGCGTCGGCCCGGCCACCGAGCCCGACCTCCTCAAGTGCCTTGTCGGCCACGTCCCTTGACGGATGTCCCGGCAGTCCGAGCAGGACGTTGCGCCACACCCTCTTCCACGGCATCAGCCGCGGCGCCTGGAACGCGACCGCCTTGCGGCGCGGCACCAGCACCGTCCCCTCGATCTCCCGGTCGAGCCCCGCGAGGATCCGCAGCAGCGTCGACTTCCCGCACCCGCTGCGCCCGAGCAGGGCGACGAACTCGCCCGGCCCGATGTCGAGTTGGAGATCGTCGATGACGGCACGCCCGTCGAAGGACCGCGTCAGCCCCTCGACCCGTACCGCCTGCCCGGTCACCGGCCGGTGAACGTCGGTCGCCATTGCAGCAACACCCTTTCCAGAGAACGGACCACGAAGTCGGCGAACAGGCCGAGGAACGCGTACACGATCAGACAGACCACGATCACGTCCGTACGGAGGAAGTCCCGCGCCTGCACCATCAGGAACCCGATCCCCGAGTCCGCGTTGACCTGTTCGGCGAAGACCAGCGCGAGCCAGGCGATGCCGAGGGAGTAACGCAGCCCCGTCAGTGCGCCGGGCAGCGCGCCCGGCAGCACGACATGCCGGACCAGACCCCACCGGGACAGCCCCAACGACTCGCCCGCCTCGACGAGTTGGGCATCCACGCCGCGGATCCCGGCGTACACGTTCAGATACAGCGGGAACGTCACCCCGAGCGTGATGATCGCGACCTTCGGGGTCTCGCCGATCCCGAACCAGATGATGAACAGCGGGATCAGACCGACGAACGGCACCGTCCGCAGCATCTGTACCGGGGCGTCCACCAGGTCCTCGCCGACCCTGAACAGCCCTGAGAACAGGGCGAGTCCGGTGCCGATGAGGGTGCCGAACAACAGCCCCAGCGCGACGCGCTGGAGCGACGTACCCATCGCCGAGGTGAGGGAACCGTCGGCGATCAACTCCCTGCCCACCTCCGCGATCCGGCCGGGGGAGGCGAGCACGTCCGACGTCAACACGCCGGTCGTGGAAAGGAGTTGCCACAGGGCCAGCAGGAGTACGGGGCCGGTCGTCCGCCGCAGCCAGCGCGGCACCCGGGCGCGGCGGGCCGTGCGGGGGAGGAGGGGCTGGAGGTCGAGGCCGCGGCTATCCGGAATGTCGGACTCGGCCGCGTCGGGTGGGGGCGGGGCATGGCTGATGCTCACGAGGGCTCCACGATGCGGTGGGGGGAACACGCCTCGGCCGCGCCGCGTCGGACCGCGCGCAGACGTCTGCCCGGGGAAGGGCCTACCGAGGGGAGAAGGGCGTCAGCAGCCGCGACGACACGCGGCGGAAGCCACCCGCAGCAGGTCGATGTGACCGCGCGTGGTGAGCAGGGCTGAACGCAACATGGGGCTGAACGTAGCCAGTTGGGGAGGGGTGGTCAACGGGTGTCTTGAGAAGTGGACTGTGGCTTTCCCGACGGGGCTGGGCCGCGGGCGTCCCCGGCGGGGTGGCGGCTCCTGCCGCGGGCTGGTGCTTGTGGGGCGGCCGCGCTCCCGGTTCTTGCGGGGTGGTCGTGCCTCACGGAACGGACCGCGCCTCATGGACCGGTCCGCCCGCATCCTCGTCGCGACGACCACCCCTCCTGGCCGGCGCACCCCCGCTCACCGACGTCGCCCCACGGCGAGGACGAGGACAATGCCCCCATGTCCGATGCCTTCACCACCCGCGTCCTGCACATCACCTCCGGCTCCCGCGAGCGCGTCATCGACCTCACCCACGACTGCGAGTCCTTCCTCCGCGAGACCGCCGGAAACCGCGACGGCCTCCTCAACATCTTCGTCCCCCACGCCACCGCGGGCATCGCCGTCATCGAAACCGGCGCCGGCAGCGACGACGACCTCCTCGCCGCCCTCCACACCCTCCTCCCCGCGGACGACCGCTGGACCCACCGCCACGGCACCCCCGGCCACGGCCGCGACCACGTGCTCCCGGCCCTGGTCCCACCCCATGCGACCCTGCCGGTCCTGGCGGGCCGCCTGGAACTGGGCACTTGGCAGTCGGTGTGCCTCGTGGACACCAACAAGGACAACCCGGACCGTCAGGTCCGGCTCAGCTTCCTGGGCTGAGCCCATGCGCGGGACCTGACCTTGGTCGAGGGCCCGTACGAGGGATGCGGAGCGCCTGCCCGGCTCTGTGCTTTCGAGGTCATCGGGCCGGTCTGAAGATCGTCTGTACGTCGTGGGACTCGCCCGCGACTACGACGTACGGGGCACGTCCGCAGACCCCCGTGTTCCCGTCCGGGGTCTCGGCCGAGACGTGGGGTATCCCCGGCGCCGGGCTTCAGGGGGCCTTCCGGTTCGTGGTGTCGGCCGGTGCCCGGGGTGCCTCCTGTCTGGCGGTCGACTCGGTCGGACTGCGCTGGAGGCTCGGAGCCGAAGAACACCTCGCCGGCCTCTGTCAGGTCATTCGCCGGCCACCGGCGGGCGGCGCGGTCCGGCACGGTGCTGCGCCCGCACGGTGGTTCGTGACCGCTCACCCGGCGGGGCGGGCAACAGCCTTGGGGGAGGGGCCGTACCGGTTGTCGCCCGGATCGCTGTTCACCGTCATGCCCGCGAGATAGAGGATCGGCCCGGCGACCGGGATCAGCGCGATGAACATCCGTCGGCCCGACCTGCCGGTGTCGTGCAGCCGGCGGACCGAAACCGCGAGCATGGGCACGACGAACGGCAGGACGAGAGCGCTCAGGAGAGGGATGCCGGCGGCCCAGCCGGCCCCGACGGAGGCGATGGTGGCCATCAGGTAGAGCACGGAGTACCACCAGTACTCGGCGCGTCGGGCGCGGCCGGAGAACGTGGCGTACTTGGCGACGAGGGACATACGTACTGCTTCTGTGAACGACATGCTGTTCCTTCCGTGGAGACGGTACGGGTCCGGCGGTGCGGGCCGGGCGCCCGAGGGCATCCGGAGTGCCCTATCCGTTTGTATGTTACGGTGGTCGCGTCGAAACGGAAAGCCCTATCCGAATCTTGAAACGGAAAGGGGTATCCGAATGTTCGGCTTCAAGTTCCCCGCCCAGAGAAGGACCCACCATGAGCACCATCGCCGTCGTCGGAGCCGGCCCTCAGCTCGGTCTCGCCATCGCCCGCACCTTCGGCCGTAAGGGCTTCAAAGTCGCCCTCATCTCCCGCGACCGGGACAAGCTCGACCGTCTCGTCGCCGAGCTCGCCACCGAGTTCGTCGACGCCGCCGCCTTCCCCGCAGACGTCCTCGACCGTGACGCCCTCACCCGGGCGATCGAGGACGCCGCGAGTCACTTCGGCGGCATCGACGTCCTGGAGTTCTCCCCTGTCGGCACCGCGAGCGACACCACCCTCACCAACCCCGCGGACACCACCCCGGCCGACGTCCAGCATCAGATCGACTTGCAGCTGTACGGGGCCATGACCGCCACGCGCGCCGTCCTGCCCGCCATGCGAGAGAACGGCGCCGGTACCCTCCTCTACACCACCGGCGCGGGCTCGATCGACCCTGTGCCCCAGGTCGGCAACGTCAACGCCGCGGCGGCGGCTCTCCGTAACTGGGTCGTCAACCTGCACAAGGAGCTCGCCGGCACGGGTGTCCAGGCCGCTCACGTCGGCATCGACGTCTCCATCGGCGTGTCCGTCGTCCCGGGTTTCCCCACCGCGAAGCCCGAGGAGATCTCACCCGTCTACTGGGACCTCCATGCCACCAAGCGTGACCAGGCCGAACTTGTCTTCAGCGGCTGACGTCACGCCTTTTGGGGCGTCCCGTCGCCGCGAGGACCCGCCTCCGCCTCCTCGAAGCCGCCCGCGAACGCCGCTACGTCTCCGAGGCCGCGGAGGCCCACCAACGCCACGTGTCGGACCTCCTGCGTGAAGCGGGGGCGGGCGGCGATCCGGACCTGCCCGCCCCCGCCCTGCTGTCGTTCCTGGATGTCGACGCGGTGGACCATCTGCGCCGACCTGGTGGAACGAGTGGCCGCCCCCGCAAGCGTCCCGGCGAGGTGAGGCCGGGTCAGTCGTTCCCGTCCGTGTCCGCCGAACCGGAGCGGAGCATGGCCTTGTAGAGGGCGTCGTGCCCGGGCGGGGCCGGCAAGGGGCCTCGGGCCGGGGTCTCCAGGGACTGGATCAGCAGGGCGACCACGCGGCGCCAGGCGTCGGGAGCGGCGTCGCCGGTGGCGTTGATCACGCCGGCGTTGGCCATGTGCAGCAGCACCAGGTCGGAGGGGTCGAAGTCCTCGCGGAGCCGGCCCGCCGCCTTGGCGCGGCCGATGAGTTCGACCATGGCCGTGTAGGCGTCGTTGCGCCGCTGCTCCAGGACCTTGGCCGTCGGGAAGGCCATCGTCAGTACGTCGGCGAACCCCGAGTCGGAAGCCTGCATCTCGCAGGCCGCCTCGATGTAGCCGACGAAGCCGTTCCAGGGGTCGGGGTCGTCCAGGGCGGTGGTGACCGCGTCGGCGTAGGCCCCCATGCGGTCGGCGAAGACGGCGTCGACCAGTTCTTCCTTCGTGGGGAACCGGCGGAACATCGTGGCGATGCCGACCCCCGCCTCGCGGGCCACGGAGGCCATGGAGGCGCTCAGCCCGTCTCGCGCGAACACCGTACGCGCCGCGGCGATGATCCGCCCCCGGTTGCGCTCGGCGTCACTGCGCAGCGGCTGGGCGGAGGGCTCGTCGCGGTTCTGGGCGCCAGGGGTCATACGCTTGAGTCTAGCAACCGGATTGCCCTATCCATTTCTTGTCCCGTGGTCGGCAACCGTCACCGCAACGCTGGACCGACGCGCCGGCCCTCACCCGGACCTGGGGCTGCCGACGCCGGGTGGGACCTGTTTCGCGTGGTGAGCGCCCATGCGCCCCCGCATGCCCTCTGCACGGCCCCGACCCGTACCCCGCACGGTCGACCCCATGGCGAATACCTGGGAACAGGAGCGCGCGGGCCGGGGCGACGGCAGCGGCTGCCCGTACGGGGCTGTACTGAACCTCGACGCGGGGATACCGGAGTACCGGTGCGACGACTGCCGGTACTTCTGGGACCTGGACGCGACCCAGCCGGAGCGCCGGGCGGCCGAGGACGAGGGCGAGACCCGGCCGCTGGGCGATCCGGGGGAGGCCGGGCCGGGGACCGCCGCGT
Source organism: Streptomyces sp. 4F14 (assembly GCF_048159485.1). Lineage (NCBI taxonomy): Bacteria > Bacillati > Actinomycetota > Actinomycetes > Kitasatosporales > Streptomycetaceae > Streptomyces > Streptomyces sp. 4F14. The sequence goes on from NZ_JBLRVY010000048.1 coordinate 56,981, forward strand.
AGCGCGGCAGCCCCTGGCCCGTAGCCCGGCGGCGGTGTTTCACCGAGCGAGCAGATACGCGTTCATGATCGTCTCGCGGACCGTGTTGCCCGCCTTGTCCTTCAGGTCGATCCGGAAGGAGGCGGCCTTGGCGGTGGCCGGGTGTTTGACGGTCACCGAGCGGGCGCCCTTGGGGTCGGTGGCGACGGTGAGGGGCTTCCAGGTGCGGCCCGCGTCGAAGGAGACGTCCACCTTCAGGGCGGCGACCTGTCCGGCCCCGGCGGCCGGGCCCGCGAGCCGGAGCGGGACCGCGAGGGTGCCGCCCGCCGGCGCCGTACCGCGCAGGCTGAGCTGCGGGGTGAGCCGTACCGTCGACAGCGGCAGCACGGCCGTACGGCCCGAGGCCGGCCGGGCCGAGGTGAAGGTCCACACGCCCGTCACCTTGGTGCTGGTCGCGGTGTCCGCGGCGGCCCGGCCCGCCTCGACGGTCAGCCGGTACGCGGCGGAGGCGGCCGGCACCTCGGCGCTCGCCCAGTTCGCGTCGGGCTCCTGGGCGAGGACCCGTCCGCCGGACTCCAGCCGGGCGAAGCCCTTGGTGACGGCCGGCGTCCCGGGATTGCCGCCGCCGTCGACGAACAGCGAGACCCGCGCGCCGAGCTGGTCGCCGGTCCGCTCGACCGTCGCGGCACCGGGCCCGACGACACCGGTGTTGAACAGCAGCGTCTGACGGGAGCCCGGCTTGTACGTCACCGGCCCCCTCGTGTACACCGTGCGCGCCTCGCCGCGGGCGTCGACCTGCGCGGCCGTCCAGGTCCAGCGCACCCCGTCCGTGTTGAGGTAGTGCGTGGTGGACCGGGGCAGTCCCAGCGCCGGCGGTTCGGCGATGCCGACGGTGTCGCCCTGCTCGTCCACCGGCGTGATGGACACCTGCCCCTTCACGCCGGCGACGGAGGCGCCGAAGTTGAGCTTCACCTCGGCGACCTCGCCGCGGGCGAGGGTGCGGTTCAGGCCGGTGAAGAAGCTGCCCTTGCGGTGGAAGGCGAACCGGTGGTCGACGTTCTGCCCGGCCGCACCGGGCTTCTTCCACACACCGTTGAACTGGGCCTTCAGGGTGGGGGAGGCCGGGCCGAGCGCCAGGGTGCGGACCGGCGGCGCCCCGCCAGAGGACCACGTGTTGCCCACGCCGGCGCCCGAGTCGAAGTAGCCGACGACCGAGGTGACCGGCTTCGCCGCCGGATCCGGCGCCTTCACGGTGAACGGCTTCGCCTTGCGGGAGTCAAGGGTGACCGTGACGTTCTTGTTCACCGTCAGCACCGGCTGGACGAAGAAGCCCGGCTCGTTGTCCGCCGCGAAGACGATGCTGTCGAGCAGGTAACTCCCCTTGCGCAGCCGCTGCACGACCGTGCCGTTCGCCCGGTACGGCAGGACGACCCCGGCGCCCTCGGCACGGGGGGTGATCGTCGTCGTGTACGCGGCCGGCTTCGCCCCGTCGGCGTCGATGTGCCGCACCGTCACGTCGTAGGACTCCACCTCACGCTCCACCACGAGCCCGGTACGTACCTGTTGGCCGTCGCCCGACGCCAGGACCGTGCCGCCGAAGACGCCGTCACGCGTGCCCTTGCGGGTGTCGGCGACGACGGAGGTCGTCGCGGTGCCGCCGGCCGGGACGGTGATCCGGGTGTCCTTGACGGTGAACATGCCGGCCGGGGCAGGGCCGGAGGTGCTCAGCTGGAGGGTGACCGGCCGGGTGCCGAGGTTGCGGTAGGTGAGGGTCTTGGTGAGCGGCTTGTCGTCGGCGTGCGGCCACGCCTGGAGGCCGAAACCGAGCGAGCCGGGCTCGGAGACGACCTGGGCGGTGGCCGCGCGCTCCAGGTCCACCCGGCCCGCGCCCTGCTGATGGGCGGTCAGCCCGGGGTTCGGCTCGGCCGAGCCGGTCAGCAGCGACTTCAGCCGGGCCCCGCCGATGCCCGGGCGCTGCTGGAGCACCAGCGCGGCGGCGCCCGCCACGTGCGGGGCGGCCATCGACGTCCCGCTGTGCACGGCGTAACCGTCGCCCGGGGGAGTCTCCCCCTGCGTGGTCTGGGCGGCGGTGATGTCGACGCCGGGGCCGGTGATGTCCGGCTTGGGCGTGCCGTCGAGGTTCGGGCCGCGGCTGGAGTCGTCCGCGATCCGGTCCTGCTTGTCCACGGAGCCCACGGTGAGCGCGGCGGGGGAGCTGCCGGGCGTTCCGATCGTGCCGGGCCTGTCGCCGTCGTTGCCGGCGGATATCACGAACAGGGCCTTCGCGGACAGCCGGGCGACGGCCGCCTCCATCGGGTCGACGCCCGGGGTGTCGAGGGAGCCCAGGCTCATGTTGACCACCCGCGCGCCCTGGTCGACGGCCCACTGCATGCCGGCCACGATGCCCGAGGCGTCGCCCCACCCGTCGTCGGCCAGGACCTTCCCGTCCAGCAGCCGCACACCGGGCGCCACGCCCTTGTACCGGCCGCCCGACCGCGTGCCGCTCCCGGCGAGGATCGACGCCACGTGGGTGCCGTGCCCGTAGTGGTCCTTGCCGTCGGGAGCGCCGCTGAAGTTCTTCTGCGCGACCTCGACGCCCTTGAGGTCCGGGTGGGTCTCGTCCACGCCCGAGTCCAGGACCGCCACCGTGACGCCCTTGCCTGTGTAACCGGACTTCCACATCGCCGGGGCGCCGATCTGCGGCACGCTCTCGGACAGCGAGGCCCGCACCTTGGCGTCCAGCCAGACATGGGCGACGGGCCGTACGGAGCCGGTCGCCGCGTCCGCCGTACGGGCCCCGGTGCCGCCGGTGACGGCCGACCACAGTGCCGAGGTCCCGGACTTGGGCACCGTGAAGGCCTCGCCGGCTACGGCGGGCAGCGCGCGCCGCTTTTCGACGGGCACTCCCGCGAACGGGTCGCGGGCGCCGGAGCGGGCCGTCTTCCGGGCGCTGTCCTCGCGGTAGCCGACGATCAGCGGCAGCGTGCCGCGGTCCGCGTCGCCGTAGCCGTCCTCGGCCAGCCGCGCCACGTCGAAGAGGCGCCGGTCGAGCACGCCGTCGGTGATCAGGCGCAGGGCGTCCTGCGGGATCACCCACGTGTGGCCGCGCTCGCGCCGCACCGAGAAGCCGACGCTCTCGCGGCCTTCGCCGCGGACGAGCGAGGCGACCCGGCCGTCTTCGCCGACGGCCACCCGGTCTCCGGTGATCAGCGTGACGGTCGAGGCCGTGGTCCGCGCGCCGGAAGCCGCCGGTTCGCCGTCGGCCGTCGCCGTCCCGGTGACCAGGACCCCGGAGACCAGGACCCCGGTCACCATGGCGGCCACTGCCGCCGTTCTCGCGCGTGCTGAAGTTCCCACTCGCGTCCCCCCGCTCGTGTGTACGTGTCCCTGCGTTCTCCGCTATCACGCACGTCACGCGCGTTCGGTTCTCGACGGGACACGAGCGGCCGGCGCTCAGGGGTCAGGACGGGCCGTCGTACTGGAGGCCAGGGCCGTTGGTGCCGACGTAGACCCGGCCGAAGACGTCAGGGTCGCCGGTGATGACGCCGACGCCGCCGATGGCGCCCCACTGGTGGGCGTCGTCGTTGACGCGGAGCCAGGTGGCGCCCTGGTCGGTGGAGCGGAAGACGCCGGCGGAGAAGCCGTTGACGTCCAGCACCCTGCCGCTGCGTACGGAGACCAGCCGGTAGTAGGCGTCGATCGTCGACGATCTGGGATCCGCCTCCTTGTGGTCACAGGTCCCGCAAAGGGTTGCCATGATCCAGATCTTTTTCTGGTCCTGGCAGCCGTCCCCACGTCGCCACCGCGCATTGATTTCCCTGATCAGCGGGGGGTGCTGATCAATTCGGCGCTGGTGACAGTGGTGTTCGCCACTCACCTGCGGCTCGCGGACCCTCCGCCGGCCCCCTTCCCCAGGAGCTGTATCCATGGACCGCCCCCAGAGCGCACCCAAGCCCCTCAAGCGCCTCGGCCGGGCCGCCGGCGCGGTCGCGGCGCTCGCCTTCGGCGCCTCGCTGCTCGGCGCCCCGAACGCCGTGGCCGAGGACACGCCCAGCACCCGGCAGCTGCTGGACGCGTGCAGCTGGGCCGACCTCTGCGAGTTCCACCCGCAGAGCTACTGGACGTACGCGGGCTCCGCCCACCAGGTCGGCAGCACCGCCTTCAACTGCGGCAGCCAGACCAACCAGCACCGCATCGACTGGTCCGACACGACCGGCACCACCAACTCGGTCGGTGTCCAGGTCAGCGCCGGGGTGAAGTTCTTCGAGGTCTTCGAGGCCGAGATCGCCACCACCTACGGCCACACCTGGCAGGCGTCGCACACCGAGAGCCAGGGCGAGACCGTCAACATCCCGCCGGGCTCCAAGGGCTGGGTCGAGCGCGGCACGCCCAAGCAGGAGGCCACCGGCTGGTACGAGATCCACTTCCGGTCCCGCTACTACGGCCACTACATCTGGTACGTCCACGACTACAAGTCGTCCGGCTACTACGGCGGCGACGCCCGGCTGGGCTACGTCAACCACAAGGACGCCCGCATGAGCCAGACCGAGCGCAACCAGCACTGCCGCTGACCCGGTTCCCCGGTCCGGCGCGCGGCCCCGTGCGCGCGGTGACGCGCGAGGGCCGCGCGCCCCCCCCCCCCCCCCCCCCCCCCCCCCCCCCCCCCCCCCCCCCCCCCCCCCCCCCCCCAACACCCCACCCCCCCCCCCCCCCCAAGGCCCCCCCCCCCGTCCCCCC
>NZ_JBLRVY010000049.1:0-58402 GCF_048159485.1 Streptomyces sp. 4F14
CACGCGGCGGTAGCCGCAGACCAATACAGCCCCGCGCCCCTGAAGAGACGTGGTTGCCGCGCGTTGTCGAGTGCGGCCGATCGCGCCCACGCGGCGGTAGCCGCAGACCAATACAGCCCCGCGCCCCTGAAGAGACGTGGTTGCCGCGCGTTGTCGAGTGCGGCTGCGACAGCCGCACATAGACACAGCCCCGCGCCCCTGAAGGATGTGGTTGCTGCGCATTGTCCAGGTGCGGCTTGTCGCGCCCGCGCGGTGGGAGCCGCGACGGATCCGCGCTGGACAACGCGCAGCCACCACGTTGTTCAGGGGCGCGGGGAACTGCGCGATCGGCCACAGCGGACCCGCACCCGCCCATCGACCCGTCGGGGTCCAAGGGGCGGAGCCCCTTGAGGATGGGGCGAGGAGAGTCAGCCTGCTACCGAGACGGAGGGTTCGCCGGAAGTGATGCCCTCGTCCTGCATCTTCTCCGCCAGTTTCATGGCTTCTTCGATGAGGGTCTCCACGATCTTCGACTCCGGGACCGTCTTGATGACCTCGCCCTTGACGAAGATCTGGCCCTTGCCGTTGCCGGAGGCGACGCCGAGGTCGGCCTCCCGGGCCTCGCCGGGACCGTTCACGACGCAGCCCATGACGGCGACGCGGAGGGGCACTTCCATGCCGGTGAGGCCGGCGGTGACTTCCTCGGCGAGTTTGTAGACGTCGACCTGGGCACGCCCGCAGGACGGGCAGGAGACGATCTCCAGGCCACGCTGCTTGAGGTTGAGGGATTCGAGGATCTGGTTGCCGACCTTGACCTCTTCGACGGGCGGCGCGGAGAGGGACACTCGGATCGTGTCACCGATGCCCTGGGAGAGGAGCGCGCCGAAGGCGACGGCCGACTTGATGGTGCCCTGGAACGCGGGGCCCGCCTCGGTGACCCCGAGGTGGAGGGGGTACTCGCACTGCGCGGCAAGCTGCCGGTACGCCTCGATCATCACGACGGGATCGTTGTGCTTGACGGAGATCTTGATGTCCCGGAAGTCGTGCTCCTCGAACAGCGACGCCTCCCACAGCGCGGACTCGACGAGCGCCTCGGGCGTGGCCTTGCCGTACTTCTGGAGCAGCCGCCGGTCGAGGGACCCGGCGTTGACGCCGATCCGGATGGGCGTCCCGTGATCGTTCGCCGCCTTGGCGATCTCCCGGACCTTGTCGTCGAACTGCTTGATGTTGCCGGGGTTGACGCGCACGGCGGCACACCCGGCCTCGATCGCGGCGAAGACGTACTTCGGCTGGAAGTGGATGTCGGCGATGACGGGGATCTGCGACTTGCGGGCGATGGTGGAGAGCGCGTCGGCGTCGTCCTGCGTCGGACAGGCGACGCGCACGATCTGGCACCCGGACGCGGTGAGCTCGGCGATCTGCTGGAGCGTGGCCCCGATGTCGGACGTACGCGTCGTCGTCATCGACTGCACGGACACGGGCGCGTCCCCGCCCACCGCGACCGACCCGACCTGGATCTGCCTGCTCTTGCGTCGCTCGGCGACCTTGGTCGGAACGGACGGCATGCCGAGAGAAATCGCAGTCATCTGCTGTGCAACCCCATGTCGTGGATCAAGACCGGTCCCGTGAGCGCGCGGGCCACCGGGGTCCGAGGTTACGACACGCGACCCCCACCGGGCACATTTCCCTTGTCAAACCCGCTGGACGAAGGATGGCCGGACACCCTGGGGTGCCCGGCCATCGTGAACAGCGGGTGGCTACGAGATTTTGACCGGGTTCACGACGTCCGCGATGAGGACGAGGATCGTGAAGCAGATGAACACCCCGGCGACGACGTAGGCGAGTGGCATGAGCTTGGCGACGTCGAAGGGGCCGGGGTCGGGGCGGCGCAGCAGTTTCGCGAGACCTCGCCGCAGGGATTCCCAGAGCGCGCCCGCGATGTGTCCGCCGTCGAGGGGGAGCAGCGGGAGCATGTTGAAGAGGAACAGGGAGAGGTTGAAGCCGGCGACGAGCATGAGCGCCATGGCGAGCTGCTGGGACGCGGGGATGTCGAGGGTGAAGATCTCACCGCCGACACGCGCCGCGCCGACGACGCCCATCGGGGAGTCGGCCGCGCGCTCGCCTCCGTCGAAGGCGGCGTCCCACAGGGCGGGGATCTTGCCGGGGAGGGCGACGATGGAGTCGGCGGCCTCGCCGACGCGGTCGGTCATCCAGGTGACGGAGTCGCCGAAGTCCTGCTGGACGATGCCGGTGGCGGCGCTGAAGCCGAGGAAGCCGGCCTTGACGTACTGGCCCTGGACGATCTGGCCGCTGGAGTCCTTCTTGGCGACCTGGTTCTCGGCGATCTTCGCCTGGAGGGTGACGTCCTTGCCGTCGCGCTGGACGACGATGGGGACGGTCTTGTCGGCGCTGGCGCGGATGAGGTCGGAGAGGGAGTCCCACTTCTCGGTCTTGACGCCGTCGAAGGAGACGATCTTGTCGCCGGCCTTGAGGCCCGCGGCGGCGGCCGGCGAGGGCGCGTCACCGGTCTTGCAGGTGTCGCGGTTCTCGCTCTGGTTGATGACGCACTGGGAGACGGAGCTGACCGTGGTGGTCTGCTGGGAGATCCCGAAGCCCATGAGGACGGTGAGGAAGAGGACGACCGCGAGGATCAGGTTCTGGACGGGTCCGGCGGCCATGATGATGACGCGCTTCCAGGGCTTGCGGGTGTACATCATCCGCGTCTCGTCCCCGGGCTGGATCTCCTCCATGGAGGCCGAGCGGGCGTCCTCGATCATCGTGCGCCAGGGGGAGGTGGACCGGGTGGAGATCCGGCCGTCCTCACCGGGCGGGAACATGCCGATCATGCGGATGTAGCCGCCCATGGGGATGGCCTTGACGCCGTACTCCGTCTCGCCCTTCTTGCGGGAGAAGACGGTGGGGCCGAAGCCGACCATGAACTGCGGCACCCGGATGCCGAAGAGCTTGGCGAAGGTGAAGTGCCCCAGCTCGTGCCACGCGATCGAGAACAGCAGCCCGAGCACGAAGACGACTATGCCGAGGATCATCATCAGAGCGGTCATGCGCGCGCCTCCGCGGTCGCCGTCAGTTCCCGGGCCCGGGCTCGTGCCCAGGCGTCTGCTTCGAGGACGTCCGACACGCTGAGTGAAGTTCCCGCCACAGTGTGTTCTTCCACCACACGGGTGACGGTCTCCATGATCCCGTTGAACGGCAGCGTGCCCCGGCGGAACGCCTCCACGCTCTCCTCGTTGGCGGCATTGAACACCGCCGGAGCCGTTCCCGCGAGCTCGCCCACGTGCCGGGCGAGGTTCACCGAGGGGAACGCCTCGTTGTCCAGGGGGAAGAACTCCCAGGTGGAAGCCTTGCTCCAGTCGAAAGTGGGCGCCGCGTCGGGGACCCGACGCGGCCAGCCGAGCCCGATGGCGATCGGCCCGCGCATGTCGGGGGGCGTCGCCTGGGCCATCGTCGATCCGTCCGTGAACTCAACCATCGAGTGGACATACGACTGGGGATGCACGACCACCTCAATGCGGTCGAAGGGAATGTCGTAGAGGAGGTGCGCCTCGATGACTTCGAGCCCCTTGTTGACCAGGGTCGCCGAGTTGATGGTGATGACCGGGCCCATCGCCCAGGTGGGGTGCGCGAGCGCCTCCTCGACCGTGACGCCGGCGAGCTGCTCCTTCGTACGGCCCCGGAAGGGACCGCCGGACGCGGTGACGACGAGCTTGCGGACGTCGGCGCGGGTGCCGGAGGCGAGCGCCTGGAAGAGGGCCGCGTGCTCGGAGTCGACGGGGATGATCTGACCGGGTCCGGCCAGCGCCTTCACCAGGGGGCCGCCGACGATCAGCGACTCCTTGTTGGCGAGCGCGAGGGTGCGGCCCGCCTCCAGGGCGGCCAGCGTGGGGGCGAGGCCGATCGAGCCGGTGATGCCGTTGAGGACGGTGTGGCAGTCGGAGGCGGCGACCTCGGCGGCCGCGCCGGGGCCCGCGAGGATCTCGGGGAGCGGCTCGCCGGCGCCGTACTCGGCCGCGAGGGCTTCGCGCAGGGGCGCGGCGGCGTCCTCACGGGCGACCGCGACGGTCCGGACCCGCAGCCGGTGGGCCTGTTCGGCGAGCAGGGCGACCCGGGCGCCGTTCGCGGACAGGGCGGTGACCCTGAAGCGGTCCGGGTTGCGCAGGACGAGGTCGATGGCCTGCGTGCCGATGGAGCCGGTGGAGCCGAGGATCACCACGTCCTTGGGGCCGTCGCCCGCGAGGGGGGCGAAGACCAGGTGCGGGTCGGCGAGTGGGGCTGGACTGTCGGTCATCCCCCCATTGTTGCCGCATCCACTGTGCGGACGGACCGCCCCACCTCCGCGACGTGATTCATATGACCGTTTATGAGTTTCTGGTGAAGATCGTGTGATAGGACTTCTTCTCGCATACGACATCCAGGGGGGATCTCTTCCATGCGCGTGAAGCACCTTTGTGCTGCCCTCGGCGGCGCCGCACTGCTCTTCGGCACCGCCCTCTCGACCCCGGCCCAGGCGGCCGGCGGGGGCGTCGAGCTCTACCACGTCTGGTTCGACAGCCCCGGCAAGGACACCCGCACCAACGCGAGCCTCAACGCCGAGTGGGTGCAGATCAAGAACACGAGCAAGAAGCCCGTCAACATCAAGGGCTGGATCCTCAAGGACACCTCCAACCACAGGTACGTCTTCAAGAACATCACCGTCGGCGCCGGCAAGACCGTCAAGGTCCACACCGGCTCCGGCAAGGACACCGCGGCCGACACGTTCCAGAACCGCAAGGCGTACGTCTGGAACAACGACGGCGACACGGCCACCCTGACCCGCTCGACGGGGGCGAAGGTGGACACGTGCTCGTGGACGAAGAAGACGAAGGACCACAAGTGGTGCTGAGGTATTGAGAGTTGAAGGGGCACGGCAGGAACGCCGTGCCCCTTCTCCGTTCAGTGGACCGGCCGGTGCACGTTCTCCTTCGCGGACGGGCCGGGCGTGGCGTCCGCGATCCACGGCCCCTCCCCCGACGGGTCCACGACGCCCTCCTCCAGCCATTCGTACGCCCCGCCCAGCACGCCCTTGACCACCTTGCGGTCGACGTCGTCCGTGTTGGACCACAGGCGGCCGAACAGCTCGTCGACCCGCACCCGGGCCTGTTGGCAGAACGCGTCCGCCAACTGGTAAGCCTCGCGCCCGTGTTCACCGCGTGAGCGCAGGTGCTCGGCGCGGACGCACGCCGCGCTCATCGCGAACAGCTCCGCCCCGATGTCGACGATCCGGCCCAGGAAACCCTGCTTGGTCTCCATCCGGCCCTGCCAGCGGGACATGGCGTAGAAGGTGGACCGCGCGAGCTTGCGGGAGTGGCGTTCGACGTACCGAAGATGCCCGGAGAGGTCCATGCCGTTCTTGAAGTCGTCGTACGCCGTGGGGAGTTGGCCGGCGCCTACGACGAGCTTCGGCAGCCAGCGGGCGTAGAAGGCGCCGGCCTGGGCGCCCGCCCTCGCCTTGTCGCCGAGGGACTTGTCGGGGTCGATGAGGTCCCCGGCGACGGAGAGGTGCGCGTCCACGGCCTCGCGGGCGATGAGGAGGTGCATGATCTCGGTGGAGCCCTCGAAGATGCGGTTGATGCGCAGGTCGCGGACCAACTGCTCGGCGGGCACGGCCCGTTCGCCCCGCGCCTTGAGCGACTCGGCGGTCTCGAAGCCGCGTCCGCCCCGGATCTGGACCAGCTCGTCGGCGATGAGGCAGCCCATCTCGGAGCCGTAGAGCTTCGCGAGGGCGGCCTCGATGCGGATGTCGTTGCGGTCCTCGTCGGCCATCTGCGAGGAGAGGTCGACAACGGCCTCCAGGGCGAAGGTCGTTGCCGCGATGAAGCTGATCTTCGCGCCGACGGCTTCGTGCAACGCGACGGGTTTTCCCCACTGTTCGCGGACCCCGGACCACTCGCGGGCGATCTTCAGCGCCCATTTCCCGGCGCCGACGCACATCGCGGGCAGGGAGAGGCGCCCGGTGTTGAGGGTGGTGAGGGCGATCTTCAGCCCGGCGCCCTCGGGCCCGATCCGGTTCGCGGCCGGCACCCGGACCCGGTGGAAGCGGGTGACGCCGTTCTCCAGGCCCCGCAGCCCCATGAACGCGTTGCGGTGCTCGACGGTGATGCCCTCGGACGCGGCCTCGACGACGAACGCGGTGATCCCGCCCTTGTGCCCCTCGGACACCGGCACGCGGGCCATGACGACCAGCAGATCGGCGACGACCCCGTTGGTGGTCCACAGCTTGACCCCGTCCAGGACGTAGTCGTCGCCGTCGGGCACCGCCGTGGTCGCGAGCCGTGCCGGGTCGGAGCCGACGTCCGGCTCGGTCAGCAGGAAGGCGCTGATGTCGGTCGTGGCGCAGCGCGGCAGGAACGCGTCCTTCTGCGCCTGCGTGCCGAAGATCTTCAGCGGCTGCGGCACCCCGATCGACTGGTGCGCGGAGAGCAGCGCGCCGAGCGCCGGGTTCGCCGAACCGACCAGCGCGAGCGCCTTGTTGTAGTAGACCTGGGTGAGTCCGAGGCCGCCGTACTGCGTATCGATCTTCATGCCGAGCGCGCCGAGATCCTTGAGACCGTTGATCGTCTCGTCGGGGATGCGCGCCTCGCGTTCGATGCGGGCGGAGTCGACCTTCGTCTCGCAGAAGGCGCGCAGGGCCGCGAGGAACTCCTCACCGCGCCGGACGTCGTCATCGGGCGGGACGGGGTGCGGGTGGATCAGGTCGAGGCGGAAGCGGCCGAGGAAGAGTTCCTTGGCGAAGCTGGGTTTGCGCCAGTCCTGCTCACGGGCCGCCTCGGCGACGCGCCTGGCCTCACGTTCCGAGACGGAGGGGACGGACGGCTGTGCGTGTGGTGCGGACATGAGGCTCACCTCGCCGCGTATCGGGTGTCCGGGACGGCCGGTTACCGGTCGGTTCTACTGGATCGTGTACCCGATTACGGCCGTCTCGACCACCCCTCGCGCGCCCGCCCCGGCCGCTCCGGAGTGATTATCGAAGCGCTTCGACAACCTATGGACACCTACCTCCACTGAAGCTACTGTCGAACCACCCACTCACCCGCCCTGTTCGCAACGCGCACTGTCGAAGCGCTTCACAAAGCTTGGAGAGCTGGATGGTCACCCTCGCCGAGGTCGCCCAGCACGCCGGAGTCTCGGCGAGCACGGTGAGCTATGTCCTCAGCGGAAAGCGGTCGATCTCCGCGACCACCCGGCAGCGGGTCGAGCAGAGCATCCGGGAGCTGGGGTACCACCCGAACGCGGGCGCGCGGGCGCTGGCGAGCAGCCGTTCGAACATCATCGCGCTGATGATCCCGCTGCGCACCGACATGTATATGCCGGTGATGATGGAGATCTCCATCGCGGTGGCCACGGCCGCGCGCGGCTACGGCTACGACATCCTGCTGCTGACCGGCCAGGAGGGCCCGGACGCGGTACGCCGGGTGACCGGCAGCGGGCTGGCCGACGGAATGATCCTCATGGACGTCGAACTCGACGACGAGCGGCTGCCGTTGCTGCGCTCCACCGACCGGCCCTCGGTGCTGATCGGGCTGCCCGCCGACCCCTCGGGGCTGACCTGCGTCGACCTCGACTGGAGCGCGACGGGCGCGCTGTGCGTCGAGCATCTCGTGGGCCTCGGACACCAGGACATCGCCGTGATCGGCGAGGCGCCGGGCGTGTACGAGCGGCACACCGGTTTCGCGGTCCGCACCCTGGACGGACTGCGGGCGCGGGCAAGGGAGTTGGGGGTGCGCGCACTGCACCGGCCGTGCGAGGGCGGGTACGACGCGATGGCCGCGACGCTGGCGCGGGTCTTCGACGAGCGCCCGGCGACGACGGGGTTCGTCGTGCAGAACGAGTCGGCGGTCGAACCGCTGCTCGCGCTGCTGCGCCAGCAGGGGCGGGCGGTGCCGGAGGACGTGTCGGTGGTCGCGATCTGCCCGGACCAGGTCGCGACGCAGGCGCCGGTGCGGCTGACGTCGGTGGCGATCCCGGCGGCCGAGATGGGGCGGCGGGCGATGGAACAGCTCGTCGCGAAGCTGGAGGGGCGAGGTGGTGCCGAAGTGGCGCTGATCTCCCCCGAGTTGACGGTCCGGGCGAGCACGGGCCCGGGCGGCAACTGACAGACGCAGTACCTGACAGACGGTCATTTCTCTTTGTGGGGCGCCCTGTTGCTTCGGGGTGCCTTCAGGTCCGCACGCCTCCCCTCAGGAGCACGCCTCATGACTCTGCCTGCCGAAACCCCACCCCAGCCCAAGGTCAGTCTCGCCCAGTCCTCCCCCACCGTCGGCACGTTCCGTGAGCGTGGCGGCGCGCTGGAGTGGAGCGGGCGCCAGGAGACCGTACGCGTCGAGCCGTGGGGTCCGGACGCGGTCCGGGTGCGGGCCCGGCTCGGCGGGCCGGTCCTCGCCGAGCTGCCGGGCGCCCTGCTCGACACTCCCCCGGCGACCGAGTCCGTCGTCAAACTCGCCGACGGTGTAGGGCGGTTGACGGTCGGCACACTGACCGTCGAGGTGAGCGCCGAGGGTCTGGTCCGCTTCCTGTCGACGGACTCCGGGGAGGAGATCCTCGCCGAGGAGCGCGCCCACTTCTGGTGGCCGGGCTCGCGCCTCTACACCGCCGTGGGCAACGGCTACCACCGGCTGGAGCAGCGGTTCGCGGCCTACGACGACGAGAAGCTGTACGGGCTCGGGCAGCACCAGCACGGGAAGTTCGACCAGAAGGGGCTGGTCCTCGACCTGGTGCAGCGCAACGCCGAGGTCAACATCCCGGTGCTGACGTCGAGCCGGGGCTACACGCTGCTGTGGAACAACCCCGCTGTGGGGCGTGTGGAGTTGGCGCACAACGGGACACGGTGGGTCGCGGACTCGGCACGCCAGATCGACTACTGGATCACCGCGGGCGGCCCGGCCGACGGCCAGCGCCGCTACAGCGCGGTGACCGGCCGTACGCCGATGCTGCCCGCGTGGGCGGCGGGGTTCTGGCAGTGCAAACTGCGCTACCGCACGCAGGACGAACTCATGGACGTGGCGCGGGAGTACAAGCGCCGGGGACTGCCGCTGGCGGCGATCGTGTGCGACTTCTTCCACTGGACGCACCTCGGGGAGTGGAAGTTCGACCCCGCCGAGTGGCCCGACCCGGCCGGCATGGTCCGTGAACTCGCCGAGATGGGCACCAAGTTGGTGGTGAGCGTGTGGCCGTCCGTGTCGCCGCTCTCCGAGAACCACCAGCTCATGGAGCAGCGCGGCTACCTCATCGGCACGCAGTACGGTCCGATGGCGCACGCGGACTGGCCGGACAAGGGGGTCGCCTCGACCGTCCAGGTCGCCTTCTACGACGCGACGAACCCCGAGGCCCGGGACTTCGTGTGGTCGCGGATCCGCGACAACTACCTTGCCCCGTACGGGATCACGGCGTTCTGGCTGGACGCGTGCGAGCCGGAGCTGAAGCCGGGGTTCCCGGAGAACCTGCGCTACTGGGCGGGGCCCGGCCTGGAGGTCGGCAACCTCTACCCGGTGGAGAACGCGCGCGCCTTCGCGGAGGGGCTCGGCGCGGAGGGCGAGGAGGTCATCACCCTCAACCGCTCGGCGTGGGCGGGCAGTCAGCGGTACGGGGCCGCGCTGTGGTCCGGGGACATCGGCACCGACTTCCCGACCCTGCGCCGCCAGATCGCCGCCGGCCTCAACACCGCGCTGTCCGGCATCCCTTGGTGGAACACGGACATCGGCGGCTTCCACGGCGGCGACCCCGACGACCCCGCGTACCGCGAAGTCATGGTCCGCTGGATCCAGTTCGGGGCCTTCTCGCCGCTGATGCGGCTGCACGGGTTCCGTGACCCGGGGATGCCGCTGGGCCCCGACATGACCGGCGGGCCCAACGAGGTCTGGTCGTACGGGGATTCGGCCGGCGCGATCATGGAGGACTACGTCCGGCTGCGGGAGCGGCTGCGGCCGTACGTCCTGAAGGTCATGCGCGAGGCCCACGAGGAGGGGCTGCCGCCGATGCGTCCGCTGTTCCTGGAGTTCCCCGAGGACCAGGCGAGTTGGGGCGTCGACGACGCGTACCTGTTCGGCCGGGACCTGCTGGTCGCGCCGGTCCTGACGGCGGGGGCGACGGTCCGTACGGCGTACCTGCCGGCGGGGGCGCGGTGGACGGACGCGTGGACGGGGGTGTCGTACGAGGGGGGTGCGGCGGTCACGGTCGAGGCGCCGTTGGAGCGGATCCCGCTGTTCCTGCGGGACGGGGCGGAGTTGCCGATCGTCAGGTGAGCGGGTGTGCGTGAGGCCGGTCCCCGGGGTGCGGGGGCCGGCCTCACGGTCGTGTCGGGTCAGCTCTCGCAGACCGACGGCAGTGCGCGGATCAGGGCCTTCGTGTGCAGGCGGTCCAGGTGGCGTTCGTGGCGGACCTGGGCGGCGCCGAAGTACAGCTCCGGGTAGCAGGCGAAGGTGGAGCGGTCGGTGGTGGTCGCGGCGAGGGCCTTGACCAGCTCCGTGTTGATGCGGTTGATCTCGACGCGGACGACGCTGAGGTCGGGGCGGCTGGTGGGGGCCTGGTCGGGGTGGTCGGTCCAGCGCTGGAACAGGGCGCGCTGGACCAGCTTGTTGGCCTCGATCTGGTCGCGGAAGACCTTGCGGACCGCGTCGGGGTCGACGCCGAGCTGCTCGGCCTGCGCGGCGACGGTGTCCAGGACCTGCTGCTCGCGGGCCGGGTCGTCGATGGGGCTGCTGGTGCCGAACTTGGCGGCGGCGACCAGGTCGGCGGTGGCCAGGCGCTGGGCGGCGAGGTCGGCGATGGTGTGCAGCGTGTAGGTGTCGGCCGCCTGATCGGCCGCTGTCGTGGCGGTCTTGGCGGTCACGGATGCGGTGGGCGCCTGGGGTGCCGCGGCCGCGGCTCCGGTCGCCCCGAGGGCGACGGCCGCGGCCACGGCGAGCGTGGTCAGGGCGCGGCGTGTGGGGGTGGTGTTGTGCATATCCCCATCAAACCCCGCCCGGGCCATGCTTTGGTCAACTACTGCTGACGGTCAGGTTGTTTGTCGTAAAGTTCAGGCCGCCGGACGAGCTGGTGATCTCGAAGCCGAACTGCACGTCCCCGATGGTCTCGTTACCGAACCAGCCCTTCGTGTCCTTGATCCACTTGAGGATCGGGAGGATCTGGACGGAGCCGGAGGACGAGTTCGAGGTCCGGATGAACGAGAAGACCTCGTTGGATCCGTTGCTGCCCTTGTAGACGGTCCAGGTGTGCCCGCCGAGCGTCGCGGTGCCCTGCGAGGTCCCGAGCGGCCCGACGGCCCCGGTCTTGTTGACCCAGAGCATCACTTCGTACGCGTTGTTCTTGAGCCAGATGTCGTACGACGTGTTGTACGCGCCGGACGACGGGACCGAGACGTTGTAGCTGCTGTTGAGCGAACCGAGCGAGGTGATCGTCTTGTTGACCACCTTCTTCTGGTTCGGGTACGACTTGATGCCGCCGGTGTTGGGGTGGTTGGCGTTGACGCCCCAGTTGGTGCCGGAGTTGGCCCAGATGCACTGGCTGCCGGCGCCGGAGCCCCAGATGTTGTTGTAGAGCGTGTAGCCGTTGAGGTTCGTGTTGCCCCACTGGTCGCAGGTGTTCCAGACGGCCGCGGAGGCGGGGGCGGAGGCGAGTCCGACGGTGGCGCCGAGCGCCAGTGCGGGGGCGAGCAGGGCCTTGACGGTCCTGGTGAGTGTGCGGGATGCCATGGTGTCCTTCCATGGGTGGGGGGAAGTGCCTTGTTGGGCAGGGGAGTTACCACGTCCCCAGGGTGAGGACGTGGTCTTCTCCGGCGACGAGGTCGAGCTGTCCCGCGCCGGTGGAAGTCCGCAGCTCGACACGGAGCGTGCGTGTGGGGTGGACGACGGCCCTGGCGCCCGCCTCGTCCCAGGCGAGGTCGATCCGCGCGCCGAACCTCGTCCGGATTCCCCGGAGTTCGCCTCGCGCGAGCGCGGGGACCCGCGCGGGGAGGAGGACCAGCCGGTCGGGGGTCGACTGGATCAGCGCCTCGATCAGGACGGTGGGGAGGGTGTGCGCGGCGTCCGCGTTGTAGACGTGGCGGTGGGGGTAGTGCGCGCTCATCAGGGAGGCGTGGAAGAAGTCGCCGTCCAGGACGGCGGCGAGCGCGTCCGCGACGCGGGTCCCGTCCCTCAACCGCGCGGCGATCAGGGCGTGGTGGAGGTGGCCGTGGGCCGAGTCGTTCTCGGCGCCCCGGAGTTGGAGGGCCCGGTGGGCGGCTTCGGCGAGGTCGGGGGTGTCGTAGGGGGTGATCTCGTCGAGGGGCCAGACGGCGTAGAGGTGGCTCAGGTGGCGGTGGTCGTAGGTGTCTTCGAGACCGGGCCAGGCCCATTCGGCGAGGGCGCCGTCGGGGTTGACGCGGTGGGGTGGGAGGCGGTGGGCGAGGGCGGTCCAGCGGGCGGCGCGGGCGAGGGCTTCGGGGTTTTCCGCGCTCTCCGCTTGGTACGCGGCTGCCGCGAGGAGGGCGTGGCGGGCCGCCGAGAGGTCCATCGCCGCGTTGATCGCTCCCCAACTCCCGTTCGCCGGACGGTTCTCGGGTGAATACGAAGGGAGGAGCACGAGTTGGCCGTCGGCGTCCGTCCGGGTCAGGAAGTCCTCGTGGAACTCGGCGAGTTCGGCCAGCGCGGCGGCGGTACGAGGGTCCCTGGCGCCGGTCGTCTCGTCGTGGTCGGCGAGGGGCTTGAGGAGCCAGTCCGCGCCGGACGTCCAGAGGTGGAGGGGGTATTCACGGCTGAAGTGGAAGGAGTGGCCGGACTCGCCGTCGGTGTGGGCGGGGGTGACGATGCCCCGGGCGCCGAAGACGGCTCGGGCGTTGGCCCGCCAGTCGTCGAGCTGGGCCTCGATCAACTGGCGCAGTGCCTGGGTGACTTCGGGGAGGTCCGCCGAAGCCGCCGAGGAGGTCTGGAGGTTGAGGTTGGCGTCGAGGGTGAAGGCGCCGGACCAGGCGGTGTCCCAGTCACCGGTCCACAGGCCGGTGAGGCGGGGCGGGCGGAGGCCGCTCGCGGAGAGGAGGTGGTAGCGGCCGGCGGCGAAGAGGCGTTCCAGGAGGGCCGGGCTCGTCGGGTGCTTGAGCAACTCCGAGCCGGGGAGGGCGCGTTGGTCGGGGTCGGCGTGGAGGTCGAGGGTGACGCGGCGGTAGGCGTCGCGGTGCAGGGGGAGGTGGCGGGCGCGGAAGGCCGTGTAGTCGTCCGGGTGGGGCAGGGCGGGGTCGGCCGGGTGCCGTTGTTCCCTGGTGTCGTAGCGGTGGACCCGGGTGAGAAGCAGGACGGATCCGGCGTTCTGGATGCGAACGCCGGTCGTGCTGAGGGTGGTTGTGCCGCCGGTGACGATCACCCGGGTGAGGCCGGTGTACGCCTTGGTGCTGCCGGGGTAGCGGGCGCGCAGGGCGAGAAGGGCGCCGTCGGGGGTGAGGGAGGCGGTGCGGGTGACCGACAGGTCGTCGGGGGTGCCCGGGAGTTCGTGGTCGAGGGCGATGCCGGCGGTCAGCGCGGGGGCGGTGATGTGCTGGACGATCACGTCGTCGGCGCGGGAGACGAACACGCGGCTCGTCCAGTCCGCGTCGGTCGCGATGGCCTCGCCGGTCGTGAAGTCGAGGGCGCGGCGGTAGCGGTGGGTCGGGCCGGTGGTGTCGCGTCGTACGCGGGTCTGGAAGGCGGGGTGGAAGGGCTGGACCCACTGGAGGGGGCGGTGGTCGGTGAAGTCCTCGGCGGCGGTGAGGTCTCCGGCGAGCAACCGGTCCTGGGTCTCAGCCAGTCGGGCGGCGAGTTCGGGAGCTCGGGCGTCCTCGGAGCCGTTGGGGCGGACCAGGGTGTGGTGGGTGACGATCACCCGGTCGTCGCCGGGGTCGCCGTGCACGAGGGCGCCGTGGTGGCCGTTGCCGCTGAGGTAGCCGTCCTCCCAGCGGTCGGCGGGGGCGGGTTCCCAGGTGCCGTGGGCGGGTTCGGTGGGAGTCATGGCTTGAGCACCGCCACTCCGTGCCGGGCGAGGGTGAGTTCGCCGGTCGTGGGGGTGCCGGTCAGCACGTCGTGGTGGTCCGGCGGGACGTGGACAGTGACGCTGTCGCGGTTGTGGTTGAGGAGGAAGAGCAACTCGCCCCGGCGTACCGCTTCCACGCCGTCCGGGAGGCCGTCGAGCGGTGGGCGGACGCCCGCTTCGGTGGCGATGCGGGCGAGGAGGGCGCGCAGGGCGGGGGGTTCGGGGAGGGTGGAGACGTACCAGGCGCGGTCGCGGTGCAGGATCGCCGGGAGGGTGTCCAACTCGCCGCCCTTGTAGGGGATGTGGTCGGTGCCGGGTTCGGGTTCCAGCTCCTCCGACCAGAGGGTGCCCTTGAAGCCCTCGCACTCGACGGTCTCCCCCGCGTCGAGGGGCCACCACTCGTGCAGGGTGCGGATGCCGAACAACGCGCGCAGGCGCGCGTCCATGCCGCCGGGCCGGATGCGGTCGTCCTCGTCCGCGGCTCCGGTGAAGAAGCCGCAGACGAGGGTGCCGCCGCCGCGAACGTACGCGAGGAGGTTGTCGATCGCGGCGTCGGTGAGGAGGTAGAGCTGAGGCGCTACCACCAAGGGGTAGGCGGACAGGTCGTGTTCGGGGTGGGCGAAGTCGGTGGTGAGGTGCTCCTCCCACAGGGCGCGGTGCCAGGCGCGCAGGACGTCGGGGAGGTCGACGCGGGCGGAGGGGCGGGCGTCCTGGGCTCCGGCCCACCAGGAGTGCCAGTCGTGCAGGACGGCGACCTGCGCTGGCTGCGGTGGCGCCAGGTGGGGGGCCAGTGCGGGGAGTTCGGCGCCGAGCTGTCTGACCTCGGCGTACGTGCGGCCCTGTTCACCCGCGTGGCTGACCATTCCGGAGTGGAACTTCTCGGCGCCCTGGCGGGACTGGCGCCACTGGAAGTAGCAGACCGCGTCGGCGCCCCGGGCGACGGCCTGGAGGGACCAGAGGCGGTTGAGGCCGCGCGGCTTGGGGTGGTTCACGCCACGCCAGTTGACCGGGCCCGCCGCCTGTTCCATCAGCATCCAGGGGCCTTTGGCCTGGGAGCGGGTCAAGTCCTGGACCAGGGCCGCCTGTTGGGCGCCGAGGGGGTCGCGGGGGTCCGGGTAGAGGTCGACGGAGACGACGTCCTCCTCCTGGGCCCAGCGCCACGCGTCCTGGCCGATCCACAGGGGCATGAAGTTGGTCGTCACCGGGATGTGCGGGGTGTGGCGGGTGACGATGTCGCGTTCGGCGAGGTAGCACTCCAGGAGGGCGTCCGAGGTGAAGCGCCTGAAGTCCAGTACCTGCGTGGGGTTCTTGAGGTAGTGCGGGGTGCGTGGGGGCAGGATGCCGTCCCAGGTGTCGTAGCCCTGGCTCCAGAACGCCGTCCCCCAGGCGGAGTTGAGGGCGTCGAGGGTGCCGTAGCGGTTGCGGAGCCAGAGCCTGAAGGCGGCGGCCGCCTCGTCGCCGTGGTCGAAGGTGCAGTACTCGTTGTTGATGTGCCACATCGTCAGCGCCGGGTGGGCGGCGTAACGGGCGGCCAGGGCCTCGGTGATCGCGGCCGCGTGGTGGCGGTAGGTGGCGCTGGAGTGGGAGAAGTGCTGGCGTCCGCCCCACCATTCGGTGCGGCCGTCCTCCGTGACGGGGAGGGTGTCGGGGTGGAGGCGGCCGAGCCAGGGCGGGGGCGAGGAGGTGGGGGTGGCGAGGACGACGCCGATGCCGTTCGCGTGCATCAGGTCCATCAGGGTGTCCAGCCAGGCGAAGTTCCGTTCGCCCGGCCGGGGTTCGAGGGTGGACCAGGAGAAGACGCCGAGGGTGACGGAGTTGACGCCGGCTTCCCGCATGAGGCGGGCGTCCTCGTGCCAGGTCTCCTCGGGCCATTGTTCGGGGTTGTAGTCGCCGCCGAAGAGGATGCGGCCCTTGGTGGCGTCGGCGAGGGTGGGCCTCGGGGCGGGGTCAGGAGCGGACGCGGGCCGCCGGGGTGTGATCATCGCACCGGCTCTCCGTACTGGATGCCCCGGCCGTTCGTCGCGAGGTAGACGCGGCCGTACACCCTCGGGTCGCCGATGATCATCTCGCCGGTCCAGCCCCACTGGTGGCGGTCGTCGTTGATCCGTACCCAGGTCTTCGCCTCGTCGTCCGAGCGGTAGACGGCCGTGCCGGTGTCGACGGTGCCGACCAGGTAGACCGCCGGGTAGCGGGCGCCGGGCGCGGCCTTGCCGAAGCCGACCGTGTGCGCCGCCGTGCAGCTCGCGACCTTCGTGAAGCTCGCGCCGCCGTCCGTGGAGCGGAAGAGGCCGTTCGTCTTCGTGCTGAGCCACAGGTCGCCGGTGCGTCCCGGGGCCGCGACCAGCTTGAACTGGCTGTCGCCGGACGGCAGACCCGTCGCACGGTCCGTGAAGGAGAGGCCACTGTCAGTGGTGGCCCGTACTGTTCCTGTAACGGAGTCGAACGCGTAGAGGAGCGTCGGATCGGCCGGGTCGGCGACCGGTGTGGCGCCCTTCGGGAAGGAGGGGATCTCGGACCAGGTGGTGCCGTTGTCCGTCGAGCGGTGGGCGGGGTACTTGGTGCCGTCCCAGTGGACGAACGTCCACAGCACCACGGTCCCGTCGGCGTTCGTGGCGATCGGCCCCGGGGCGTCCTTGGCGAGGGCGGGCTGGGCAGCGAAGGGCGTCCAGCTCCGGCCGCCGTCGCCGGAGTACGCGCCGTTGCCGTTGTCGCCCCAGCCGCTGCGGACGACGTACGCCGGTCTGGTCGCGGCCTGCGCGAGCCCCGTCGCCGATCCGAACACCGGGTTCGTGGCCATGCCGCGCGCCGGAGACGTCGTCAGCCGCTCGTGGTACATGACGCCGATGTCCCGTGAGCCGCTCAGCAGGTGCGCCTCCCCGGCCGGGGGTGACACCAGCTGGACCACCGACGCCTCCTCCAGGCCCCTGATCCGCGGTGACCAGTGCGTGAGGTCCCGCGTGCCGTACAGGGTGGCGCCCGTGCCGTACACCACGTTCCGGGCGTCGTACGGGTCGATCGCCACGGCCTGGATCCACCAGCCGAACTTCGGCTCCGCCGCGCCCCACTTGAGGTACGGGGTCTGGGAGACGTCGAACCGCGCGGTCTCCTTGAGGGACGTCCAGGTGCGGCCGCCGTCCGTCGTGCGGTACAGGGTGTCCACCGCCGACCAGCGGTTGTTCGTCGAGACGACCGCCGTGCCGGGGCGGCTGGTGGCCACGGCGACGCCGCCGTAGCCGAAGGTGTCCGTCGAGCCGTTCGGCTTCGCCGGGGTGATCTCCGTCCAACTCCCGCTCGTCGTCGTGAGTTTGTGGACGCTGCCGTCCGACTGGCCGTTCGGGCCGGGGGCGTTCGCGTAGGTCACGTACAGCTCGTGGGTGTGGGGGTCGTACGCGGCTCTGATCGGGACCCTCGCGGGGGTGCCGGTCGGCTGGGCGGGGACCGGTTCCCAGTCCGTGCCGTTCGTCGTGCGGTAGAGGGTGGGGGTCGTGCCGTCGCCGTCTCCCCAGCCCGCGTACACCGTGCGGCCGGCCGCCAGGAGGAGGGTGATGCCCTGGCCTGTGGGGCTGGGGGTGCGGGGGAAGGGGGTCGTCGTCCAACTTCCGCCCCTGTCCGTCGACTTGAGCAGGCCGTCGTGGCGGGTGCCCAGCCAGAGGGTGTCGCTGTTCCTCGGGTCCACGAGCAGGCGTTCGCCCGTGCCTCTGCCGTCCTCGTTCGCGCCGAGTTTCACGGGGAGGTCCGTGCGGGTCCAGGTGGTGCCGCGGTCGTCCGAGGCGAGGATCGCGCCGTTGCCCGCCCAGGGTTGGGCGTATGTGCCCAGCGCCAGGTACACCCGGTTCCTGTGCGCCGGGTCGATCGCCATCGCCTCCACGCCGAGGAGGTTCCAGTCGTCCCAGCCGAGGTGGTCCGTCAGCGGGGTCCAGCGGGCCGCCGGTTCGTCCCAGCGGTAGGCTCCGCCGATGTCCGTCCTCGCGTACGCCAGGCCCCGGACCCCGGGGTGGAAGAGGACGCCGGTGACGAAGCCGGTGCCGCCGATGACCGCGTTGCGCCAGCGGTAGGGGGTGGGAGGTGTTGCCGCCTGGGCCTGGGTCTCGGTCTGTGGGAGGGGGAGGGTGGTGAGGGCCGCGGCTGCTGCGGTACCGGCGAGGACGGTTCGGCGGGTGGGGTGCATCGGGGGTACCTCGGGTGTGGGGTGGGCTGGGGGGTCGGGTGCGGCTGGGTGGGGGCTGAGGTTGGGGGGTGTCGCTTGCCCGCGCTTGCGGGGTGCCGCTGCGCCCACCCGTGCCGCCCCATGGGGGTACCTCCCAGGCCCTTCGGGCACTGGGGGAGGCACGACTGCCCGCAGCTGGGTGGGCTGGGTGGAGTGGGTGTAGGTCAGCGGGGGTGGCGGGATTGTCCGCAGTTGGGTGCGGCGGGGTGGGGGGCTGGGGCCCGCAGGTGCGGGTGGCCGCTGTTAGGGCGGGGCGCAAAGGTGGCTGTTGGCAGGTACGTGGCTCCGGCGCCGTTCAAGTGGCGGGGCTGTACGCACCTCAGGGGCGCGGGGAACTGCGCGACCAGCCACCGCGTACCAGCACCCGGCAGCCGTCCTTCTCACCCCTTCACCGCACCCGGCAGCCATTCCCCCTCACCCCTTCACCGCCCCCGTCAGCATCCCCTTCTTGAAGTGCTTCTGGACGAACGGGGACAGGACCGCGACCGGCAGCAACGCCATGACCATCACGGCCATTTGGACCGCGAGGCCCGACAGCTCACCTGTGCGGATGGCCTGGCTCATGCCGACCGGGGCCTCTTGTTTCTGGACCAGTTGGATCATGACGTTCTGGAGGGGCATCATGTTCTGGTCGTTGAGGTACAGGGACGCGTTGAACCAGGCGCTCCAGTAACCGACCGCGTAGAACAGGGTGATGACGGCCAGCACGGCCCTCGACAGGGGGATGACGATCTGGCGGAGGATGCGGAAGTCACCGGCCCCGTCGATGCGGGCGCTGTCGATGAGTTCCTGCGAGATGCCCATGAAGAAGCCGCGCAGGACGAGGATGTTGAAGACGCTGATCGCGCTCGGCAGGATCAGCGCGAGGTAGGTGTCGGTGAGGCCGAGGGACTGGACGAGCAGGTACGTGGGGATGAGCCCGGCGCTGAAGAACATGGTGGCGAGGAGCAGCATCAGCATCCACCGGTGCCCGAGGGACCCGCTGCGGGACAGCCCGTACGCGCACAGCACGGACACGGTCATCGAGAACAACGTACCGACGACGGTGATGAGGACGCTGATGACGGCGGCCCGGGTCACCTGTCCCCCGCTGAGGAGTTCGCGGTAGGCGACGAAGGTGATCCCCTTGGGGATCATGACGAGCCCGCCGGCTCTGTCGATGGTCGCGCGGGACGACAGGCTGGTGACGATGACGATCCACAGCGGGAAGAGGATGGAGAGGCAGGCGAGGGCGAGCACGAGCCCTTTGCCCGCGATCCCCGCCCTGGTGGGTTCCTCTTCCCAGACGGGCCGCGGCGGTGCGGCCCAACGTCCGGGTTTCGGCACGGACTTGTCGAGCACGGCGCTCATTTCTTGTACACCCCCTGCTCGCCCATGAGATGGGCCACCTTGTTCGCGATGAGGACGAGACCGAGACTGACGACGCCCTTGACGAGCCCGGCGGCCGCCGCGTACCCGAAGTCCTGGTTGCGGACGCCGTTCCACCAGACGAACGTGTCGAGGACTTCGGAGGCTCCTGGGCCGACGGCATCACGTTGGAGAAGGATCTGTTCGAACCCGACGGTGAGCGCGTCCCCGACGCGCAGGACCAGCAGCAGGGCGATGACGGGCCGCAGCGCGGGCAGCGTGACGTGCCAGATGCGCCGCCACCGTCCGGCGCCGTCCATCGCGGCGGCCTCGTACAGGTCGTGGTTGACGGAGGCGAGGGCCGCGAGGAAGACGATGATGCCCCAGCCGGCGTCCTTCCAGACGCTCTCGGCGGTGACGAGGAACTTGAACGTGTCGGGGTCGGTCATGATGTCGATGCCGTCGTAGCCGTGTTGCCGCAGGAGCTGCGACAACAGCCCGGCGCCGCCGAAGAGTTGCTGGAAGACGGCGATGACGAGGACCCACGAGAAGAAGTGCGGCAGGTAGAGGATCGCCTGCGAGATGGCCCGGATCCGGGGCCGTACGACGCTGTTGATGAGCAGCGCGAGGAGGATCGGGATCGGGAAGTACAGGACGAGCTGGAGGAAGAACAGGACCAGCGTGTTGGTGACGGCGTCCCAGAACGCCGAGTCCTCGAAGAGGCGTTGGAAGTTCTCCAGCCCGACCCAGGGGCTGTGCAGGATGGAGACGACGCCGTTGGAGCTGATGTAGGGGTCGTACTCCTGGAAGGCGACCACGTTGCCGAGGATCGGTACGTAGTTGAAGAGCAGGACCAGCAGCACGGCCGGCAGGGTCATGAGGATGAGCATCCGGTCGCGTCTGAAGCGCAGCCGTAGGCTCAGTTTTCCTGACTCCCTCTTCCCCTTCGGGCGTTTCTTCTTCGGGGAGTTGGCGGTCGCACCGGACGTCGCCGTGCTCCGCTTCCCCGTCTCGTCGGCCTCGGTCTTGCTCCGAGGCACCGTGCTGTGGGACACGCCCGTTCTCCTCGTCTCGGGTCAGCTCGTCGCCGTGCCGTTCGTGTCCAGCAGCTTCTGGTACCAGTCGCGCAGCCCGTCGCCGCCCTTCTTCCTCCAGTCGGTGACCCACGCCTGCATGTCGCTGATCTTCTTGCGCCCGCGCACGATGTCGTCCTCCAACTGCTCCATGTCGTTGGAGAGGTTGGTGAACCGGGCGGGCTCGGTGATCTGCATCCCGTAGAACGTCGACTTCTTGGTGAGCGCTCCCATCCGCTGCTGCCATTCGACGGCGGCGCGGCCGATGTCGGGGAAGTCGGGGCGGGCGATGGTCGCGGCGGGGCTCGCGATCGTGGCGGCGTTGGCGACGTCGATGTTGCCCTTGTCGGTCTTGACGGGCACGCCGTCCTTGATCGTGTAGTGGGTGCCCTCGACGCCGTACTGGGTGAGCATGTACTCCTTCGTCCCGTACGGCGCGGCGGTCACGTTGGCGACGGCGAGCGCGTCGCGGACCACCGCCTCGGAGGCGCCGCGGTTGACGAAGGCGAAGATGTTGGCGGGCTGGGTGGCCCAGAGCTTCGGGGCGCCGTCGCCGTGGCCGAAGATGTCCATGCCCCAGATCTGGAAACCCGGGTTGTGGGACTGCTGGATGGCCTGCTGGGCCCACCAGCTGGAGAGGTCGTTGTTGTACATGAGGAACTCGCCGGCCGCGAACTTGGCGCTGGGGTCGACGGCCTGGCTCTTGCCGAGCCGGGCGTCCGGGTGGACGACGCCGGCGGCGAACAGCTTCCGTGTCCACTCCAGGGCTTCGAGGTACTCCTCGGTCTCCACGCGGTAGATCAGCTTGCCGTCGACCTGGTTCCAGCCGAGCGCCTTCTCGCCGCCGGAGAGCGCCCCGAACGCGTTGAACGCGGTCCACTTCATGTCGCCGCAGGCCCACCGCTTGGCCTTGGCGTTGGTGATCTCCTTGGCGAGCGCGAGGAACTCGTCGGTGGAGGTGGGGACTTGGTACCCCTCCTTGTCGAAGAGGTCCTTGCGGTAGAAGGGGACGATGTTCACGACGTACGAGGACGGCATCGGCAGCCCGCGCAACTTGCCGCCGAAGATGGACCGTTGCCAGGCGTCGGTGGGGATCGCCGCGAGGTTCGGGAACTCCTTGACGGCGTCGCCGGACAGGTAGGGCCCGAGGTCGGCGAACTTGCCGATGATGGCGCTGGGTATCTTGCCGCCCATGTTCCAGCCGGGGACGACGACCACGTCCGGTACGTCGCTGGAGGCGAGCACCGCGCCGAGCTTCTGGTCGTAGGTGTTGCCGTCCTGGTTCTGCCAGGTGACGTCGACGCCGATCAGGTCGTTCATCGCCTTGTAGTAGGCGTTGTCGCTCTTGGGCGGGGAGCCCCAGAACGGCGCCATGACGGTGAGCTTGCCGCCCTTGCCGAGCTTCTTCGGCACCGACGTCTTGAGGGTCGCGGTGTCGACCTTGCCGATGAAGCCGACCGCGGAGCCGTTCTTCGAGGGGAGGTCGGGCTTCACCACGTTGCTGGCGACGTAGGCCGGGAGGATGCCCTTGGCGTTCTTGCCCGAGGTGGTGCCGTCGCGTGAGCCGCTGTCGGAGCCGCCGCAGGCGCTCAGCAGGGGCATCCCGCCCGCGACCGCGGCGGTGGCGACCGCCGTGGAGGCGAGGAAGCTTCTCCGGCTGGGACCGGAGGAGGCGGAAGCGGCGTTCGGCGTCATTGCGTCAACCCTTCGTGGCGCACCAGGACACCCGGCGGTGGCTCGTCGGCTGCGGTGTC
Organism: Streptomyces sp. 4F14; assembly: GCF_048159485.1. Lineage (NCBI taxonomy): Bacteria > Bacillati > Actinomycetota > Actinomycetes > Kitasatosporales > Streptomycetaceae > Streptomyces > Streptomyces sp. 4F14. The sequence continues at coordinate 22,389 of NZ_JBLRVY010000049.1, forward strand.
ATCGGTGGAACTGGCTGAGCCGAAGCGGACGTCCGACCAACGCCGTGGAACTCCTGACGGATCCTTAGTCGAAGCGCTTCGATGTTGCTGTGAGGTTAAGTGAAGCCCTGGGGGCGCACAAGGGTCGCTTCCAATATTCCTTTGACAGTGGAGATCAGAGCTGCCTGTATACGCCGCTTGAAATAACGGCCAGGTCCCTTGACACCCGCACCGCCGCCCACTGAGCATCGAAGCGCTTCGAAAGAGCCGCTCCGGTCCACCGCAAAGGGAACTCCACGTGACCGCATCCACGCCCGCCACGCCGCCGTTCCGCGATCCGCGCCTGCCGTTCGCGAAGCGCATCGACGACCTGCTCGCGCGTCTGACGCGGGACGAGAAGGTGGCGTTCCTGCACCAGTACGCCCCGGCCGTCGAGCGGCTGGGCATCGCCGCGTTCCGCACCGGGCAGGAGGGGCTGCACGGCGTCGCCTGGATGGGCCCGGCGACCGTCTTCCCGCAGGCGGTGGGCCTCGGCGCGACCTGGAACCCGGAGCTGGTGCGCCGGGTGGCCGAGGCGGTCGCCGAGGAGACGCGGGCGATGAGCGCGCACGACGACCGGGTGGGCCTCAACGTGTGGGCGCCGGTGGTGAACTTGCTGCGCCACCCGCTGTGGGGCCGCAACGAGGAGGGCTACTCGGAGGATCCGCGCCTCACCTCGGCGATCGCCACGGCGTTCACGCACGGCCTGCGCGGCGACCACCCCGTGTACTGGCGCACGGCGCCGGTCCTCAAGCACTGGCTGGCCCACAACAACGAGACGCGGCGCGACGTCTCGTCGTCCTCGGTACGTCCGCGCGTCCTGCACGAGTACGACTTCCGCGCCTTCCGCGCCACGGTCGAGGCGGGTGCGGTGGCCGGGGTGATGCCCGCGTACAACCTGGTCAACGGCCGCCCCAACCACGTCTCCCCGTACATCGACGACCACCTGCGCACCTGGACGGACGACGAGCTGTTCGTCTGCTCGGACGCCTGCGCGCCCTCCAACCTGGTCGATCCTGAGCACTACTTCGACACGTACGAGGAGTCCACGGCGGCGGCGATCCTCGCGGGCGTGGACAGCTTCACCGACCACGGCACGGACGCCACGAAGACCGTCGAGCGCGTCAACGGGGCGCTGGAACAGGGCCTGTTGACGGAGAAGGACGTCGACGAGGCGGTACGGCGCCAGCTCTCCGTCCGGTTCCGGCTCGGCGAGTTCGACCCCGAGGCCGACCCGTACGCGTCCGGCGCCGCCTTCGACACCCCGGAGCACCGCGCCCTCGCGCAGGAGGCGGCCGAGCAGGCGGTCGTCCTGCTGCGCAACGACGGCATGCTGCCGCTGGCCCCCGACACCCGGATCGCGGTCGTCGGCCTGCTCGCCGACGAGTGCAAACTCGACTGGTACAGCGGCACGTTGATCCACCGCTCGACTCCGCTGGAGGGGCTGTACGAGCGGTTCGGGGCGGACCGCGTGCAGTTCGTGGAGGGCGTCGACCGGGTCCTGCTGAAGACGTCGACGGGGGCGTACCTGACCGTCCCGGCGACCGAGTCGGACGACGAAGTGCGCGGCGCAGAGGGGGCGTTGGACCCGGCGCTCCTCAAGGGGCGTACGGATATCCCCCCGTTGACGGTGTCCTCCGACGGCGGCACCGAACTCGCCCTCGTCGACTGGGGCGACGGCGTCCTCACGCTGCGCGCGCCCGACGGGCGGTACCTGTCCGTCGCCGAGGACGGGTACCTGCGCGCGTCCGCCGATCAGCCGGGCGGGTGGGTCGTTCAGGAGACGTTCCGCCTCGAACCCCACGAGAAGGATCACGGGAAGGAGCACGGGAACGGCCACCTCCTCCGTCACATCGGCACAGGTCTGCACGTCCGAGTCTCCGCCGACGGACTGAAGGTTGCCGACGAAGATCCGGAAGTCTTCGAACTCGTGGTCGTGGAGCGCGGCGAGGACGCGGTGGCCCGGGTCTGCGCCGAGGCGGACGTCACGCTGGTGATCGCGGGCAACGACCCGCACATCAACGGCCGTGAGACGGAGGACCGTTCGACCCTCGCCCTCCCCGAGCAGCAGGCCCGCCTGCTGACCGTCGCGCGCACCGCGAACCCGCGTACGGTCCTCGTCCTCACCTCGTCCTACCCGTACGCCCTCGAACCCGGCCCGCTGCCCGCGGTGCTGTGGACCGCCCACGGCGGCCAGGCGGCCGGCACCGCCCTCGCCCGTGTCCTCGCCGGCGACGTCTCCCCCGCCGGGCGGCTCCCCCAGACCTGGTACGCGTCCGACGCGGACCTCCCCGACCTCCTCGACTACGACATCGTCGGCAGCCGTCAGACATACCTCTACTTCGAGGGCACCCCCCTCTACCCCTTCGGGCACGGCCTGTCCTACACGTCCTTCTCCTACGGCGACTTGAAGGCCGAGGCGACGGACACGGCCGTCCAGGTCGCCTTCTCCGTCACCAACACCGGCGACGTCACGGCCGACGAGGTCCCCCAGCTCTACACCCGCGCCGTCGACCCGACGGTCCCCCGCCCCCGGCGGGAGCTGCTGGCCCACACGCGCATCACCCTCGCACCGGGGGCCCGCACTTCCGTCTCCTTCGAAGTCCCCCTGTCCGCCTTCGAGTTCTGGGACGTCGCCCGCGGGTCCTGGCGCCTCGACCCCGGCGAGTACGACCTCCTCGCCGGTACGTCCAGCGCCGACATCCGCCTGCGTACGACCCTCACCCTCGACGGCGAGCCCGCCGCGCCCCGTCCCGTCCTCCAGCACGGCCTGTCCGCCGCCGACTTCGACGAGCAGAGCGGCGCGGAGATCGTGGACCGCACGAAACGGTCCGGGGACTCGGTGACTCCGGGCGCCTCAGGAGCGGCCCAACTGGTCTACCGGAACTGCGACTTCGGCTCGGGGGCGACGCGGGTGACGGCGGAGGTGTCCGGCGAGGGAGAACTGACCCTGGAGGCGGGCGGCACCCAGACCGTCCTCCGTCTCTCCTCGCCCACCGAATCCCCGTACGCCTACACCGAGTTGACGGCCCCTCTCGCCCTCGCCAGCATCCACGACGTCCACGTGAGGCTGCGCGGCTCACTGCGGCTCGCGCACGTCGGCTTCTCCGGCTGAGTACGCGACGTACTCGGCGAGGTCGTCGAGCCGGATGTCGTCGGCAGTCGAGCCCGTCGCCCTCGCCACCGCCCGCCTGGCCCGTGAGGTGATGCGGGGTGTTCTGTTGCGGGCGGGCTGGTCGGTGCCGCATGCCTCGGCTGTGACGGATCAACTCGGGCGGTCGGTGCTGGCGTTCGGGCACAAGGGGGCGGGCAAGACGGCCACCGCACTGGCTCTGGCGAGCCGAAGCGGGTTCCGACTCCTCGCCAACGACCGTGTGTTCGTCCGCTCCGACGGCAACGGTGGCGTGGACGTCCTGCCTTGGCCCTCGGCGGCGATCGGGCTCGGACTGCTCAACGCGTTGGGGTGGTTCGACACCGCGCGGGATGGGCTCCGGGACGGCGAGGCCCTGCATCCGACGCAGGACGCACGCGTCACCGCCGCCCTGCTCGCCGACCGCCGCGAGCTTCTGCGGGAGGACGGCAAGGAGCTCAAGGTCCAGGTCTTTCCGGACCAGTTCGCGAGGTGGTTCGGTCTCTCGCCGGCAGCCGGGAGCAAGGCTGCGGCGCTCGTCTTCCCTGCGCGCGAGGCCATCGAACAGAAGGGCCCGGCACCGGAAGGCATCGGTGCCGGGCCTCTTCATAGGACGGCGGGTCAGCGCCAGGAACGACTTTAGGTGAAAATGGTTCCCATTAGCAAGACCCCGGCCGGCAGAACATCCGCGTTCCTCAGAGCGCCAGCCCCGTCAGCACCAGCACCCGCTCGTACGTGTAGTCCTCCATCGCGAACTTCACGCCCTCCCGGCCCACCCCGGACAACTTCGCCCCGCCGTACGGCATCTGGTCCGCCCGGTACGACGGCACGTCGCCGATGATCACGCCGCCGACCTCAAGGGCCCGGTGCGCGCGGAACGCGGCCTGGACGTCGTGGGTGAAGACGCCCGCCTGGAGGCCGTACTTGGAGGAGTTGACGGCGTCGAAGGCGGCCTCCTCGCCGTCGACCTTCTGGATCGACAGGACCGGCCCGAAGACCTCCTCGCGCGCGAGGGTCGTATCGGCGGGGACGCCCGCCAGGACCGTCGGCGCGTAGGACGCCGCGTCCCGCTTGCCGCCCGCCAGCAGCGAAGCGCCCGCCGCGACCGCCTCGTCGACCCAGGACTCGACCCGCTTGGCCGCGTCCTCGCTGACCAGCGGGCCGACGTCGGTGGACGCGTCGGCGGGGTCGCCGGTCACCTGGGCCTCGACGGCCGCGATGACGCGCGGGAGCAGCCGGTCGTACACGGCCGCGTCGACGATGACCCGCTGGACGGAGATGCAGGACTGGCCGCCCTGGTAGTTGGAGAAGGTCGCGATGCGGGTCGCGGCCCAGTCGAGGTCCTCGTCGGAGGACCAGTCCGCGAGGACGACCGCCGCGCCGTTGCCGCCCAGCTCCAGCGTGCAGTGCTTGCGCGGCACGCTGTCCATGATCGCGTAGCCGACCTTCTCGGAGCCGGTGAAGGAGATGACGGGGAGCCGCTCGTCCTGGACGAGGGCGGGCATGCGGTCGTTGGAGACCGGCAGGATCGACCAGGAGCCGGCGGGGAGGTCGGTCTCGGCGAGGAGATCGCCGATGATCAGACCGGAGAGCGGGGTGGCCGGGGCGGGCTTCAGGATGATCGGCGCACCGGCCGCGATGGCGGGGGCTACCTTGTGCGCGCACAGGTTCAGCGGGAAGTTGAACGGCGCGATGCCCAGCACCACGCCCTTGGGGAAGCGACGCGTCAGCGCCAGCCGCCCCTGCCCGCCCGCGTCCGTGTCGAGCCGCTGCGCCTCGCCGCCGTTGAACCGGCGGGCCTCCTCGGCGGCGAACCGGAACACCGACACCGCGCGCCCGACCTCGCCGCGCGCCCACTTGACCGGCTTGCCGTTCTCGGCGGAGATCAGCTGGGCGATCTCCTCGGCACGCTCGGCGAGCCGCTTGCTGACGTGGTCGAGCGCGGCGGCCCTGACGTGCGCCGGGGTCGCGGCGAACTCGCCCTGTACGGCGTACGCGGCGGCCACGGCCTCTTCGACCTGCGCGTCGGTCGGCACGCTCACCTTGCCGACGAGCCGCCCGTCCCAGGGGGACGTCACGTCGAAGGTGTCCTCGCCGGTGGCCGCGCGGCCGGCCAGCCAGAAGGCGTGGGTGGAAGTCATCGTCGGGCGCCCTTCCGCAAAGTCGACAGTCACTCTCCACCGTAGAGCCGGGCGCCCGGTCAGGCGTTTGTCCTACGCGTCCGAGTGCGAGACGCCCACACTCCGCTTCGGCGCACCGATCCGGACGACGGCCAGCCGCAACGCCCCGAGCAGCACCGCCCCGAGGCACCAGCTCGCGGCCACGTCCAGCGGCCAGTGGTACCCGCGCCGCACCAGCCCGTACGACACGGCCGCCACCAGCACGACCGCGACGCCGACCGCCGTACGCCGCGCCCGCCCCGGCGTCAGCCACGGCAGCAGCACCAGCACCGCGCCGCCGTAGGCGATCATCGCCGTCGCCGTGTGCCCCGAGGGGAAGTACCCCGTCGCCGGGGGTACCGCCGGGGTGCCCGGACGGTCGGTCCAGATCTTCAGCGGTACGACGATCAGCGGCACCAGCGCCATCGCCGTCAGGGCCGCCGCGGCGGGTCCCCACCACCGCGGTTCGCCCGCCCGGCGCCCCAGCCAGGCCACGTATCCCGCCACTACCAGCAGAACGGGCAGCGCCACCGGGACGTTCCCGAGATCCGAGAGAAGTTCGGAGAACCGGTCGGGATGCCGCAGCGCCGAACTCAGCCGCTCGTCCCACCGCAGCAGCGGCCCGCCGTCGGCCACCTGCCAGGTGAACAGGGCCAGCAGGAGGGCGGGTACGGCGAGGAGACGGGCACTGATCGACATGGGTTCAAGCTTCTCAAGAAGCCGTGTGCTCCAGGACCGCCTTCGCCAACGCCCCCCACACCTCCGGCGGCAGCGCGTGCCCCATGCCGGGCACCTCCACCGGCCGCGCGCCCCCGACCACCTGCACGAGATGCCGGGCGTGCGGCGGCGGGAACACCGGCTCGGCCGGCGCCTCGATCACCAGCGTCGGCACGGTGTTGCGCGCGAGCGCGTCCGTACGGAGCATCCCGTCGCTGTCCGCGCGCCCGTGCGCGGTGTTCACCCGGTGGTGGCCGGTGTGCGCGATGATCGCCCCCTCCAGCGCGCGGTAGTACGCCGGGTCGAACGGCAGCAGCCCCCCGTGCAACGCGCGCCAGTGCTCGACGCGCCGGTCCAGCTCCTGGTCGAGCGTCAGGTCGTCCGGCACGGCCTTCGCCCACAGCGCGAGCACCTCGGGTTCGATGCCGGGCAGCTCCCCGCCCGCGTACGGCGTCTCGCTGAGCGCGCTCGTGCCCATGAGCGTCGCGCTGAGCAGCCGTTCGGGGTGGTCGGCGAGCAGGAGCTGCGTCAGCATCCCGCCGAGCGACAGTCCCACCACGTGCGCGCGCGAGACCCCGAACGCGTCCAGCACGGCGACGGCGTCCCGCGCGAGCGCGGTGATCGGGTACGGCCGCTCGTCGAACCCCCAGGTGGAGCGGCCGGTGTCGCGATGGTCGTAGCGGATGACGCGGTGGCGGGCGGCGAGGAGGTCCACGAAGGGCTCGGGCCAGCCGAGGCCGGACGCCTGGGCGCCCATGACGAGCAGGAGCGGGGGCGCGTGGGGGTCGCCGCGTTCCTCGGCCCAGAGGCGGGTTTCGGGGGCGACGTCGACGGAACGTTCCATGGGATCTCCAGAATCGGTTGACGAGACGAGACGTATCGTATCGTCACCCGCCCGAAAAAGAAGCCCCGATTCGAGAACCGGGGCCCTGCAAGTGGTTCGCACCTCTGAAGGAGGTCGGCCATCCCGGAACAGGGGGGGGTGGTTCCGGGACGGCCGTCCGGATCGGGGTGCCGCCGCCCCGGGGGGTTTGGGGCGGGCGACGGTCCGATCGGTGAGGAGATTCCGGAGCCAGTGGCACCGGATGTGTGCGCGAGGCACGACCAGGTCGAAGCTGGGGAGGCCCCGGCCCGGCACCGTCCGCGGTCTCCCGTGGGCGGGTGTATCTCTCATCACGAGAGAAACTACGGCAGCTCCCGCCCCGGGAACAGGCCGAACCCGGAGCCGCCATCCTCCCCGCACACCTTCTTCACACGCCCGTCAGATGGCCGCGAGGGCGCCCTCGATGATGTCGAGGCCCTCGCTGAGCAGGTCGTCGCCGATGACGAGCGGAGGCAGGAACCTCAGGACGTTTCCGTACGTTCCACAGGTCAGGACCAGCAGCCCCTCCTGGTGGCAGGCCCGGGCGAGAGCCCCCGTGGCCTCCGGGTTCGGCTCCTTGGTGGCCCGGTCCTTGACCAGCTCGATGGCGATCATCGCGCCGCGCCCGCGTACGTCGCCGATGACGTCGAACTTGTCGGCCATGGCGAGCAGCCGGGCCTTCATCGTCGCCTCGATCGCCTTCGCGCGGGCGTTGAGGTCGAGGGCCTTCATGGTCTCGATGGAGCCCAGCGCGCCCGCGCAGGCGACGGGGTTGCCGCCGTAGGTGCCGCCGAGGCCCCCCGCGTGGGCGGCGTCCATGATCTCGGCGCGGCCGGTGACGGCGGCGAGCGGCAGCCCGCCCGCGATGCCCTTCGCGGTGGTGATCAGGTCGGGGACGATGCCCTCGTCCTCGCAGGCGAACCACTGGCCGGTGCGGCAGAACCCGGACTGGATCTCGTCCGCGACGAACACGATCCCGTTGTCGGCCGCGAACTTGCTCAGCGCCGGCAGGAAGCCCTTCGCGGGCTCGATGAAGCCGCCCTCGCCGAGCACCGGCTCGATGATGATCGCGGCCACGTTGTCGGCGCCGACCTGCTTGGAGATCTGGTCGATGGCCTGCGCGGCGGCCTCGGGGCCCGCGTTCTGGGGGCCGGTGGGCCAGCGGTAGCCGTACGCGACGGGCACCCGGTAGACCTCGGGCGCGAAGGGCCCGAAACCGTGCTTGTAGGGCATGTTCTTGGCCGTCAGGGCCATCGTCAGGTTGGTCCGGCCGTGGTAGCCGTGGTCGAAGACGACGACCGCCTGCCGCTTCGTGTACGCCCGCGCGATCTTGACGGCGTTCTCGACCGCCTCCGCGCCCGAGTTGAACAGCGCGCTCTTCTTCGCGTGCTCCCCCGGCGTCAGCTCCGCGAGCGCCTCCGCGACCTCGACGTACCCCTCGTACGGCGTGACCATGAAGCAGGTGTGGGTGAAGTCGGCGAGCTGCGCGCTCGCGCGCCGGACGACGGCCTCGGCGGACGCGCCGACGCTGGTCACCGCGATCCCGGAGCCGAAGTCGATCAGCCGGTTGCCGTCGACGTCCTCGACGATCCCGCCTCCCGCGCGCGCGGTGAACACCGGCAGCACCGAACCGACGCCCTGCGCGACGGCGGCGAGGCGACGGGCCTGAAGCTCCTGCGACTTGGGGCCGGGAATCGCGGTGACGATCCGGCGCTCCTGCGGGAGGTCGGTCATGGGGGCTCCTAGGGGTTGCGAACCGGGTGATGCGTACGGGGCGGGTCCCACCGGGGGTGACGCGTACCCGCGCCCGTTTTCTCGCAGGTTAGGACGGGCGCGACAAGCTGGGCATGCTCCATGTGGGCGCCTTCCGGGCGGCACGTTGTCCGCCGTGGACAGTGACAGCGGACGGCACTGTCGGCGCGGCCTGGCGCGGGAGCGGTGAACTCCCTTTGCGGGCGCGTTAGATTGACGACTGATGGTGCTTGGAGCGGCTGGTCAGGGGGCAGGGCGATGAACAGCGACGGGACGCAGGACGCGCGCGGTACGCATGCGAGCCCTGTGCCGCGCCCGGCGGGGCCCCCGGAGGGTGCGGGGATGCCGCCCCGGCCGACCCACGCGCCCGGCGTGTCGGGCACACCCAGCGCGCCCGGCGCGTACAGCGCGTACGAGCCCGGCGCTTCGTACGACAAGCAGCCCCCCGCCCCCAGCCCCGTCGCCGAGTGGCTCGACACCCCCCGCCCCGAAGCCCGCCCCGGCATCTGGCGCTTCGGCTTCCGGCCCCCCGAGGACACCTCGAAGGACGGCGAGCGCCTCTCCCCCGTCACCGTCGTCGGCCTGCTGATCCCGCTGGTCGTCGCGCTCGTCCTGTGGTCGCTGTGGCGGCGCGGCTCGTTCCCGTACCAGTTCACCGTGTTGCGGCTGTTCACGCCGGGCGACTGGTGGTGGGGCGGGACGATGGCCTCCGCGAAGACCATGGAGGGCGCGGAGGCGCGGGTCGTGTACGACGGGCTGTTCTTCGCCGTCCTCATGTACACGATGGGCCGGCTGGGGAGCTGGCCGGACGCCGTACGGCACTTCATCGGGCGCCGTCCGCAGCCCGCGCGCGCGGTGTACGCGCTGATCGCGGCCCTGGTGGTGCTCAGCTTCGTGTTCCCGGACGCGTTCCCGCTGGTCGGCTGGGACTCGCTGCCGGTCGTCGACCCGCTGTTCTCGCTGATCGTGCTGATCTCCGGGAGCTACGAGCTGTTCACGTCGGCCCTGTTCACCGACTCGCTGTACGCGGTGATCACCGCCCTGGTGGTGTGGCCGTTCGCGAAGGTCGGGGGCTGGTGGCCGTACGCGAAGGAGCTGCTGGCCGCGCGCAGGGGTGAGGCTCCGGCGCAGGTCGTCGTTGAGCGCCCGCGCGCGCAGTGGCCCGCTCTGCGGGACGCCGGGCAGGGCGAGGCGGCCGATCTGCTGAGCGGGGAGGTCGCGGCGGGGCGGATGAACGACGTCGACTGCGCGCGCGTGGAGCACGCGTTCGGCCTCGCGCGCGCGGGCGCCTCGCTGGGGGCGTTCCGGGAGACGGTGCTGCGGCAGGGGGGCGCGGCCTGGACGCATCCCTCGGGCGCGCGGGACCTGCCGAGGCGCGGCGCGGCGCACGACCTGCTCGCCGGGCAGGTCCGGATCGGGCGGTGGGTGTCGGCCGAGCGGGCGCCGCTGCCCTACCGGGACGCGGGGGCCGCGCTCGGGGCGGACGTGCTGGGGACCTCGTTGCTGGCGGTCGGCCCGTCCGGTTCCGGGAAGACGCGCACGCTGATCGAGCCGGTGACCGAGGCGCTGGCCCTGCGCGCGCTCACGGGCGCGTGCGCGGTCGTCGCCGTGTCCTCGGCGGGCGCCCCCCTCGGCTCCGACGACCACTTCGACGTCGTCGTCCGCCTCGGCGACCCGTCCTCCGTCCACGACCTCGACCCGTACGCCGGCTCCGACGACCCCGACGAGGCCGCCGCGATCCTCTCCGAGGCCCTCGTGGGCGACCTGGGCGCCCCGCAGGCCACGACGGCCCTCGCCCAGCTCCTGGGCCCCTACCGGGCCGTACACGGCCGTTTCCCGACCCTCCCCGCCCTGCGCGAGCTGTTGGAGAGCCCCGAGGCGGTGGCGGCCCTGCGCGACGCTCTCGCCGGGGACGAGGTCATGCGCCGCGAACTGGACGCACGGATCCGCCAGACCGGCGCCCCCGGCGACGCGGGACGCGCGCTGGCGGACCGGCTGGCGCTGCTGAGCCGCCCGGTGTTCGCGGAGTTCCTCGGGGGGAGCGGGGACGCGTACGGCGCCCCCGGCGCCCACCCGCGCGGGGAGGGCGGCCGGCCCACAGACGCGTACCGCGCGGGAGGCACCCCCCAGCACGCGCCCGCGAACCCCACCCCCCACCGCGCCTTCTCCCTCCGCGCCCTCGCCGATCACCCCCTCCGCGTCCGTATCGACCTCCCCGCGCGCGGGCACGAAGAGGCCGGCCGCGTCCTCACCCGCCTGGTGCTCGCCCAGTTCAACGCGGTCGCCCGGGAAAGCCGCCGAGCCCACTTCGCCTGCCTCGTGCTGGACGACGCGACCGGGACGGTCACCGCGGAGTCGGTGCGGCACATCCAGCGGCTGCGTTCGCGGGACGCGGGCGTGGTGCTGGCGCTGCGGAGCGTCGGTGACGTCCCGGAGGCCCTGCACGGGCCGCTGTACGGCGCCGTGGGCTGCCGGATGGCGTACGCGGGTGTCACCACGTGGGACGGCAACCGGTTCGCCCAGACCTGGGGCACGGAGTGGGTCGAGACGACCGAGGTCGCCAAGCACACGGTCTTCGCCGACCAGCCGATGACCCGCGCGATCCACGCCCTGCGCAAACTCGTCACCGGCAAGGCCGTCACCACCGACGCGGTCACCGTCCGCCAGGTCGAGCGCGAACGCTGGTCGGCCTCCCAGCTGGCCCACGAGATCCCGCCGGGGCACGCGGTGCTGTCCCTGACGAGCGTGTCCGGCGAGCACGCGCCGCCGATGCTGGTGGACCTGCGGCGGGGTCAGGTCGCTGGCCAATACTGATCGTTGACACGCGATCACAGCCAGGGTTACCGTTTCGTTATCACTCGTGCATTTACCGCCACCCGTGTCGCAGCGACGAAGGTTTTCATGGAAAAACTCTTCGCCCTTTCCTCCGACGGATTTCGTTACGCGTACGTCCGACTCGGCAGCACCGGAGAAACACCGCCCCTGCTGCTCCTGTCCCATTTCCGCGCCGATATCGACCTGTGGGACCCGGCTCTCCTCGAAAGGCTCGCGGCGGACCGCGAGGTGATCGTCCCCGACAACCGGGGAATCGGCCTGTCGGGCGGAACGACCCCGGACACGGTCGCGGCCATGGCGGAGGGAATCGCCGGGTTCACGGCGTCGCTGGGGCTGACCGAGGTCGACGTCCTCGGCTTCTCCCTGGGCGGCTACGTGGCCCAGACACTGGCACGCACACGGCCGGGCCTCGTACGCCGCCTGGTCCTGGCGGGCACCTCTGCGCGCGGGTCCGGCGAGGATCTCGCCGCTCAGGGCCGGGTCAGGGAGGTCATCACCAAAGAGCGGGTCAGCCCCAAGGACCTCGTCCACCTGTTCTTCCCGCCGACCCCGGAGGGCCGGGCACAGGGTGTGGAGTACGTCCGCCGGGTGGGCCGGAGCGCGGGCGTCGCCGAACCCTCCTGGCGAGCCCAGCTGAAAGCGGCGGCGGCCTGGGGGGCGCACGATCCGTCGGCCGTCCGGGAACTCGCGTCGATCACCCAGCCGACCTTCATAGCGCACGGCGAAAAAGACATCATGGTCGCCGCCGGGAAAAGCGCCCTGCTCGCGGAACACCTACCGCATTCCACGCTGAGGACATATCCCGACGCCGGGCACGGATTCCTGTTCCAGGAACACGAGGAATTCGCCGCCGACGTGGCCCGTTTCCTGGACGACGCGCCCCGCTGCCCGTTCGCACTGGACGTCGACGGTTCGGACCAGCACGCGGAGAACGCCCGACTGCGGGCGGCCGGCAGAGCCGTACCGGTCCTGCTCCCCGGCGGCGTACGCGCGTGGGCGATTCCGCACCACGACGACCTGCGCCGGGTGCTGACGGATCCCCGGATCGCGAAGGGGATGAAGCACTGGGGAGCGGCGCAGCGGGGTGAAGTGCCGGACGGATGGCCACTGATCGGGTTCGTCTCGACGGACAGTGTCATCAACGCGCACGGCGCGGACCACCGGCGGCTGCGCGGGCTGGTCGACCAGGCGCTGACCCCGGCCCGGGTGGAGGCCATGCGCCCGGGGGTGGAGCGGCTCGTCGGCACGCTCCTCGACCGGCTCGCCGTACGGCCCGCGGACCGGCCGGTGGACTTCCGCAAGGCGTTCGCCTACCCGATCCCCACCGCCGTCATCTCGGACCTGCTGGGCGTCCCGCGGCCGAAGCGGCGTCTGCTGCATGTGCTCACGGGCATGCAGACCCGGACGAACAACACCCCCGAACAGGTCGTGGAGCTCGACGGGCGGATCGAGGCGCTGCTGCGGGAGATCGTCGCGGAGCGCCGTGAGGACCCCGGGGACGACCTGATCAGCGTGCTGCTGGCGGCGCACGACCGGATCGGCGACAGCGAGCTGCACGGGATGATCCTGCTGATGTTCTTCGCGGGCCACCAGAGCGTCATCAACGTCCTCGTCAACGCCTGCCGCGCCCTGCTCGCCCACCCGGAGCAGCTCGCCGCCGCCCGCGCGGGGGAGGTCGCGTGGAGTGCCGTGGTCGAGGAGACGATGCGGTGGAACGGCGCGGTGAACCAGTTCCCGATGCGCTATCCCGTCGAGGACGTCGTCGTAGGAGGGGAAACGATCCGTCAGGGTGAGGCCATCCTCGCGTCGTTCGGTTCGGCGGGCCGCGACCCGGCGCACCACGGGGCGGACGCGGACCGGTTCGACGTACGCCGCAGGCAGGCCGGTCACCTCGGCTTCGGGCACGGCCCGCACTTCTGCGTCGGGATCCACCTGGCGCGGCTCCAGCTCGAAACGGCGCTGGCCGGGTTCTTCACCCGGTTCCCCGGGGTACGGCCGGCACAGGACGGCACGTGGACCGCCCGGCCCGTGCCCTCGTTCGTCAGCAACAGCGTCGAGGAACTGCCCGTACTCCTCGGCCCCGCCGCGAGTACGGGGACGCGCTGACGCGGCAGACCCACCAGAGAGGACCGCTCCTCGTGACCACGTCCAGAATCGCCCTGCTCTCCCCCACCGCGGCCGCCTCTCCCGCCGAGGCGCTGGCCGTCCCCGCGTTCGGCGAGGTCGCCGTGGACCGGCCCGCGCACGCCGGCTGGCAGCGCTACCTGCACGAGTTCGACCCGGCCGCCGACCTCGCGGCGGTGTGGATCGACGCGGACGCCGAGCCGCTGCCCGCCGTACGGGCCTTACGCGCGCACGCGCGGTTCGACCGGACCCGCGTGTACGTCGTCGGGGCCGTCCAGGCGGGCCCGGTGCCGGCCTGGGCGGAGGCGCTGGACGTCGAGGACATCGTGCCGTCCGCCGCGGTGGCGCCCGCCGGGCTCACCGCCTCGGCCGAACTGGCGCTGCGGGCGCACCGCGCGCTGATGACGGACGACCTGTACACCGACTACTACCTCGACATGACGTTCAACCGGATCTTCGACTGGTTCGAGACGACCCGCTGGGACTGGACCGAGGTCGACCTGGACCGGATCGAGCACGGCCTGCTGGACGAGCGGACCGTGGACTTCCTCACCGAGGCGGCCGTGATCGAGTTCGGCACCCTGCCCGGCGCCCACAACTTCCTGCGGGAGTGGCAGGGCGAGGCGAGTTTCTCGTCGTGGGCGTTGCAGTGGGGTGCGGAGGAGTCCCGGCACTCGCTGGTCCAGGCCCGCTACCTGGACCGGATCGGGGTGAAGCTGCGGTCGAAGCACGCGCTGTACAAGCGGGAGCCGTACCCGCAGGGCGATGTGCGCTCGGCGACCCTGATGATGAACGTGATCTCGGAGTCGCGGGCGTCCGCCCTGTACAAGGCGCTCGCGGCCCATGCGCCGGAGCCGGTGATCCGGAAGATCTGGCGGCTGCTGGCGCGGGACGAGGCCCGGCACTGCCGGGCGTTCTCGGTGTTCCTGCGGGAGCTGTGCGACGGCGACCCGGCGCACCGGACGGCCGCGCTGCGCATGGCGTACATCTGGCTGGCGGACCGGCGCGGGGGCGTCAAGCATCCGGCGGGCCTGTTCTACCCGCACTCCACGTCCTCGGCGGGCATCCGCCGTATCGAGACGATCCAGCGCGACTCGGTGGACTCGGCGGACGCCAAGGTGATGTCGATCGTGCGGCTCCTGGCGGACGACGACTCGCTGGAGGCGCCGCGCGACATCAAGGCCAAGCTGCGCGACCTGACCCGCTGACCCCGCCCACAGAACAGGACCCTCCACGCCATGTCACCGCTGCCTGTCCCCGACATCGAGCACACCGTCAGCCGCATCGTCGCCGAGCAACTGCGCGTCCCGGTCGAGGAGGTGGACGTGGACGCCGACCTGCGCTCCCTGCCCCGTTTCGACTCGATCCACGCCCTGCAGATCGTGCTGGAGATCGAGCAGCACTACGGCATCGAGGTGGAGGACCACGTCGTCTTCGAGACGAACACCGTGCGGGAGTTCGTGGGCGCGGTCTCCGGGCTGATCACGGAAGCGGGCCCGCTCTCGTGACCCTGTTCGCGGCGCTCGGCGAGGTCGCCGCGCGGCGGTCCGGGCGGGGGCTGCACGTGCTGCGCCGGGGCCGGGACGGCGAGTCCCTGTCGTACGCCGACCTCTTCACCGAGGCGGGGCGGGTGGCGGCGGGGCTGCTGGCGCGCGGGGTGGAGCCGGGTGAGCGGGTCGGGCTCGTCCTGCCGACGTCGGTGGACTTCGCGCGCGCGTTCTTCGGGGTGCTGGCGGCGGGCGCGGTCGCGGTGCCGCTGCCGGGTCCGACGCCGTTCGGGTCGTCCGACGCCTATCTGCGGCGTACGGCGGCGGCGCTGCGCCGTTCGCGGGTGCGGACGGTGCTGGCGGCTCCGGCGACGCGCCCGGCGCTCGGCGTGGACGCCGACGTCCTGCTGGTGCCGGAGGTGGCCGAGGCGGGGACGGCGTACGTCGTACGGGAGGCGTCCGATCCGGCGGTGGTGCAGTACACGTCGGGGACCAGCAGTGAGCCGCGGGGGGTCGTGCTCAGTCACGGGAACGTGGCGGCCGGGGTGGAGGCCATCGCCCGGGGGACCCGGCTCACCTCGGACGACGTGGGCTGCACCTGGCTGCCGCTCTTCCACGACATGGGGCTGATCGGTTCCTTCCTGACGCCGCTGCTGCACGACGTGGCCGTCCATCTGCTGACGCCCGAGGACTACTTGCGGGATCCGCGGGGGTGGATCGAGGCGATGGGGCGGCTGGGGGCGACGTTCACGATGGCCCCGGACTCCGGTTACCGGTACGTCCTGCGGCGCGGCACGGGGCCGTCGGCCGGGCTCGACCTGTCCCGGTGGCGGATCGCGGTGAACGGCGCCGAGCCGGTCGACCGGCGGCTCCAGGACGCCTTCGTGGCGCGGTTCGCGCCGGCCGGACTGGCGCGGGACGTCTTCCTGCCGGCGTACGGGCTGGCGGAGGCGACCTTGGCCGTCGCCTTCCCGCCGGCCGGCCGGCCGACGAAGGTGCTGCGCGCGGACCGGGACGAGCTGAACCGGGGGCGGTACGTGCCGGTGGCGCCCGGCGGCGGGCCGTACCGCGAACTGGTCAGCGTGGGGCGGCCGGTGGCGCGGACCGAGGTCCGGGTCACCGCCGCGGACGGCGAGGTCGGGGACATCGAGGTCCGGGGGGCGTCCGTCACGGGCAGCGGGTACGACCGGGACCCGCGGGAGAGCCGCCGGCTTCTGCTGCCGGGCGGCTGGGTGGCGACCGGTGACCTGGGGCTGTGGCACGACGGTGAGCTGTATGTCGTGGGGCGTACGAAGGAGGTGATCATCGTGTTCGGCGCGAACCACTGGGCGAGCGACATCGAGACCGTCGTACGGGACACGCCCGGACTGCCGGTGCACGGGGTGCTGGCCGAGCAGATCTGGAGCGAGGACGGCGGCAGGCTCGGGCTCGTCGTCGAGACGACGCGGCGTGACGCGGAGGGCCGCCGGGCCGCGTCCGGCCGTATCCGCGCGCGCGTGATGGCCGAGCTGGGTATTACGCCGGACGAGATCGTGTTCGTCCGGCGGGGCGGTATCGCCCGTACGTCGAGCGGCAAGGCGATACGCCGCCGCACCGGGCTGGGAGCCACCTCGTGACAGGCGGCGGCGCCTATCTGCTGGGCCACTCGCAGAGCGAGCGGCGGCGGCTCGCCCTCCAGGACGCGGCGGTCTCGCCGTTCACGGAACGGACCCTGCGCGTGGCCGGGGTGCGGCCCGGGATGAGCGTCCTGGACCTCGGCTCCGGGCCGGGCGACGTCGCTCTGCTGGCGGCCGGTCTGGTCGGGCCCGGCGGGCGTGTGGTGGGGATCGAGCGCGACCCGGGGAGCGTGCGCGCCGCACGCGTGCGCGCGCGGGAGGCGGGGTTCGCGGAGTCGGTGCGGTACGAGGTCGCGGACGTCGGCGACTTCACCTGGCCGGAGAGGTTCGACGTCGTGGTCGGCCGGTACATCCTCATGTACCTGCCCGATCCGGCGGCGGCGCTGCGCCGGCTGGCCTCGCTGCTGGAGCCGGGCGGTGTCGTCGTCCTGCACGAGATGGACTTCACCAACACGGCGCCGTCCGATCCGCCGCTGGCGGAGTGGGACCGGTACTACGCGCTGTGGCCCGGGCCGTTCCTGGCGAGCGGCGCGGTCCCCGACTTCGGCCCCCGCCTCGCCCGGACGTTCCTCGACGCGGGCCTCCCGGAGCCGGAGGTGGCCACCTGGGTGCCGGTGGCGGGCCGGGGCGGCTCGGCGGCGGTCCTCGACTGGCTCGCCACCACCTGCCGCGAGATCGAGTGGCCGCTGCGGGCCGCCGGAGTCCCGGTGCCGGACGGCATCCGCTTCGACGACGCCCTGCCGCGGCGCCTGACGGACCTCGTCCTGGCGGGCGGGGTGCGGGTCAGCGGGCCGACGCAGTACGGGGCCCACGTCCGGCCTCGCGGCGCCGGGAGGGTGTGCCGCTGAGGCACAATCGGCACTGCCACCCCCTCCCCGTCCCCGTGAAGGCGCCATGCCCCCCACCCTCGCCTCCCTCGTCCACCACTCGGCGCTGAAGCTCGTCGTGCGCGCCGGGGAGGACAAGCTCGGGGTGCAGGTGCGGTGGGCGCATGTGAGCGAGCTGCCGGACCCGGTGGAGTACCTGGAGGGCGGGGAACTCCTGCTGGTGACGGCCCTGAAGCTGGACGCGGAGGATCCGGCGGCGATGCGCCGGTACGTGCGGCGGCTGGCGGAGGCGGGCGTGGTGGGGCTGGGGTTCGCGGTGGGCGTCAACTACGAGGACGTCCCGGAGGCGCTCGTCCAGGCGGCCCGCGACGAGGGGCTGCCGCTGCTGGAGGTGCCGCGCAGGACGCCGTTCATCGCGATCAGCAAGGCCGTGTCCGCGGCGATCGCGGCGGACCAGTACCGCGCGGTGACGGACGGCTTCGCGGCCCAGCGGGAGCTGACCCGCCAGACCCTCGCCGCGGGCCCGGAGGGCCTGCTGACGGCGCTGGCGGCCCAGGTGGACGGCTGGGCGGCGCTGTACGACGCGGCGGGCGCGGTCGTCGCGGCGGCCCCGGAGTGGGCGTGGCGCCGGGCGGCCCGCCTCACGGTGGACGTCGCGCGCCTGCGCGAGCGCCCCGCCCCGGCGTCCTCGGTGATCGACGGCGAGGACCGGGTGGAGCTGCACTCCCTGGGCACGGGCCGCCGCCCGCGCGCGGCGCTCGCCGTCGGCACGGCCGCCGCCCCGGGCACGGCCGAGCGGTACGCCGTCCACTCGGCGATCGCCCTCCTCACCCTGACGACGGAACGCTCCCGCTCCCTGCGCGCGGCCGAGCAGCGCATCGGCGCGGCGGTCCTGCGGATGCTCCTGGCGGGCGAACCGGACCACGCGCGCGCGGTGGCGGGCGATCTGTACGCCGGTCTGCTGGACGCGCCGTTCCGGGTGGTCGTCGCGCAGCGGGGTCCCGGCGCGCGGGTGCCCGCCCCCGAGGCGGCGCCCTCGCGCGTGCGCGCGGGGGACGACGAGGGCCCGTTGGAGGAGTTCGCGGAGGTCCTGGAGTCGGCGGCGGCCCGCGCGGGCGAACCGGTCCTGGTGGTCCCGGAGGGCGAGCGGCTGGTGGCCGTGGCGGTGGACGGCGGCGCGGCGCTGGCGGAGACGGTGGAGTACGCGGCGGAGGTGGAGGCGGACGGGTCGGCTCAGGGGAACGACCTGGTGATCGGCCTGTCGGGCCCGGCGGGCCCCAGTACGGCCGCGACCGGCCGCACGCAGGCCGAGCAGTCCCTGTCGGTGGCCCGGCGCCGGGGCAGGGTCTTCGTGGAGCACGACCAGCTGGCGTCCGGCTCGGTGCTGCCGCTCCTGGCGGACGACGCGGTGCGGGCGTTCTCGGACGGTCTCCTGCGGGCGCTGCACGAGCACGACGCGACGGGCCGGGGGGACCTGGTGGCCTCGCTGCGCGCGTGGCTCTCCCGGCACGGCCAGTGGGACGCGGCCGCCGCCGATCTCGGAGTGCACCGGCACACGCTGCGCTACCGGATGCGCCGCGTGGAGGAGATCCTGGGCCGCTCCCTGGACGACCCGGACGTGCGGATGGAGCTGTGGCTCGCGCTCAAGGCGACGAGCACCTCGTAGCCGTACGGACCCAGCCGTACGGACGTGTCGGCCGCACGGGCGGCCGACGTGTGCGTTCCTGTGCGGGCACCCTCCCCGGAATGGGGGACGCGGAGGTGTGCGCGCGGGCGGGTCAGCCGGTGATCACCCGTCCTCCCCGGCCGCGATCCCGGCGGCGGCCTCGTGCATGGCGAGTTCGAGGAGCGCCGGGTCGTTGAGCGTGCCGGTGCCGTCCGGCGGCACGAGCCAGCGGACGTTTCCGGTGGAGCGGCCCGGGTACGGGACGACGATCCAGGTGCCGTTGCCGGCGCTGCGGATCCCGGTGCCGAGCCAGCGCGCGGCGGTGCCCGGCGGCACGAAGAAGCCCATGCGGTTGTCGCCGAAGTCGACCAGGACCGGGCCGGGCCGGTCGAGGATGCGGGTGAGGATGTCGAGGGTCGGACGGCCGAGGTCACCCGGCAGGATGAGCACGTCCCAGGCGCGTCCGGCGGGCAGCAGCGCGACCCCGAGGGGGTTGCGCTCCCATTCCCACCGGCAGGCGTCGGGGTCGGGCGCGACGGATGCCAGCCATTCGACCGCTGTCTTGGCCCCAGTCATCGAGAAGACCTCCCTTTCTGTCGTCGACGCGGTCGCGTCACGAGGAAGAGAGGGAGGTTTTCCGGTGAGCATTACGCGAGTTCGGGGGCCGTCCTGAGTGAAGCGGATCACACGCCGCTCTCCGCTCCCGCGCGCGCCGGTGGGCACGGCCCCGGCCTGTTCGGCGCGCTCCCTGGCGGGAGGGCCGGGCACGGACCCGCCGGTTCCGGCGCCGTACGTCACGCGCGCGGGGTGGGTCGTACCTCAGTCGGCGCAGAAGCGGCAAAGGCTGTACCCGGACCGCGTGGACGTCAAACCCGGTGCCTGCTACGGCGTCTGCCGACGGCCATGGAGACCAGGACGAGGAGGACGGCGACGAGGAACATCGCGGTGCCGATGACGTTGATCTGCACGGGTGTGCCGCGCTGTGCGGAGCCCCAGACGAACATGGGGAACGTGACGGTCGAACCGGCGTTGAAATTCGTGATGATGAAATCGTCGAAGGAGAGCGCGAAGGCGAGCAGCGCGCCCGCGGCGATTCCGGGGGCGGCGATGGGGAGGGTGACGCGCAGGAATGTCTGGACCGGTCCGGCGTAGAGATCGCGGGCGGCTTCTTCGAGGCGCGGGTCCATCGACATGACGCGCGCTTTGACGGCCGTGACGACGAAACTCAGGCAGAACATGATGTGCGCGATGAGAATCGTCCAGAAACCGAGCTGGGCGCCCAGGTTGAGGAAAAGGGTGAGGAGCGAGGCCGCCATGACGACCTCGGGCATCGCCATCGGCAGGAAGATCAGCGAGTTGACGGCGCCCCGGGCGCGGAAGCGGTAGCGGACCAGCGCGAACGCGATCATCGTGCCGAGCGCGGTCGCGCCGAGGGTCGCCCAGAACGCGATCTGGAGGCTGGTGGAGAGTGATCCGCACATTCCGGCGACGCCGCAGGGGTCTTTCCACGCGTCGAGGGAGAAGTTCTGCCACTCGTAATTGAAGCGGCCTTTGGGTTTGTTGAAGGAGAAGACCGTGACGACGACGTTCGGCAGCAGCAGATAGGCGAGGGTGCACAATCCGGCGATGACGACGAGATGACGTTTGAGCCAGGACATCTAGACCAGGTCCTCCGTCCCGGAACGGCGAATGTAGAACGTGACCATGAACAGGATCGCGGCCATGAGGAGGAAACTCAGCGCGGCGGCCGTCGGATAGTCCAGGACGCGCAGGAACTGCGTCTGGATGACGTTCCCGATCATGCGGGTGTCGGTCGAGCCGAGGAGTTCGGCGTTGACGTAGTCACCGGACGCCGGGATGAACGTCAGGAGCGTCCCGGAGACGACCCCCGGCATCGACAAGGGGAAGGTGACCTTCCGGAACGTCGTCCACGGGCGCGCGTACAGATCCCCGGCGGCCTCGTGGAGGCGCCCGTCGATGCGCTCCAGGGACGTGTACAGCGGCAGGATCATGAACGGCAGGAAGTTGTACGTCAGCCCGCACACCACCGCGAGGGGCGTCGCGAGGACCCGGTCGCCGGCCGTCCAGCCGAGCCAGTTCGTGACGTCCAGGACGTGCAGGGTGTCGAGGGCGCCGACGACCGGGCCGCCGTCCGCGAGGATCGTCTTCCAGGCGAGGGTGCGGATGAGGAAGCTGGTGAAGAACGGCGCGATCACCAGGACCATGATCAGGTTGCGCCAGCGTCCCGCGCGGAACGCGATCAGGTAGGCCAGCGGATAGCCGAGGACCAGGCACAGGACGGTCGCGGCGGCGGCGTACAGGACCGAGCGCAGGAACTGCGGCCAGTACTCCTGGAAGGCGTCCCAGTAGGTCGCGAAGTGCCAGGTGACCTTGTAGCCCTCTTCGAGGGAGCCGGTCTGCACGGACGTCGACGCCTGGTAGATCATCGGCAGCGCGAAGAACACGACCAGCCACAGGATGCCGGGCAGCAGCAGCCAGTACGGCGTCCAGCGGCCGCGTCTGCGCCCGCGCGCGGGAGCCTCGTTCTCGGGTTCCGTCAGGGTGGCTGCCATCAGACGGCCGCCTCTTCCTGGGTGCCCGCGTCGATGTCCTGGGACGCGTCGAAGCCGAAGGTGTGTGCCGGGGACCAGTGCAGGACGACCTCGGCGCCGGGTATCAGGCGTGCGTCCCGGTCGACGTTCTGGACGTACACCGCGAACTCGGGGCAGACGGCCGTACGGATCACGTACTGCGTCGACACGCCGATGAAGCTGGCGTCGGCGATCGTCCCTGTCAGGCGGTTGCGGCCCTCCGGGACGGTGGACGCCTCGTGCGCGTGCGCGAGGGCGACCTTTTCGGGGCGGACGCCGATCAGGACCTTGCCGCCCGTCGGACAGCGGTCCTCGGGGAGGGCGATCCGGCCGTCGCCGGCCTTGAGGACGACCTCGCCGCCGCTGCGGCTCGCGACCTGGGCCTCGATGAGGTTGGAGGTGCCGAGGAAGTTCGCGACGAACGTCGTGCGCGGGTTCTCGTACAGGTCGGCCGGGGCGCCGAGCTGCTCGACGCGGCCCGCGTTCATCACGGCGACCGTGTCGGCCATCGTCATGGCCTCCTCCTGGTCGTGCGTGACGTGCACGAAGGTGATGCCGACCTCGGTCTGGATGCGCTTGAGCTCCAGCTGCATCTGGCGGCGCAGCTTCAGGTCCAGGGCGCCGAGGGGCTCGTCGAGGAGGAGCACCTTGGGGTGGTTGATGAGCGCGCGGGCGACGGCGACGCGCTGCTGCTGGCCGCCGGAGAGCTGGTGGGGCCGTTTACGGGCCTGCTCGCCCAGCTGGACGAGTTCCAGCATGTCGTCGACCTGTTGTCTCACGCTCTTGATGCCGCGCCGTCTGAGGCCGAACGCGACGTTCTCGTGGATGTCGAGGTGCGGGAAGAGGGCGTACGACTGGAAGACCGTGTTCACGGGCCGCTTGTAGGGCGGCAGCCGGGTGACGTCCTGGTCGCCGAGGTGGACGGTGCCGCTGGTCGGCTCCTCCAGGCCCGCGATCATCCTGAGGGTCGTCGTCTTGCCGCAGCCGGACGCCCCGAGGAGCGCGAAGAACGAGCCCTGCGGGACGGTCAGGTCGAGCGGGTGCACGGCGGTGAACGAGCCGTAGGTCTTGCCTATGCCGCGCAGGCGGACGTCGCCGCTGTTGTCTGTCATCGTCGTCACGCCCCGGTGAGCTTCGCGAACTTCGCTTCGAATGAGGTCTCCTCGCTCGCGCTGAGCGAGCGGAAGGAGTGCGACTTGGCCTGCATCGCCTTGTCGGGAATGATCAGCGGGTTGTCCGCCGCGTCCGGGTCGATCTTCGCCAGCGCTTCCTTCACGCCGTCCACCGGACAGACGTAGTTGATGTAGGCGGCGAGCTCGGCGGCCGGCTCGGGCTCGTAGTAGTAGTCGATGAGCCGTTCCGCGTTCGTCTTGTGCCGCGCCTTGTTGGGGATCAGCAGGTTGTCGCTGGACGTCATGTAGCCGCTGTCGGGGATGACGAAGTCGATGTCCGGGCTGTCCGCCTTGAGCTGGACGACGTCCCCCGCCCAGGCGATGCAGGCGGCGAGGTCTCCCTTGGCGAGGTCGGCGGTGTAGTCGTTGCCGGTGAAGCGGCGGATCTGGCCGTTGTCGGCGCCCTTCTGGAGGCGCGCGATCGCCGCGTCGTAGTCGTCGGCGGTGAACTTCGCCGGGTCCTTGCCCATGTCGAGGAGGGTCATGCCGACGCTGTCGCGCATCTCCGTGAGGAAGCCGACCTTGCCCTTGAGCTTGCGGTTGTCGAGGAGGTCGGACACCGACCTCACCTCGGCGCCGTCGAGCGCCTTCTTGTTGAACGCGATGACCGTCGAGATGCCCTGCCAGGGGTAGGAGTACGCCCGTCCCGGGTCCCAGTCGGGGCTGCGGAACTGCCCGGAGAGGTTGGCGAAGGCGTGCGGCAGGTTCGACGCGTCCAGCTTCTGCACCCAGCCCAGGCGGATCAGGCGCCCGGCGAGCCAGTCGGTGAGGACGATCAGGTCGCGGCCGGTGTCCTGGCCCGCGGCGAGCTGCGGCTTGATCTTGCCGAAGAACTCGCTGTTGTCGTTGATGTCCTCGGTGTACCGGACGGATATCCCGGTCCGCTTGGTGAACGCGTCGAGGGTGGGATGGCGTTTCCCGCTGTCGTCGACGTCCATGTACTCGGTCCAGTTGGAGAAGTTCACCGTCTTCTCCTTCGCCGAGCGGTCGTCGGCGGACGTGCCGCCCTCGGTCTTGCCCGCGGCCGGGATGCCGCAGGCGCTCAGCGCCCCGAGGCCGCCCAGCGCCAGCGCGCCGCCCGTCGAGGCGCGCAGCAGCGAACGCCGGGTCAGCGCGGCCCGGCCGGTGCGCAGGCTGCGCCTCATGGCCGCGAGCTGGGCCGGTGACAGGCGGTCGTCGGGCTCGTACTGCTCCATGCGCGTGCTGCCCCTTCAGTTGCCGGTGAACACCGTGCGGTGCCAGGGTTTGCGGACGGCTGCCGTGTTGTCGAACATGACGTGCTTGATCTGGGTGTACTCCTCGAACGAGTACGGTGACATGTCCTTGCCGTAGCCGGACTGCCCGTACCCCCCGTGGGGCATCTCGCTGACGATCGGGATGTGGTCGTTGACCCACACGCACCCCGCGCGCAGCTCCCTCGTCGCCCGGTTCGCCCGGAACACGTCCCGGGTCCACACGGACGCCGCGAGGCCGTACGGGGTGTCGTTGGCGAGCCGGATGCCCTCGTCGTCGCCGTCGAAGGGCAGGGCCACCAGGACGGGGCCGAAGATCTCGGACCGGACGATCTCGCTGTCCTGCGGGGCGTCCGCGATCAGGGTGGGGAGATAGTACGCGCCGTCCCTGTCCTTCGGGCAGGCCCCTCCGGTGACCACCCGCGCGTACGCACGCGCGCGGTCGACGAAACCCGCGACCCGGTCGCGGTGCGCGTGCGTGATCAGCGGGCCGAGGTCGGTGCCGTCCACGAAGGGGTCACCGAGGCGGACACTCTCCATCAGGGCGGCCGTCCGCGCCACGAACGCCTCGTACAGCGGCCTCTGTACGTACGCGCGCGTGGCCGCCGTGCAGTCCTGGCCGCCGTTGATCAGCGCGCCCGCGACGGCGCCCTGCGCGGCGGCCTCCAGGTCGGCGTCGTCGTGCACCAGGAACGGGGCCTTCCCGCCGAGTTCCAGGTGCACGCGCTTGACCGTCTCCGACGCGACCCGCGCGATGTGCTTGCCCACGGCCGTGGAGCCCGTGAACGACGTCATCGCCACGTCCGGGTGTGCGACGAGGTGCTCCCCCGCCTCCGCGCCCGTGCCGCTGACGACGTTCACGACGCCGTCCGGGATGCCCGCGTCCGTCGCCGCCCGCGCGAACATCAGCGCCGTCAGGGGCGTCAGCTCCGAGGGCTTCAGCACGATCGTGTTGCCCGCCGCGATGGCCGGGAGGATCTTCCACGCGGCCATCTGGAGCGGGTAGTTCCAGGGGGCGATCGAGCCGACCACGCCGATCGGCTCGCGCCGTACGTACGAGGTGTGGTCCGCCGAGTACTCCCCCGCGGACCGGCCCTGAAGCTGGCGGGCCGCGCCGGCGAAGTACGCCGTGTTGTCGATCGTGCCGGGTACGTCGAACTGGCGCGTCAGCCTCAGGGGCTTGCCGCACTGGAGGGACTCCGTGCGCGCGAGGGGCTCCGCCTGGTCGGCGAGGGTCTCCGCGAGGCGGTGCAGGGCGTCCGCGCGGTCGCCCGGCGTGGCACCGGCCCAGGCGGGGAGGGCGGCTCGGGCCGCGGCCACGGCCTCGTCCACGTCCTTCGTCGAGGCCAGGGTGTACGTCAGGACGGGCGTGTTCGTCGCCGGGTCGATGATCGTGTGGGTGTCCTGCGAGGTGCCTGGGGTGAGCCGGCCCGCGATGTACTGGGCACCCTGCGCGCCCTGGGCGAAACGTTCCACCTCGGGGAGGTTGTCGCGCATGCCGTACTCCTCCGTATCCGCCCCGCTCTCGGCGTTCGCCGGGCGGGCGTGGCTCTGGTCGGATTTGAGTGCCGATCCTGGCAGAGGAGTGGTACTCCAACAAGTGATTCCGTTGTTGCCTTTTGGTTACGCGACGGAATCTGTCGAGCTGGGGGTTGGGGGTGGGGGGAAAGGGGGGCGGATTGTCGGTGGTGGCTGCGATGCTGGGGGGCATGGAGATCGAGGGGGCGGGTGTGGAGGGGGCGGCGGGCGTGGGGAAGATCGATTCGCGGGAGGCGCTCGTGCGGGCCGTTCGGGCGGGGGTGAAGGTCAAGTACCTGGCCTTCTGGGGGCATCAGCCCCGCGCCGACGGGCGGATCGGGGCCGAGTGTCTCAGCCAGTGGTGGGAGTCTCCGTTCACCGTGGCCGGCGTGCGCTACCCGACCGCCGAGCACTGGATGATGGCCGAGAAGGCGCGGCTCTTCGGGGACACCGACGCCGAGGCCGCCGTCCTCACCGCCGGCCATCCCTCCGTCGCCAAGAAGGCGGGCCGGCTTGTCAGGGGGTTCGACGAGGGCGTGTGGGCGCGGGAGCGGTTCCGGATCGTCGTCGAGGGGAGCGTGCACAAGTTCCGCTCCGACGCCGGGTTGCGGGAGTTCCTGGTCGGTACGGGGGAGCGGGTGCTCGTGGAGGCCAGTCCTGTGGACCGGGTGTGGGGGGTCGGGGTGGTGGCTCGGGACGCGGGGGATCCTGAGCGGTGGCGGGGGTCGAACCTGCTGGGGTTCGCGTTGATGGAGGCTCGGGGGAGGGTTCGGGAGGGGTGAGGGGGTGGAGGGTGGCGCTGGGGTCTGCGTCGGGAGGCTCGGGGGGGCGGGTGCGTTCGTTCTCCGGCGCGTGAGCAGGGGCCTTCCCGGTGTCCTCAGGTCGTGATCATCAGTACCCCGACGCCCGCCGACAGCAGGATCCCCGCGACGCCGCAGATGATGCCGGCCAGGGCATGGCCGCCGTTCGTCGCCTCGCCCCGCGTGGCCTTGCGGCGGCCCAGGATGCCGAAGACGACCCCCAGGACGCCGAGCACGAACGCGACCGGCCAGAGGCAGAAGCCCAGGGCCGCGAGGATGCCGGTGATCATCGCGGAGGTGCCGAAGCCGTTGCTGGGGGGTGTGGGGGGCCAGCCGTAGTAGGCGGGGGCCGGTATGCCGGGGCCGGGTGTTCCGGGGGTGGGCATGCCGGGGCCCGGCGCTCCAGGGGCCGGGGCTCCGGGGAAGGGCATCCCTGGGCCCTGAGGGCCGTAGCCCGGCATACCGGGGGCGGGGGGCAGGGGATGGGCGTACGCCGGCGAGTAGCCGTAGAGGGGCTGGCCGGGGCCGTCCGGGGCGATGGGGGGTGGGGGGATGTGGCCGGGGAAGGGCTGCGGTGCGGGTGGGGCGTAGAGGTTGGGGGGCGGGTAGGGGCCCGGTGCTCGGGGTGGTGTGCTGGGGTGCGGGGCCGCGAAGGGGTCGGGCCAGGACTGGGGGGTCGCGGGCGCCGGGGAGGAGTACGGTGCCGGGCTCTGGGTGGCGGGCGGAGTCGTCGTCGCATCGTGGCCAGGACGCGCGGGGGCATCGTGAGAAAGGGGCGCGGGCGCACCGTACGCAGGGGCCGTCGGAACGCCGTACGCAGGGGGCGCGAAGCCGTTCGGCTCCGCGGTCGGCACGTCCGGCGTCGCGGTGTTCGGGTCGGCGGGCTTCACCCAGGACGCCACGGCGTCCGGCACCCCGGCGTCCGTCTTCGCACCGTCCGCCTTGGCCGCAGCCACCTCCGTGCCACCCCCCGAAGTCCGCGTGGCCACCACCGGAGGCGCCCACGGGCCAAGCACCGACACCCTGTCCTGAACCCCACCCTCCTCGGGAACCCCACCTGAGGTCCCCCGGCCCTCGGGCCCAGCCTCCGGCGGCTCACCGGAGTCCACGCCCGCCGCCCGCTGGTCCTCGGGCCCACGCTCCGGCACCGCGTCCTCAGGCACCACGTCCCCGCCGGCCGCCCCCGCAGGCACCGCGTCCTCCGGCGTCCCGTCCGCAGCCGCGCCGCCCCCGCTCACCGCATCCGGACGGGCCCCGTCCCCGCGCGCCCCGGCATCCCCTGTCCGCGCCGCCGAAGACCCCCCACCGTCCGGTCCTTCCTGCGTGTTCTCCGTCATGTGCCCGCCCCTCTTTCCCGTCCCGCCCATGCTAGATCCACCCTCCTCACCCACTCTCCCCGCCTTAGGATGATCCGGAACCGATCAGTCGATCACCCGCGCCCGGGGCCGCCCCCGGAGGCGCTGTCCCGGAGGGACCCATGAGCAACGCCGTACCCGCACCCCACGACCTGCGCGCCTACATCGCGGGCCTGCCGAAGGCCGAACTCCACGTGCACCACGTGGGGTCCGCGTCGCCGAGGATCGTCGCGGAGCTGGCGGCGCGGCACCCGGACGCGAAGGTGCCGACGGACCCGGAAGCGCTCGCCGACTACTTCACCTTCACTGACTTCGCGCACTTCGTGGAGGTGTACCTGTCGGTCGTGGACGTCATCCGCACCCCGGAGGACGTCCGCCTGCTGACGTACGAGGTCGCCCGGGAGCTGGCCCGCCAGCAGGTGCGGTACGCGGAGCTGACGATCACGCCGTACTCCTCGACCCGGCGCGGCATCGACGCGAAGGCGTTCATGGACGCGATCGAGGACGCCCGCAAGGCCGCGGAGAAGGAACTCGGCACCGTCCTGCGCTGGTGCTTCGACATCCCGGGCGAGGCGGGGCTCGAATCGGCCGAGGAGACCGTACGGCTCGCGACGGACGACCGGCTGCGCCCGGAGGGCCTCGTCTCGTTCGGCCTCGGGGGGCCGGAGATCGGGGTGCCCCGGCCGCAGTTCAAGCCGTACTTCGACCGCGCGATCGCCGCGGGCCTGCGCTCGGTGCCGCACGCCGGGGAGACGACCGGGCCGGGCACGGTCTGGGACGCCCTGACCTATCTGCGTGCTGAACGCATCGGCCACGGCACGAGTTCCGCCCAGGACGAGAAACTCCTCGCCCACCTCGCCGCCGAGCGGATCCCGCTGGAGGTCTGCCCGACCTCGAACATCGCGACGCGCGCGGTCGCGAACCTCGACGAGCACCCGGTCAAGGAGTTCGTCCGCGCGGGCGTCCTGGTCACGATCAACTCGGACGACCCGCCGATGTTCGGCACCGACCTCAACAACGAGTACGCCGTCGCCGCCCGCCTCCTCGACCTCGACGAGCACGGCCTCGCGGCCCTCGCGAAGAACGCGGTCGACGCGTCGTTCCTCGACGATGCCGGCAAGTCGCTGATCAAGGACGAGATCGACACGTACACGGCGGAGTGGCTGGCGCCGTGAACGTTCACGTGAGCGGTGCCGTGAACGGGCTCGGGAACGTTCCCGCGCGCCGCGCGTCCCCGTCTGCCGTGACAATGGCCGTATGCAGACCCTGACGGCCGTGGCCCACCGCGGCGATCCCTACCGCTTCCGGGAGAACACCCTCGACTCGTTGCGTTCCGCGCTCACCCGTGGCGCGGACGCGGTCGAGATCGATGTGCGGCTGACCAGGGACGGCGTGCCGGTCCTGTTGCACGACGAGACGCTGAAACGGCTCTGGGAGATCGACCGGCCGCTGGGGTCGCTGTCGGCGGCGGAGGTGCGGGGCATGACGGAGGGCGGTGTGCCGACGCTGGTGGAGGCGCTCGCCGCGACGGACGGCGCGCGGGTGATGGTCGATCTGCCGGGTACGCGGGATGTGCGGGTCGCCCGGCGGATCGTGGACGCCGTGCGTGAGGCGGGTGCCGCCGAACGCGTCTACTACTGTGCCGACGCCCGCGCGATGCTCGCGGTACGCGGCGCCGACGCGTCCGCCGAGATCGCCCTCACGCACACCTCCCTCGCCCCGATCCGCCCGACCCTCCTCGCCGCGATCCGCCCCCGCTGGCTCAACTACCGTTTCTCGCTGGTCGATCGCTCCCTGGCGGAACGCGTCCACCGGGACGGCCACCTCCTCTCGGTCTGGACCCCCGACACACCCCGCTCCCTGCGCCGCCTGATCGACCTGGGGGTGGACTCGATCACCACCAACAGGATCGACGTACTGCACGGGTTGAGGGGCGGGGAGTAGCAAGTCACGGGTGGGGGTGGCGACTTGGCGGTCCGGTACGGCGACGGGCGGGCCGCCCGAGGCCGTCGACGCGAGGCCGGGCCCGGCGAGGACACCGGCGCGTACGAACTGACGCCCTCGGCGTGTGAGCGGCCTTACAGGGCGGAGCGCTGGGGGACCGTCGCCGGGTCAACTGGCGTGGTGCGGGTGGCGTATTGGGGGACGGGGGTGTCGTCGGCTCCGGTGTCGCGGACGATGCCGTAGCGGATGGCGCCCTGCGGCGGGCCGTACGCGAGGTCCTTCTCGATGTCCTCGCGGGTCGAGGGGAAGACGATGAGGCCGTAGTCGGCGCCGCGTTCGTTGACGGTGAGGGTGACGGAGCCGTCGAGGTAGAAGTACTCGTTCTGCCACATCTGTTGGGTGCCGTCGGGCAGGACGGCGTAGCCGATGGTGGGGCCGCCCATGCCGGTCGCGTAGCCGTTCGGGGCGCCCGCCATCGCGTCGTCCATGCGGCGTCCGCCGGCCGAGGCCACGTGGAAGAGCTTGCCTTCGAGGCCGGTCCAACCGGGCATGACCAGGCCGCCCGGACGGGACTTGGGCGAGATCTGCCAGCGCACGAGGACGTACCCCTGACCGGTCAGGTCCACATGGTCGCCCCGGTGTTGCATGACGGCCTTGGCGCCACCACTGCTGGTGACGCCGGGTGCCGGGCGTCGGGGGAGGCTTCCCGGCGGGGTGTTGGGATCGGGGGCGGTATCGACGGCGTCCACGACACTGCCGTACACCGCCGGCTTCTTCGTGGGGGTGGCGCTCGGACTCGGTGACGGGGAAGGGGAGTTGAGGGCGGTCGGGGTGGGGGTGGCGGGGGTGGTGTCGGCCGTGGGGAGGACGACGGTCCGCTTCGGCGGGTCGTCGGGGGGCTGGACGACGACGTACGCGCCGCCCGCGACCAGCGTCGCGCCCGCTGTCATCGCGACGGCCGGTTTGGTGAGCGCGCCGACGACCTTCGCGGACCAGCCGACGCCGGTCGCGGCGGCGGCCGTCTTGCCGCCGAGGGCGAGGGAGAGGGTGAAGGCGGCCGGGACGGGGACGAGGGCGATGCCGACGAGGAGGCGTTCGGCGGGGACGACGGGTTCGCGGGTGTCGCCGCAGTAGGCGCAGCCTCGGATGTGCCGGGCGAGGCGCTTGCGCCAGACGGAGTCGGGGCGGCCGTGCCAACGGGCCGTCAGATCACGGAGGTCGGGGCAGGCGCCGGCCAGCGCCCGGACGATTCCCCGGGAGACCTCCAGCCGCTCCTTGACGCGCTGGACGCGGACGGCGGCGTGCTGGCGGCTGATGCCGACGGCGGTGGCGAGTTCGCGCCGGGTGAGTTCGCCTGAGACCTCCAGCCACCACAGGGACAGGAGTTGGCGGTCCTCGGGGTCCAACCAGGGGACGGCCTCGGCGACTTCCTTGCGCTGGCCCGCCAACTGGAGTCTGAGGACGGTGAGTTCCGCGAAGTCGGCGCTGTCGTGCGGGTCGTTCTCGTCGAGGCGCTGGGACGGGGCACGGCGGCGGGCGCGGTCGCGGATCTGGCGCATGGCGATCGCGACGAGCCAGGAGCGGAAGCTGTCCGGGTCGCGCAGGGCGCCCAGGTTGCCGACGGCCCTGAGCATCGTCTCCTGGACGACGTCGTCGACGTCCGCGTGGCCGTTCAGCGCCCTGCCGACGATGTTGTAGACGAGCGGCAGCCAGCCCTGGACCAGCTCGTCCAGCGCCCGCCGGTCACCGGCCTGCGCGGCGGCGATCACGGCGGACCAGTCACCGCCGGCCCGCCCGGCCGTACCGCCGCTCCGGGCTCGGCCGTCCGCTTCCATTCTCATACCAGCACCTTTTCAGCCGGGGGCGGGCTGTTGGCAATGTCGGGGATCACAGGTGGGGACGGGGTGGGGGCTGCGGCGATAACACTTTTTGCGCTGAGCGGGGGCGGCCGTCCTCGCTCTCGCCCTTTTGACCTAGCTCGTTCGGGTGTGCGGCGGCCTGTCCGGCCGGACCCCAGGGGCGATCCCCGAGGAGGACACCGGGTTTCCGGGGCCGCCGGGTCCGGGTCCCGTGCGGGTCGGGACCGGCCGTTCGGCCGATACGGAGGGACCCCTCGACGCCGGACGATGAACACGTCGCGTTCGTCACCTCACCCTCGGGAGTGTTCATGCGCCTTCGTCGCCGTACGACCGTCCTCGCGGCCTCGCTCGCCCTCGCGCTGGCCGCCGGTCCGCTCGCGGCGCCGGTCTTCGCGAGGCCGGCGGGCACGTCGGCCGGCGTCCGGCACGCCTCGCCCCCGGACGCGGAGGCGCTGCGCGCGGCGATAGCGGGGCTGCCGGACGCCGACGCGACGTCCGCGCTGGTCCGGGTCGGAGGGACGGGCGGGGCGTGGCGGGGCAGTTCGGGGGTGCGCGATGTGGTGAGCGGGGCCCCGGCCGATCCGGACGCGCGGTTCCGGGCCGGCTCGGTGACGAAGGTGGTGACGGCGGCGACGGTGCTGCGGCTCGCGGCGGAGGGGAAGGTGGGGCTGGGGACGCCGGTGCAGCGGTATCTGCCGGGGCTGCTGAGCCGGGAGTTCAAGCCGGTCACGGTCCGGCAGTTGCTCGACCACACCTCGGGGATCCAGCCGGGGGACGGGCTGGGGAACACGTTCGAGGAGCAGTACGCCCACCGCTACGACACGCTGACGCTCCGGCAGGTCGTGGCCTCGGCGGTGGCGAAGGGGCCCGAGTTCGATCCGGGCACGGGGCAGCACTACTCCAACATCGGTTACACGATCCTGGCCCTGCTGATCGAGAAGGTCACCGGCCGCCCGTACGCCGCCGAGGCCACCCGCCTGGTCCTGGCCCCCGCCGGGATGCGTGACACGTACTTCCCCGGCACCGATCCGCGCATCGCCGGCCCGCACAACCGCGGCTACCAGGCGGTGAAGAAGGCCGACGGCACGACGGAGCTGGTGGACGTCACGGAGTGGAACCAGGCGGACCGCGCGGCGGCCGGCGACATGATCTCCACGGCCGCCGACCTGGAGCGCCTGATCACGTCCCTGTTCCGGGGCCGTATCGTCCCGCGGCCCCAGCTGGAGGAGATGTTCACGGTTCCGGCGGGCATCCCGGGCGCCACCTTCTCCGCCGGACTCCAGCGCGGGGAGATCGACGGCAAGGTCTTCTGGCTCAAGACCGGCTCCCGCCCCGGCTACAACGCGATAGCCGGAGCCACCCGGGACCTCTCCCGCACGCTGGTCTACTCGATCACCGCGACCGACGCGAAGGGGAAGGACATGAACGCGGTGGCCGAGCGGGTCGTGCGGGCGGCGGTGCGGTGAACCACGAGGCCCCGTCTTCCGGAGCACCCCGGCTTTCCCTATACCCCACCGGGGTATAGAGTCAGACCCCCGTACCCCCCTGGGGTATATCACCGGAGAGGCAGAACAGGGAGCCCGCCATGAACCCCCTCCAGAAGATCGGCGCTTTCGGAGCCGCGCTCGCCGTGTCGTTCGGGGCCGCGTACGGAGTGGGTGCGCTGGCCGGCCCGTTCGACAGCGGCACGGAGAAGGCCGCGCACCAGAGCGACTCCCACGAGGGCGGCTCGCACGAGGAGTCCGGTGGACAGAGCGCCGCACCCGTCCCCGCCGGGCTCCAGGTCAGCGAGGGCGGGTACACGCTGGACCTGGAGAGCGGGGCACTGGAGGCGGGCCGGGCCGGGGTGATCCGGTTCGCCGTACAGGGGGCGGACGGCAGGCCGGTCACGACGTACAAGGTCGAGCACGAGAAGGAGCTGCACCTGATCGTGGCCTCGCGGGACCTGACCGAGTACCGGCACCTGCACCCGACCCGGGCGGCGGACGGGACGTGGAGCACGCCGGTGACGCTGACAGAGCCGGGGAGCTACCGGGTGTTCGCGGACTTCACACCGGGCGAGGGGAAGGAGAACCTGACGCTGGGGTCGGATCTGACGGTCGGCGGGGAGTACGCGGCACGGAAGGTTCCGGCGCAGACGAGCGAGGTGACCGTCGACGGGTACACGGTCGCGCTGGAGGGTGAGCTCGCGGCCGGCAAGGAGAGCGAGCTGCGGTTCGCGGTCAGCGAGGAGGGGCGGCCGGTGAAGCTGGAGCCGTACCTCGGGGCGAACGGACACCTCGTCGCGCTGCGGGCCGGGGACCTCGCGTACCTGCATGTGCATCCGCACGACGACGAGAGCGGCGCGACGGGGGTGACGTTCACGGCGGACGTCCCCAGCACGGGGACGTACCGCTTGTTCCTGGACTTCAAGGTGGACGGGAAGGTGCGCACGGCGGCGTTCACGGCAGGTACGGACCAGCACTCCCACGGATGACCGCGCCATGGCCGTCTTGACCGGTGCTTGAGGGGGCGACGGGCCACCCATGGGGAGCCATTGAACCCCTCCTGACCTGCGACGACAGTAGATTGACAGGGGATTCGACAGGCTTGTAGGACGTGGGGGTCAGGCTCTTCCACAGGTCTTTCCTAAGGACGATCGTGTCCCTTTCTCCCCGTGTCCGCGTGCTGCGCGCGACACGTCTCATAGGTGTTCCGGCCGCTGCGGCGGCCCTGTGTCTGGCCGTCGCGGGCAGCGCGTCGGCGTGCGACATCCGTGACTTCTCCGCCTCGGCCGAGTGCGGCGCGGACGGCCACGGCTTCATCCGCGTCACCGACGTGGACCCGACCGGCACCCCGGCCACCGTCTCGGTGCAGGTCAAGCTGTCGATGCCGGACGACCAGTACCGCGACATCGGCAGCAGGACGATCGAGCACTCCTCCGCGCAGGGCGCGAGCGTCGACATCCCGGTCGACTGGACGCCGGAGTGGACGTACCGGATCCACGTCAAGGCGGGCGGGTTCGTCGACGAGGACATCACGCCGGCGCTGGTGACCCCGTCGAAGGCGTGCCCGGCCTGGTACCCGTCGCCGAGCCCCACCCCGTCGGCGTCGGACTCGCCCTCGCCCGCTCCCTCGAAGGCGGCCTCGCCCTCCCCGGAGCCCAGCACCTCCGCCTCCACCCCGGCCGCCCCCGCGGGCAACGCCCCCACCCCGGCCGGCGGTTCCACCCACCTCGCCGAGACCGGTGCGAGCGACTACACCGCGCCGGCCGCCGGGATCGCCGTGGGCATGATCGTCGTCGGCGCGGGCACGGTCTTCGCGCTGCGCCGCCGCAAGGCGAACGCCGGCTGACCCCCGCCGCACCCGCACGGAGAAGGCCCGCAGCTCCCTGCGGGCCTTCACGCGTTCCCGGCGGTTTTTGACCAGCGGCGGTCCGAAGTGCACCGGGACGTTCCCGGCCCGTCCCCCTACGTTGGAACGGGAGCCTCCTGGGCTCGGGAACCACACGGGAACGAGGAAGCATCGGCGATGGACACTCTCCGGGACACCTTCCACGGCTGGCTGGCCGAGGCGGACGCGGTGCTCGTCGCGGCGGGCGCCGGGCTGAGCGCGGCGGCCGGGTACGACTACGGCGACGGCGAGCGGATGCGCGAGCTGCTCCCCGCGCTGCACCGGCTCGGGCTGCGCTCCCGGTATCTGCTGGGCGTGCCGTTGCCGCCGGACATGATGTGGGGGTACTGGGCGGTCCACATCACCGACATCCGGTACGGGAGCGGCGCGAACCCCCTCTACCGGCGGCTGCGCGACCTCGTCGGCGACCGCGACCACTGGGTGCTGACCTCCAACGTCGACGGCCTCTTCGCCCGCAACGGCTTCGACGCCGACCGGGTCTTCACACCGCAGGGCGACTACGGGTTCCTCCAGTGCACGACGCCGTGCACGCGGGAGACCTGGCCGAGCGCGCCCTTCCTGGACCGGGTCCTCGCCGCGTACGACCGCGAGAGCGGGCGCGTCCGGGACCCCGGGGCGCTGCCGGTCTGCCCGAACTGCGGCGGCGAGGTCTTCCCCAACGTACGGGTGGGGCCGGAGTTCGTGGACGACGCGTTCCTGCCCACCGGCGAGCGACTGGCAAAATGGCTGAGCCAATTCGAAGTGGCTGAGTGGCTGAGCCACTCGACCACTGACCACCCAGGCACCGACCTCTCACCCGCCGCCCCCTCCACCAACGCCCACCCATTGGCCAAGTGGCTCAGCCACTCAGCCCCAGCCCCCCCCCCCCCCCCCCCCCCCCCCCCCGCCCCGGGGGCCCGGGCCCGCGGCCAAACCCCCCCGGGCCTACCCCCCCCCCCCGGGCCCCCCCGGGGCCAC